>NZ_JBMRBK010000101.1:0-17360 GCF_057351765.1 Trinickia sp. | reverse complement strand
TTTGGATATCGGACGGAATATCGGCATTGACGGGCACCGCCACGCCAGCAAGATCTCTGGAGAGCCACCGCCCCAATGTCGGCTCATGATGCGTGCCTTCCATCGCCGCCATGCCCCAGCCCCAAATGATGCCGCCGATCATCTGGGCGCGCGCCGTGCGCGGATTGATGATGCGCCCCGCGCTATAGCTGCCGACCGCGCGCCGCAGCCGCAGCAAGCCCAGTTCGGGATCGACGGCCACCTCGACGAAGATTGCGCCGAACGTCGAAATGGCTACGTCGCTGCCCTCGCCGTTCGCATTGAACGGCGCGCCGCCCGGCAAGCTGAACTCGCCGTCGGCCCTGAGCTCCGCCCGTCCGGCCTGACGCATGAGCTCGAAAATCGATTGCCCGCGCTCGTCGCTGCCGCTACGCCGGATCCGGCCATCGGCCAGCTCGGCTTGCGAATCCGGAACGCCCGCAAGTTCCGCTAGCTGAGCCCGCACGGAACGCGCCGCGTAGAGAACCGAGGCACCGACACCCATCGTCGAAGACGATCCGTAAGTCGGCCCGCCTTTCGGCAATGCCGTATCGCCCATCGACAGCGATACCTGATCGAGCGACACGCCGAGAACATCCGCCGCGATCTGCGGAAAAATCGTCAACGTGCCGGTGCCGATATCGTGGCAGCCCGTTTCGATCGTCGCTCGGCCACTCGCGTTGAGCCGTACGCGCGCCACGGACGGAAATCGAAAGCATCCCATCGAGCTCGTCGCCATGCCGCTGCCGAGCAGCCACGGTCCATCGCGTACCGGCTCCCGGGGACGTTCGTACCAGCCAAAGAGGCGCGCGCCTTCGGCGTAGGCCTCGCGCAGTTTTTTCGATGACCACGGCTTGCCTGTCGCCGGGTCCGTTTCCGCATAGTTGGCGAGACGAAAATCAAGCGGGTCCATACCCACGAGATGGGCCATTTCATCGATCGCCGAATCCAGCCCCCACAAGCCCGGTCCCTCCCACGGGGCGCGCATGGCGGTCGGATGATTCACGTTCGCATGCCGCACCTTCTGTTTCGTCTGAATCGCGGGGCTCGCATAGACGCCCTGCGACGCGGACGTCGCATGCTCGACGAATTGCTCCGCAATCGACGTCACGTTTTCGACGTCATGGCTCAACGCACTCAGGCGCCCGTCAGCTTCGGCCCCAAGCACCATGTGGTGACGCATGTCCGGTTGATAGCCGACCATCGAATACATCTGAGCCCGGCTCAACACCAGCTTGATCGGGCGTTGCAGCACACGGGCAGCCGCGGCGGCAAGCAGCTCATGCGGCCAGACGAAACCTTTACAGCCGAAACCTCCACCGGTGTGGTGGCAAATGACACGCACCTGCTCGGGCCTGACGCCGAACGCGCTCGAGAGCACGGCCTGCACGTTGTAGCCGTGCTGGGTCGTATCGAATATCGTCAGCTCGTCGCCGTCCCAGACCGCCTGGACGGCTGACGGCTCCATCGGGTTGTGATGCCGCGAAGGTTGCAGGTAATCGGCCTCGTGCCGATGCGCGGCGCTCGATAACCCCCGAGCGATGTCACCCTTCGAAAACTCGGCGGGTGCGTAGAGATTTTCCGTTGCGATGACCGCCGCGCCTTCACTTTGCGCAACGAAGGGCGAGACTTCGATGTCGGCTCGCACGAGTCGCGCGGCCTGCTCCGCTTGTTCGAGGCGCTCGGCGGCGACGATGGCAATCGCTTGGCCGTGATGGCGAATCGTCGTGTCCTGCATCGGCAGCAAGGTGATGGCCGAGGGTGCCGTCACGTTCGCAAAGTGCGGCATGTCGTCAACCGTCAATACGCGAACCACACCCGGCACCGACCCGGCCTCGTGTGTGTCGATCTGCCGAATCGTACCCGCAGGCACAGGCGAGCCGACCAGGACCACAAAAAGCGCCCCATCGAGCCGTTGATCGGCGGTGTACTTCGCCTGGCCTGTTACCTTGATGGGCCCATCCGGACGGGGCAACGCTTCGCCGATGCTCATGCGGCACCTCCTTCGGCGCGTTGCGCCGCCAACTGAAGCGCGCGCCATGCGGCGTTACGCGCGATCACGATCTTGTGTGCATTGTGCGAAAGCGCGCGGGCGGCAGCAAATTCCTGCTCGATCGCTCGACGCGCATCGGGCGATGCAACGGCCAGCCCTTGCAGATTGCGTTCGGCCCCGCTCAAGCGCCACGGCCGCATCGCCACGGACCCGAGGGCAATCCGCGCCTGGCGGATCACACCGCCATGGAGTTCGAGCCCTACCGCCGCAGAGGCAATCGCAAACTCGTAAGATTCTCGTTCGCGGACCTTCAGATAGGCTGAATTCGGCATCGCGCAGGGCAGCTCGATCGACGTAATCAGTTCGTCGTCGTCCATGACGTTGTGCTTTCGAATGCCGCGGTCGTCGGCGGGCAACGTATGAAAGTCCGCCGCCGAGACCCGACGCGTGCCGCGCGGAGATTCGATGACGATATCGGCCTCGAGCGCCGATAACGCGACTGCGGGGTCGGACGGTTGAACTGCGACGCAATCGTCGGTCCAGCCGAAGATCGCGTGCTTCTCGTTGATGCCGTGCCGTGCCGCACACCCTGAACCCGGCACACGCCGGTTGCAGGGAAGCACTTCGTCCGAACGAAAGTAAGGGCAGCGCGTGCGCTGCAACAGGTTGCCGCCGATCGAAGCGAGGTTGCGCAACTGAGCCGAGGCGGCCTTGAGGCACGCTTCGGACAGCGCGGGAAAGTCGTTCGCGACACGCGGATTGAGTGCAACCTCGTTGAGCGTGGCGAGCGCACCGATACGCAGTCCGCTCCCGCCCGGGATGCTTTCGATTCCCTTCAAGTCCTGCAGACGCGAAATGTCCACTATGTGAGCAGGGTGCTCGATACCGAGGCGCATCCAGTTCAGCAGCTCGGTGCCGCCGGCCAACAGCGCGGTCCGTTCGCCGAACCGCTTCAGCGCATCCTGGACATCGCCGGCGCGCGCGTAGGTAAATGGCTCCATCATTGCCCTCCGTTCGGCGCGCTTGCCCCAGCCTTGACGGCTTCGACGATCTGCGGGTATGACGAGCATCGACACAAGTTGCCGCTCATCCACTCTCGAATGTCGGCATCGCTTTTTGTATGACCTTCCCGCACGCAACAGACGGCGGACATGATCTGCCCCGGCGTGCAAAAGCCGCATTGAAAAGCGTCGCAGTCGATGAAAGCCTGCTGCATGGGATGCAGCGTTTCGCCTTGCGAAAGCCCTTCGATCGTCGTGACCGCGCGTCCGTCGGCCTGCGCCGCGAGCACCATGCACGCGTTCACGCGCTGCCCGTCGAGATGCACCGTGCACGCGCCGCATTCGCCGAAATTGCAGCCCTTTTTCGTACCGGTGAGATGGAGATGCTCGCGCAAGGCATCGAGCAATGTGGTGCGCGTATCGAGCACGCAACGATGTGCGGAGCCGTTGACGTTCAACGTCAGTTCGATCACGTGCGCAATGTCTGTTGTCGGTGGGATAGCCACTTCGATCGTCTCCGTTCATCGCATTCTGGTGAACCCGCCTACCGTCGGGCAGCGGGTCTTAAAGAGTAGGCGGTGACGGTAGGCGATTCAAGCGGTGCGCCCGGGGAACCTCGCCTGTGGCGAGCCCTCTTTCTACGAACTTCTGTGCGGGGCGCCAGTCCGTCGCGTCGCGCTCGCGTGCACCCTTCCCGTAAAAGCTCACCATGGGCCGCCTGGTTGGCAGCCATTGCGGGCTCGCGCCGATAACGCGGGATGAGCGCGAAGACGCGGTTACCGCTGAGTGCTCGACGGTTGCCGACGAAGCGCAGGCCAAACGTACAGCGTGGCAGTGCCTGGCAACCCCGATACCTTTCGCGCCGCGGCCGCTTGCCGGTCCCGAAAGCCGAACGCGAGGGACACCACCGGGGTACCTTGCTTCAGCATGGTGTCCAGAAAGGCGGCGAGCTTCGGCATCGGCTTGATCATCAGATAGCAGGCAACGGCATCGGCGTCGCGCAGATCGCAATGGAAGAAGTTGCCTCTTTGCAGGCGGACGTTGGGTAAATGCCGCGTTCGCAAACGCGCGACCCAGTAGGGGAATGGCGATATTTCGATTCCGTGAATGCGTGCTTCGGGGAAAGCGCGAGCCAACGCGCTCACGAGCATGCCCCAGCCACAGCCGAGCTCGTATAGAACCGCCTGCTCCGGCACGCCAGCCTCTTTCAGCAAGGCAATCACTTCGGCCGCCTCCGCGCGGCTCGATGACATAGGAACGACGCCGGTCACGAAGTAATAGATCAGCACCGAGAGCGCGACGGCGGTGCTGGTCGCCAATACGAACGTCGCAAAGATGTCGGACATTGAAGGCATGCAGGCTCGCCTGAAATCGCTACGTCGATCTGTATCCGTAGGGGCCGCACAATTGCCTAAAACCCCAACTTCAATTGAAACCCGATCGTGAAAGGCAGATTGTCGGAAGGAATCGGTGGCACGAGAATGAAATTCATGCCAACGCGCTTATACGTCACCATGACGAGCGGTGCGGCCACCGGCCCGATCGAATGATCGTGGCCGATGCCCCATCTGCCGTAGTTGTAGCCCGAGATGATGCCGCCCATGACGGCGAGCCGAACGAATCCCCAGTGAGCGAATTCGGGCGCCCACACGCCCCCGCCGTACCACGACGGACGAGCAAGCGAATTCCGGAACCCGCCTGCGGTCAACGCCCATTGCCCGTTGAGCCAGCACTCCACGCCGAGCCCGGGATTCACGTCTTCGAAAGACTGCTCGGGATGAATGTGATGTGACGCAATCATCGCGTCGATCCAGAGTCCGCTGCCGCACCAGTTGGCCGCATGCGCCGGCACTGATGACGACAGGACACCCGAGGCAATAGTCGCCGTCGACAAGGCCGCGCGCGCGATCGATTTCCGCGCGTAGCGCGCCACCACTTTCCAACGATGCATGTCCGCTCCGTTCGCCGGTCTGGCGCCGGCCATGAGTTCTCGTTCGTACGGCTCGAGGCCGCTAGCCGCGCACTGTACCGCAATACGCCGGCAAACCGCGCACGAGGAACCGAAGACACGCTCGGTTGGAACAGATCGAACCGGCGCCGTTTACGCGTGGACGGACAACCAACCTCAGAGCCCGAGATCGGACAACCCTGGATGATCGTCCGGCCGGCGCCCCAGCGGCCAGCGATAAAGCCGATCGCTTTCGCGTATCGGCAGATCGTTGATGCACGCGAACCGGCGCGCCATCAAACCATTTGCATCGAATTCCCAATTCTCGTTGCCGTAGGAGCGAAACCAATTGCCCGAATCGTCGTGCCACTCGTAAGCGAATCGCACGGCGATCCGGTTGCCGTCGTGCGCCCAAAGCTCCTTGATGAGCCGGTAATCGAGCTCCTTGGCCCATTTGCGCCGCAAGAACGCAACGATTTCCGGACGGCCATTGACGAATTCCGCACGGTTGCGCCAGACGCTTTGCGGCGTGTAAGCGAGCGCGACGCGCTCGGGTTCGCGCGTATTCCATCCATCCTCGGCGGCGCGCACTTTCTGAATGGCGGTTTCGCGAGTGAAGGGCGGAAATGGCGGCCGCGATTCGTTCGATTGATTCGGATCTGACATGGTCTCTCCTTTACGTTCGGGCTAGTGAGAAAGTCTTTGTTCGCAAGAGCGCGCCGCTATACCGATGCGCGAGCATCGAGCAACGTCATGGCCGCGGCGCGCGCATCCCGCGCCGCGCCGGCACTGCCACTCACGAGTGCCACGCCAATGGCCCCGTCGATCAGAATCAGCCATTGCCTGGCAAGCGATGCGGCCGCTTTTGTGTCTCGGCCTGTGTCCGCGACATAGGCGTCGCACGTCACGCGAATGAATTGCAGCAACTGCGCCTTGTGCTCGCGTGCGACCACACGAATCGGGTCTTCGGCGCAGCCGATCTCGCCCGACGCATTCAAGAACGCGCACCCATGGAAGTCCGGCGACGCAAACCATTCGCGCAGCACCTCGAACATCCCCAGCAATTGCTCGCGGGCCGTCTTCCCGCTGCGCCGCGTGCCGTCGACGAACCAGCTCATCCAGCGCTCATGACGCCGCCGCAACGCAGCGGCCACCAGCGCATCTTTCGATTCGAAGTACGTATAAAAGCTTTTGCGCGTGGTCGCGGACTGCCGGACGATGGCGTCCACGCCGGTCGCGTGAATACCCCCCGCATAAACGAGCGCCTCCGCGGCGTCGAGCAGCTTGTCGCGCACGCTGCTCCCCGCCGAGCCGCATTCATGCTCGTGCTCGCCGGTGCCATGTCGATCCGCATTTGCCATGGCGCTAAGGTAGAACGATCGTTCTACCTTGTCAATCGAGGTTTCGCATATAAGCTATAAGCCCGACTGATCGCCCAACCACTCCAATGAAAGAACTCAAGACAGCGAGCGTTAAAGCCGCGTACGCCATGCTGTTCGCGTTGATCGCCACGAGCACCGTTTTACTGCCCGCATGCACCCCATTGCGGGTGGTGACGCATACCGTCGGCACGGACGAAGCGCGCGTTCCCGCGGGCAGCTACGCGCTCGACGCGCATCATTGGAGCATTACGTTCGATGTCGACCATCTGAAATACTCGCGCTTTACGATGCGTTTCGATAAAGCGCAGGGGACGCTCGATTGGAAGCCGGGCGGCATGGAAGCGAGCACCGTGGACGTCTCGATCGACGCATCGAGCGTCGACACCAACGTAGCGCTGCTGGACAAGCTCGTGAAAGGACCGGATATGTTCGACGCAGCGAACCATCCAACGATTCGCTTCGTCAGCACGCGCGTCATGCGCACGGGCAACGCCGAGGGCAAGCTCGAAGGGAATTTGACGATCCGCGGCGTCACGCGGCCAGTGGTGCTCGATATGAAATTCAACGGTTACGGCGTCGATCCGCTGACGAAAGAAGACAAGCTCGGCTTTTCCGCGCAAGGACACTTCAGCCGTTCGCAATTCGGACTCGGGACGTGGTACCCCGCGGTCGGCGACGATGTGCGGGTGAGAATCGAAGCCGAATTCGCACGGCACGCGGACGCCGAAGCCCGATAGGGGCCGACGGTCGTCGACGGCCTCAACCTCTCAAGCGTCGGTCCAGTCGAGAATCACCTTGCCGCTTTCGCCCGACAACATCGCGGCGAATGCCTGTTCGTAGTCCGCGACCGCAAAGCGGTGCGTCAGAATCGGCGACAAGTCGAGCCCGCTTTGGAGCATCGCGACCATCTTGTACCAGGTCTCGAACATTTCCCGACCGTAGATCCCCTTGATCTCGAGGCCCTTGAAGATGACCTGATTCCAGTCGATCGCCGTCTGCGCCGGGGGAATGCCGAGCAACGCAACTTTGCCGCCGTGATTCATCGCTTCGAGCAAGCTCGTGAACGCGCTCGGGACACCCGACATTTCGAGGCCCACATCGAAGCCCTCCGTCATATGCAGTTCGGCCATGACATCGCGCAGCGATTCGCGCGCGACATTCACGGCACGGGTCGCCCCCATCTTGCGCGCGAGTGCCAGACGATAGTCGTTGACATCGGTGATCACCACGTTGCGCGCGCCCACATGCTTCGCTATCGCGGCCGCCATGATGCCGATGGGGCCCGCACCGGTGATCAAGACATCCTCTCCGACGAGGTTGAACGACAGGGCCGTATGCGTCGCGTTGCCGAAGGGATCGAAGATGGCGGCGAGATCGTCGGAGATCTCATCGGGAATCTTGAAGGCGTTGAATGCGGGAATGACGAGAAATTCGGCGAATGCACCCGCGCGGTTGACGCCGACACCCACCGTATTGCGGCACAGATGCCGGCGTCCGGCTCGGCAGTTGCGGCAAAAGCCGCAGGTGATGTGGCCTTCGCCCGATACGCGATCGCCGATCGAAAAACCGCGCACCTCCTGCCCCATAGCCACGATTTCGCCAACGTACTCGTGGCCGACATGCATCGGCACGGGAATCGTCTTTTGCGCCCAGTCGTCCCATTTCCATATATGGATGTCGGTCCCGCAGATCGCGGTCCGCTTGATGCGGATCATGACATCGTTATGACCGACCTCGGGTTTGGCCACACGGGTCAGCGTCAAGCCAGGAGCACGCTCGAGTTTCGCCAGTGCTTTCATGGTTTCGCTCCTTCTCTCAAACGATGCCGAGCGATTTGCCGACTCGCTTGAACGCATCGATCGCGCGATCGATCTGTTCGGGCGTGTGTGCCGCGCTCATCTGCGTGCGAATGCGCGCACGCCCTTTCGGCACGACCGGATAAGAAAACCCGATGACGTAGACGCCTTCTTGCAACAGCGCATCCGCCATGCGTGAAGCGATTTGGGCATCCCCCAGCATGACGGGAATGATCGGATGTTCGCCCGGTACGAGCGTGAAACCGGCTGCGCTCATCGCCTCCCGAAAACGCTCACCGTTGGCACGCACCCGGCGACGCAGTTCGGCACCTTCATCGCTTCGCAAGAGATCGAGCACCGCGAGCGATGCCGCTGCGATGCTGGGTGTGAGGGTATTGGAAAACAGGTATGGACGCGAACGCTGCCGCAGGAGTTCGACGATTTCGCGGCGCGCCGCGACGTAGCCGCCCGACGCGCCGCCGAGCGCCTTGCCGAGCGTGCCCGTCAGAATGTCCACGCGGCCCTCGACGCCGCAGTGTTCGGGCGTGCCCCGGCCGTGTTCGCCGATGAAGCCGACCGCGTGCGAATCGTCGACCATCACGAGCGCGCCATAACGATCGGCCAGGTCGCAAATGCCGGCCAGGTTCGCGATGATGCCATCCATCGAAAAGACGCCATCGGTCGCAATCAGCTTGAAGCGTGCCCCGGCCGCATCGGCTTCGCGCAACTTCGCTTCGAGGTCTGCCAGGTCATTGTTCTTGTAACGGTAACGCTTGGCTTTCGAAAGCCTCACGCCGTCGATGATGCTCGCGTGATTGAGTTCGTCGCTGATGATGGCGTCGTTCTCGTCCGTCAACGTCTCGAACAATCCACCGTTTGCGTCGAAGCAGCTCGAATAGAGAATCGAGTCTTCGGTGCCGAGAAATTCCGAAATGGCATGTTCGAGCGTCTTATGCACCGTCTGCGTACCGCAAATGAACCGCACCGATGCCATCCCGAAACCGTCGTTGTCGAGCCCTTGCTTCGCCGCTGCAATCATGCGGGCGTCATTCGCAAGACCGAGATAGTTGTTCGCACAGAAGTTGAGCACGTCTTCGCCGTTTGCCAGCTGGATAGCCGCGGACTGAGGACTGGCAATGACGCGCTCGGATTTGTAAAAACCGTCGGCTCGGATCTGGTCGATCGTCTTGCGCAAATGGGCAAGATAAGTTTCGCGCATCGTTGCTGCTCCTGTGAGAGTCGGTTCGAATCGCGCGCTTCCCGGATCACGGGTCGATACGCGCATGTAGCTGTTATAGTCGGTCATCGCCGATAGCGGACGATTTCAATTTTTCGAACACAAGTTCGATATATCGAACAACTTTAAGCGATCGGAAACCAAATGGCAAGCACGGGCAACCGGCGCGGCCCGCACGCGTCTTCACCCGCGGTTGGAGCAGGCGCCCCCAGCGCCGCGCCACCGCGCGTCGGTGAGCAAATTCAGCGGCTCAGAATGGATCGCAAGATGACGCTCGACGACCTGTCTCGCGCAGCGGGTGTGTCGAAGTCGATGCTGTCGGAGATCGAGCGCGACAAAGCAAACCCCACTATCGCTGTCGCATGGCGGTTGACGAACGCGCTCGGCGTCAGCCTGGACCAGTTGTTCGCAACGCACAAAGCGCCGGAGACCGTCGTCGTGGCAGGTCCACACGATATTCCGACGCTCGACGGGCACGAAGCGAAGTATCAACTGCGCGTATGGGGCCCGATCGAGCTGGCCGGCAAATTCGAATGGTATGAATTGACGTTGCAAGCCGGCGGCGCTCTCGTCTCCAATGCCCACGAACCCGGTACGCGCGAACACCTCACCGTGCTGCAAGGATCGATCGAGGTCGAGGTCGATGGCGTGGTCAAGCGCCTGAAAACCGCGGATACCGCGCGTTACGTGGCGGATGTCGATCACGCGGTGCGCAACGCTGGCAAAGGTGAAGCCAAAGCGTTGCTCGTCGTCATCCACGGATAATTTCAACGCTCGACTGGCTGCAGTCTTTGGTCCGGATACTGTATATTTGTACAGGTTATCTCGATATTCAAACCGGCCATGAGAGAACAAGACCTCGCTGCAATACGCTTGCGGGCGGCAGCCCGCGACCTCGAACAAATCGTCCGCCACATTGCGGGGCGCTACATCGTCCAGGGCGTGCCGCTGACCTGGCGCCTGCTTCATGCCATCGAAGCCGAGGCGCTTGCCGATCTCGGTTTCGCAAGCCGCCACGAAGCGTTCATCCTGGATCTGTTCAAGCGCCCGGCGGACCTGGCTTATCCAGAAACAGACGACCCCGCCACGTTCGGGCGATCGAATGCGCTGCCAGCCGCGCTGGCGTTCGCGGTCGCGGCGTATGAAGAAGCACAGGAAAAACCGCCGGCCGGCGGCACGCGAAGGCAGGCGGACCGGTCACCCCACGCTCGAGGCTAGCGCGGCCAAGCGGCGCGTGCATGCCGGTGTGGCTCCCGGAAACACTCACGCAAGCCATCCCGAAAAAGCTCACCTCGAGCGTCGGGCCCCCGGCGGACCAAGTCGCAGGCAAGTCGACTCGTCAGGCATGCGAAGCTGTGCCGTGCCCGCTCATGAAGCGGGTCACCGCTTCGAGCCGCGAATGGCCGACACCCGACGAATGCTCGCATTCAGGGCACAGCAATTCGTAACCATCGTCGAGTTGACCGAGTTCCGGTTCGCCGTCCGGACACTTCGGACAACGAGCGGGCAGCAATACATGCCCATCGAGCAACGTTCCGAGCGTGGCGAAATGCGCATCGCTCAGTTGGCCGGCGAGTGCAAGCTCGCAGACCACATCGGCTAATTCCGGCGAAACCGCGGAGCGCGCACGCAGCGCATCGAGCTCGCGCGTCAATGCGTCGATTTCGTCGGACTGCCCGCGCACCTGCGTTTCGAGGCGATCGGCCTTTCCCTTGGCGGCACTCAATTGCTGAATGAAGTCGAATTCTTTCCGGCTGGCATCGCGAATGCCGGCCTGATACGTACTGGCCATACTGCGCAACGAATCGAGCTCGACGAGCATCGGCTTGACTCGGCGCTCGGCTTCGGCGATCGCATCTTTGATCTGGGTGGCGTAGTGCTCCGCGTTTTGCCGCATTTCCGCCTGAAGCGAATCGATGCGCTCGCGTAATTTTGCGTTCGTCGTGCGTTCGTCATCGAGCAACCGGCCGAGCTTTTCGTTGTCGGCCAGGAGCCGCGCTGCGGTGGAGGTCAATGTCTCGTGACTCGATGCGCGTTGTGTCTGCTCGCTGGCGAACTCGGCCTCGAGTTCGCGTACCCGTGCCCAAGCAGTCTGGGCGAGAGACTCGCTGCGTTGGAGCGCCTCGTTCAGCGTTTCCTGGCGAACCTCGGCATCACGCACGCGGCGTTGAGCCTCTTCGAGAGTTGCCTGCATTTCGAGGCGCTCGGTCTCCAGCATTTCTTTCGCATGCGCGAGTGCCTGCGCGAAGAGCTCGCCGAGCAGTTCTCCGGCTTTGTCTTCCAGCGACGGTGGAATCGCCCCGGCGCCGACCTTGACCTTCGAAGTCTCGCGAATACGCTCCCAGAAATGATCGATGTCTTTGGGGATGTCGCTTGCGCTACCGGTTTGCGTCAGCTCCCGCACAGCAGCCATCGAAGGACGGATGCCCAAATCGAAAAACAACCGCTTGCACGCATGGAGCGACAATTCGCGACGATGCAGCCCGCGGGCCTTCATCGATTCCAGCTCTTGCCGGATGAGCTGTCGTTGCTCGTCTAGGATGGACATGGGTGCAAACTCGGTTTCAATGTGTGCGGATCATAACGGATTACGTAGCAGGCAATACGAGCGAACATCGAACTGTCGTTTTTTGGCGACCGACCCGCTTCATCGTCGATACAAGGGCTTGTACGGCGGGGCTGTTCAAGCAGATCCGTGAAACAAAGCGAAGGAGCTGAATCAAGTCTTTGATTGTAAAGGGATGTGCTGAAGCAGCGTTAATAGACGCCATGTTTCACGAACAGGTGTGTCCCAAGCTCGTGAAGATTGTTCCAACAATTTTTCAACGATACACGACGGTCTTTCTTGAGAGTCATAGAAGTAAACACCCTTGAACCTTATTTAAAAACGTTAACGACTCCGCAAACCCTTGCTGCTCACGGGTTTGCGCGGTGCAACGTGAGCTTTTGCAGGGGCAATCGTGAGACGTTGCGGGAGCGTTGCGTGATGAGGTTCGGGAATGACCGTGAGCCGCTGCGGGATAGGTCGTGAGCGGATTCGGGAGCCGGACCGAAGACGGGCTCGCCAAAACGTGAGCCTTTACGGGACCGGTCGGGCGCCAGCGTCACGCTCTCCGTGGCCCGCGGATCCGCGAGCACCATCGAGCAGGTGAGGTTTTCCGGGAGCGCTGCGCACCTCGGTTTACGCCTCCAATCTACCCCGCTCAGAGGCCAACGTGAGCAAACACGGGAACCATGGCCCATCTGAGGTGAGGCTTTTCAGGAGGACATCGCACTTTGCAGGAAAGGTCCTGTGAAGGGTGAGCTTTTACGGGACCGTGCCGATGGTGTCCTGTCGGCGGCCTTCGCGCGTTGGGCTGCTCACCGGCGGTGTCTTCTACGGTGAGCCTTTTCGGGAGCTTTGCGAAACTGCTGCGCCATCTCACAGGAGCATGCCTCCGCGCGCCCGAAGGTGAGTATTTGCGGGAGACATTGAGGCCGGTCACCTCCGAGGACCAAGGAAGTTAGTCATTACTCTCGCAGTAAGCCGCACCGACATTGATTGGTGAGTGCGTATCGGGGAGTCCGGTAGACGCAAAGGTGAGGGTTTGCGGGGGGCTTTCGTAGATGGCGGTATAGCTCGTTCATCCAAGGTCCGTCCGTCTGAGGTGAGGGAATACAGGAGATACAGCGATGAAAGAGGTTTCTCGAGGAGTTGTCTCTAAGTGTAGGTAGCGACAGATAAATTTGCTGGACCGCGATCGACGGGTGAGACTTTGCGGGGGTGAGCGGATGCGGGGTCGACGACCGTCGGATCGCTCGTCGCGGGGCGCAAAGGTGAGTGTTTTCAGGGACTATAGCGGAGGCCGTTTTTCGGGCGTTGCGGTTCCGGACCGCGACTGGACGGGCCTTGTGGGCTATGTGAGGTGAGAAGTTTCGGGATGCACCGTCGGTATCTGCTGCGAGCCGATACCGCGACTGCGCGACCCCGCAAGCGCATTTCGGTACGCCAGGTTGCGGACGTCGTTGCGATTTGCAGCCGCGTTGCCTATTGCTCGCAGCTCCGCGCTCGTCGGTTGAGATGTGAGCGCGCGAGTTCGACCATCTGGAATATGTGAGTCAGACTGCGAGTAAAGCGGGGTTCGGCGGGATGGAGCGTGGGTTCGTCGTGAAATCGCGACAATCGATAAAGTGAGCTTATTCAGGACCCTACGCAGGCATTTCGCACCGACTGTCGATCGCTTATTTTGCGCTATGCCTCAACAGACAACGCTCGTTGCGCGACTCCGTCTTCCCGGTAGGTGAGCGTTTTCGGGATTCACCCGAGGTGAGGCGCCGTTTCTTGGCCAGATTCACCGAACACGGTGAGAGCCTGCCTGTAGACGAGGTTCACCGCACTCCGGTATGCTCTTGGCAAATCTCTTCTTGACCTGACGCATGGCAACGAAGCGCGCGAAGAAAACCGATGTGGTGAGTCCAAGCTCCGCCGAGTTGCGCAAAGCGGTCGAGGCCATCGCGATTCAGCCGAAGAGCGGCAAAATCACGCTGCTCACCCGCAAACTGTTCAATGTCCTGCTTGCTGTTGCGCAGCAAGCGGACGATTCGGGCGATACCTACAGGGCACTGCTGTCGGACATCGTTGCGAACTCCGCCTTCGACTCGAACGACACCGCGCTCGTCAAAGAACATCTGCGTCGCATGGTGTCCGTGCAGGTCGAATGGAGCCAGGGCACGTCCAGCCAGAAGCCGGGGCGCAAGTGGGGTATCTCGACGCTGATCGCCGATGCGGAAATCCTCGAAGACCCTGCCACGCGCCGCGTGTGGGTGGAGTTTTCGTTCGCGCCGAAGATCAAGAAAAAGCTCCTCGACCCGGTGCAGTATGCGCGCTTGAGCCTGCAGTTTCAAAGCCAACTGCGCAGCAGCGCGGGCCTGGCGCTGTACGAGATTTGTGTTCGCTACCTGACGAATCCGAGCCACCTCACCATGCGCGAATCGTGGGCGTGGTGGCGGCCGATTCTTTCCGGTACGCCCGATACGGAAGCTGGCGACGAAGCGAAACGCGAGTACAAATACTTCAAACGCGACTACCTGCGGCCCGCTATCGCCGAAGTAAATGCGGTGACGAACATCTTCGTCGAGTTGATCGAACATCGCGAGGGACGCAGGGTGGCGGAGATACAGTTTCGGGTGACCGAGCGCAAACAGCCCATGCTCGCGCTGGATGAACATCCGAACGTATTCGACAGCACGCTCGTGGACAGGATGGTGAAGCTCGGCATTCCGCTCAAGGAAGCGCAAACGCTTTATGCGGATAGTGAAGAGAATCGGATCCGCGCCGCGCTGCAGATGACCGAGCAACGCATGCGCAGTACCACGTTGCCCCCCGTTCGCAGCGCGCCTGCCTTGTTCAAGGACGCCCTGAAAAAAGGCTATGCGCCTGCCGTGGAGATTCCGGCGCCGGCTGAAGGTGCGGCCAAGGTTTCGGCTATCTCGGCACCTACGGACGAACTCAAGGCACGGCTCGTCGACGAATATGGCGCCTACCGGCGCAAGGAAGCCAAGGCGCTTTACGAGGAGCAAGGCCAGTCCGAGCAGGAGCTGGCTAGGCGCTCGTTCGAGGAGGACACCCTGGCCGAGCTCGGTGCGCACATGCGCGACGAATGGCGCCGCCGTGGACTCAATTCGAAGTTGGTCGAAACGGCATTTTTCGACTGGCTCGCGCGCAAGACCTGGGGTGAGCCGACGGACGGCGATCTGCTCGCCTTCACCCTTCGCCATTCGCGCGCGACTGCCTAGGCGCCGCTGCTGTATCCTCGCTTCGCCCTACCCCACCCCTTCTTCTGCGATTCGTCTTTGGGGGCACGCTGCCCTACTGCGCGGGCAGCAGGATTGCCTCGAGCTGGCGAAGGATCTCGTCGCGCTTTTCCCGTGCTAGCCCACGTAGCCGCAACTCGATGCGGTCATCGCCGTAGGATTTCAACTCTCCCACCGACGCGCCGTCCAACTTGATCTCCACGCGCTGAGCGTAACGCTGCCTGCCAACGGGCTTGGAATTTTCCTGCGGGCCGGTGCGGCCTTTGACGATGTCGGCGACTTGGCGCGTGCTCAGATCGTCCGAGAGAATTTTGTTGATCAGTCGCAGCGTGGCTTCGACACCTCGCGCGGAATGATATCGGCCGACCTGATAGGCCATGTTCGAGCCGAAGCGATCGGGCCTGGAGACCATCTCCTGCATTATCGATTCGGGCAGTTTCGACAGCGAGAGCGCTACCGCGACGGTCGATTCGTCGAGGCCCAAATGTTCTGCGAGTTCCTTTTGGCTCTGGAAGTGCTGTTCGTCGAGAAAACGACGCCACACCACCGCGTTGTCGAAAACCGTCTGCGAATCACGCTGGACGTTCAGATCGTAGCCAAGCTTATAGCTTTGGATGCCGACGGGAAGGTCAACGACGATGGCTTTGACCGTTTCCTTGTTGGCCTCCTTGAGCGCCCGGACCCGGCGGCCACCGTCGCTGACGAAGTAGGTGCCGGGGTTGCCGTAGTCGGGAATGACGTGGATGGCCTGCTGCTGCCCTTGCTTCGCCAGATTCACCGCCAACTCCGCGATCGAAGCCTTGATGTAGAAATGGCGCGGATTGAATGGGCTCGGTTTGATGGCCTTGAGATCGAGCTCGATAACTTGGCCCGGAGTGTAGCCATGGGTCATGCGCCAAGCACGGTATTCGGGGGACTCGTTCGCATCATCGTTATCAGCGGGAGCGGTCATCGTGCTCGTCTTCGGCGTCAGCTTCGAAGGCGATGCCGCATCATTCTTGACGAGGGTATCGATGGCGTTGAGCCGATCGAGAGCCGTTCGCTTTTCACTGCTCGTAGTATCCGGCCGCGCTTGAAAGCCTTTGGCGAATTGGGACGGTTTCATTGAGGGTCCTTTATGCGCATAAACTCAGGGGAGCAAGGCCGCGATCTCATCGGCACAAGCGCGAATTTCCGCCGCGGCGAGCTTTGCGCCTCGGTCGTTCATCTGCAATACGGTCTGACCGAGAGCCATCGCCTGCTTGTATGCCTCTCGCGTCGGAATCTGTGTTTTCAGTAATGGGAAGCCGAGGTCTTCCAGTGCGCGCTTGAGTTCGCGCGTCAGCATTCTTTTTTCCTCGGTCTTGTTGAGCAGAAATACCGCCTTCAGATCCTCGTTCATTACTTGCGCCTGCTGAACAAGCTTGACCAGGCCTACGCTGGACCAGTAGTCAGCGGGCGACGACGACGTCGGAATCACTGCAATGGATGCGGCAAGCAGGACCACGCCCGAGACTTTCTCAGTAATAGACGGCGGGCAATCGACGACGATAACGTCGTAGTCGCCGATGAACTTCTTTATCTCTCGGTGAATTTGCCCTCCGGCCTCTGCGAGGTTGACGACCGGGAACGGGATGCCGGTGTCTGCGTCGGACGACGCGCTCGACCAATGAATGAGGGTGTTTTGGCCATCGGCATCGACCACGAGGACCCGCTTGCCTTTCTCGTGAAAAGCCGCACCGAGATGCATAGCGATGGTGCTTTTGCCGACTCCGCCTTTCTGTTGGGTAACCGCGACGATCTCAGCTGCCAATTTATTCGCTCCGTAACAGGTCGATGAATTCTACCTGGGAGATTTTTTATTTCAATGATTAATGTGGCTCTTGCGCGACGATATGTCGTTTGGACGAGGGTTTATGCGCATAAACCGCCCTCGGCGCGAGCGGGATGCGTTTTCCCAATGCGAGGTCACCGTCGCTGAACGCACAGCGGCGGCTTTTTGCGTGGCGGGCAGTTTCAATCAGAACGCCATAGCTTGAGCGACGCGGCTTGCATCGCTGGGCGTTGTTCTTAAGCTGGTTCGAGAGCCGAGAGCCGAGAGCCGAGAGCCGAGAGCCGAGAGCCGAGAGCCGAGAGCCGAGAGCCGAGAGCCGAGAGCCGAGAGCCGAGAGCCGAGAGCCGAGAGCCGAGAGCCGAGAGCCGAGAGCCGAGAG
>NZ_JBMRBK010000100.1:0-11195 GCF_057351765.1 Trinickia sp. | reverse complement strand
GGGACGATGGAGATCGAATCGGCGCTGGTGGCCAATCCGCAGGTGGCGGAAGCGGCGGTGGTGGGGCGTCCGGACGACACGACGGGCGAAGCGGTAGTGGCGTTCGTGGTGCTCAAGCGCACGCGCCCTGAAGGCGAGGAGGCCTTGAAGCTGGCCAACGAGCTGCGCGCGTGGGTGGGCAAGGAGATCGGCCCGATCGCCAAGCCCAAGGAGATCCGTTTCGGCGAGAACCTGCCGAAGACACGCTCGGGCAAGATCATGCGGCGCTTGCTGCGCTCGCTGGCCAAGGGCGAGGCGATCACGCAGGACGTCTCGACGCTCGAAAACCCCGCTATTCTCGAACAGCTCGCCGAGGTGCGTTGAGGTTCGTCGCGGCGCGGCCTCGACGCCCATCGGCGTCGGTCCCGCGCTGCGCTCTAAACAGACCGTGCCCCTCGGCACGATCGACAGTCGTTCAGCGGCACCCTCCCTATACAGTACCGATACAGACGCTTGGATAATCCTCTGTACGGGCAACGTCGCAATCCTTCCATTTCGTGCAAACCCAGCGGGCGTGCGGCCTACGGCCGAAGCGCCGTCGGCGACATCCGCGGATGCTCGGCTACGGGAAAGTACTGACACTGTAGTGAGCCTGTAGTCAGACTACTTCCATAAGATCGGTAGTCATGGAGTCTTGCTACGCATAACGCGTCGATGGTACCGGTCCCCGCCCTACGAAGCGACGGGGGGCCGCTCCCACCATCGCAAAGCGGCCTCCACCCTGCATCAAGGTTGCCGGTGCCTGCTGGGGCGCGGAGCCGTCGTCTGGAGTCCAGTGAGATCCGGTGTTGTTGTCGAGCATTACAACCCACATTCATGGAGAGACACATGCAGGTCAATCGTTGGCCAATGGCATTGGTGTTGGCGGCCGCATTCGCGAGCGCTCACGCGAGCGAGAGCGATACGGCTTTCAACCCCGCACCGTCGTCGTTCACTCCCGGTATGGATTTCGCCGCGCATCGACGCGCCGATATGCTCGTGAGGCAAATGACGCTGGACGAGAAACTGCAGTTGATCCACTCGAAATATCAGATGAGCGATGTTCCGGGCGGAGGAGCCGGCTTCATTCAGGGTGTGTCGCGTCTCGGCATTCCCGATTTGAACATGGTCGATTCGGCTACGGGCTCGGGCAGCACGTCCCAGCCGAGCACGACGTTCCCGGCAACCATCGGGCTCGCCGCGAGTTGGGACCGGCACCTCTCGTACGATTTCGGTGCGCGCATCGCTTCGCAACTGCGTGCGCAAGGCTTTGGCATGGGCCTGGGCGGCGGCACCAATCTCGCGCGTGAGCCACGCGGCGGGCGTCTTTTCGAGTATCTCGGCGAAGATCCGGTCCTCGCCGGCGAGATGTTGGCGGCGCGAACCGTCGGCACCCAGAACCAGAAGGTAATCGCCACCATCAAGCACTATGTCGGCAACGAGCAGGAAACCGGCCGCATGGGCGGCAACAGCCAGATCGACGAGCGCACGCTGCGCGAACTGTATCTGCTGCCCTTCGAAATCGCCGCGCGCACAGCGCGACCCGGCAGCGTGATGTGCAGCTACAACCGCGTCAACGGAACCTACTCTTGCGAAAACCCGCATGTGCTGACCGATGTTCTCAAGCACGACTGGGGCTTCGAAGGCCAGGTGCAGTCCGATTGGGGCGCGGCTCACAGCACGGCGGCCTCGATCAACGCCGGCCTGGATGAAGAGGAAGATGTCGGGCCAACGGTCTATCTGACGCCCGATGCAGTCAAGCAGGCGCTGGCGAATCACCAGATTTCCCAAGCGCGGCTCGACGACATGGTACGTCGCAAGCTCTACGTGATGATTCGCACCGGCGTATTCGACGATCCGCCGAAGCCGGCGCCGATCGATTTCGCTGCGGGCCGGGCATTCGCCCAATCCGCGGAGGAGCGATCGATGGTGCTGCTCAAGAACGACAACGCACAATTGCCGCTCACGGCCGCGGCGTTGCAGCGGATCGCCGTGATCGGCGGACACGCCGACGCCGCCGTTCTCACGGGCGGCGGTTCGGGCAACACGCGCGATCCTGTGTCTGGCAATTTCGCGGGTTGCGGCGGGTTGACGTTCGGCTCCGCGACGGGATGCAGTTGGTGGACCAACCCGTGGCTCAAGCTCGACGTGCCGATCGTCAAGGCCATTCAGGCGCTGGCGCCCGCGGCGCAAGTCAGCTTCGCCGGCAACAGCGATCAGACGCAGCCGTTCAGGGCCTACACGCAGCAAGAGATCGATCGCGCCGTTGCGCTCGCGCGGCAATCCGATGTGGCGATCGTCGTGGTGACGCAGTCGTCGGGCGAAGACTTCGGCGAACTCACGAGCCTGGCGCTCGCCAATCCGTCGAATCAGGATCAACTGGTCGAAGCCGTGGCACAGGCGAACCCGCATACCATCGTCATCGTCGAAAGCGGGAATCCGGTCCTGATGCCATGGAAGGACCGTGTTTCCGCGATCATCGAAGCCTGGTTCCCGGGCGAGGGCGGGGGGCAGGCCATTGCCAACGTGTTGTTCGGCAAAGTCAATCCGTCCGGCAAGCTGCCCGTCACGTTCCCTGCGCACGACCAGGATACGCCGACGTGGGGCACCGATGGCACGCTGCCGAAAGACCCCGTCTATGCTGAAAAGCTGAACATGGGCTATCGCTGGTATGACGCGAAGAATATCGCTCCGCTCTTCGAGTTCGGTCATGGCCTGTCCTATACGCACTTCAGCTACTCCGACCTCGATGTCCGGCCCGGACCGGATCATTCGATGACGGCAAGCTTCACCGTCAAGAACGATGGCAAGATGGCGGGCGCCGAAGTGCCGCAGGTCTACCTGGGCGTCAACTACAGCGGTGAGCCGCCGAAACGCCTCGTCGGCTGGCAGAAGGTCTACCTCAATCCGGGTGAGGCGCGACATGTCCGTGTCTCGATCCCCGCACGCTTCCAAAGCGTCTGGGATACGGCGAGCAATGGCTGGAAGTTCGTGCCGGGTAGCGCTGTGTATGTCGGTGCGTCGTCTCGCGACATTCGCCTGCAACGCCGGTGATCGATGCGGTATCCCCCGCGTCGCCTCGAGGGGCGGCGCGGGGATCGCGCGGCAGCGAGCGTTGCGGCTCGCCGCGCGATCCATCGATTCGCCTATGCGCTAGGGCCTGTTCACGCTGATCACAGGCCCTAAGCGCCCGCCCCGGGCAGCGAGACGAGCTTCGCGGCTTGCGAGCGCAAGATGACATAAGCCTGAACGACGAATGCAAGCACCGCCACGATGAGGCAGGGTTTCGCGCCGAAGGGGCCGCCGAGCATGGCGCCGATCAACGCGCCGAGCGGGCGCGCGCCGTACGTCGCGGTGCTGATCAGCGCCGACACGCGTCCCAGCATCGTTTCGGGCGTGATCGCCTGGCGCAGCGTCGTCGAGCTGATGACCCACAGGATGGGGCCCATACCGAGCTGGAAGTAAGCCGCCGCCGCAAGCCACGGCGAAGGAACGATCAGCGTTGCGCACAACGTCAGGGAGGCAGCAAGCCCGCAAAGCGGTCCGACGACGATGATTTGCCCGAAGCGCAGCGACGCTGCGATGCGTGGTGCCGTCAGCGCGCCCGCAATCATCCCCGCGCCGTAAGCGGCCAGCGTGGCACCCACTCCTGCCGGCGACAGACCAAGATAGCGGCTCGCGTAAGGTACGTAGACGGCCTGGATCGTGAAGAATCCGACGTTAAAGAAGATTGCCGTGAGCGCGATCGCGCGCAGCAGCGGATTGCCTGCGACGAATGCAGCACCTTCGCGAAGATCGGCCGCGAAGTGTCGGCGCGTGGGTGCCGTGCGTGACGGTTCGTCGATGCCGATCAGCAGCGCAGCGGCCAATGTGGAGAGCATCGCGGCGACGATAAATGCTGCGGATGCGCCGATGGTTCCCGCCAGCAGTCCACCCAGTGCTGGCCCTGCGGCATAAGCGACGCTGCGAGCGAGTTCCGTTCGGCTGTTCGCCGCGGCCCAGGCTGGCCGTTCGACCAAGGTGGTAATCAGCGAAGGTGCGGCGACATTGTAGGCGACGGTGCCGCACGCACCGACGAAGCCGCAGACCGCGAGCAGCAGCAGTGAGAGCTTGCCGGTCGCGAGCGCGGCGAGCACGACGAGCAGGGCCGCCGCGCGCAAGCTCTCCGCACCCGCCATGAGTTGTCTGCGCGATCTCTGGTCCGCCCAGACACCGAGCAACATGGAAAGCAACAAGAACGGCAGTGTTTGGGCGGTCTGCAGCCAGCCGGTTTGTCCAGCCCCCGCACCGAGGGCGAAGACCGCAACGAGCGGCGTCGCTGCGAGACCGATCTGCTCGGCCGACTGCGCGGCCAGGTTGGACCATGCGAGCCGATGAAAAGCAGGCGAAAGACGGGTGGGGGGAGATTCGGGGGCGGTGCGAACGGACATTTTGTGATCTCCGGCTATCGAGTCGAGTCACATCGATGTTCGCTGTCGCCGCTCGTATCTACGAGCCGATTCTTGCTCTCCCATTCACTCGAGGTCGATCACACGCGAAGGGCGCGTTCGCCGCCGCAATCAGAAGGTGATCGTCGCACGCGCGCCGACGACGAACGTATTGCGCAAGGGACGCGCCGGGTCGTTCGGATTCTGGCCTGCGCCTGCGTTGAACGTGTACTGGGCGTCGGCGGCCAGCATCCACCATGGCGTGACCTGATACTGGTAGGTCGCCTCGACAGTCGTTTCGCGCGTGCGCACGCCGTAGGGGCCGCCGCCGAATGCAAGCTGATCGCGGTCGAGCGACGTGACGTGATTGCCGACCTGGATATAGGTGACGGCAAGGCCGACGCTATCGTTGTCCCGGCCCTGGAACGGAGCCTTCAGCACGATGCCGGCATTGGCCGCGAAGCTCACGAGGTTTCGATCCCCCGGCGCGCCCATTACGCGCGCGAAAACGCCGAGGCTCTTCGGGCCCGAGGGGTCCGGGCGCCAAATCATTTGATCGGCGACGGCATAGAAACTGTAGTCGCCGTGATGCGACTGCGCGATACCCGTCGAGGCGGGATTGGCGAGCGACAATCCGTCGACGCCCATGCGCTGATCGGCGAAGCGGCCGTTGTGATACCAGACGCCGATCTTGTACGTACCGGGCAGGCCGCCGGAGTGTCCGGTGTTCGCTTCGCCCTCTGAAGGCGGATTCAGCGCGTACTGCAACTCGCCGATGTAAAGGGCGCCGTTGTGCAGATTGAAGTTCGTACCGCTGACGTTGTTCGGATTGTTGCCGAGGGGATCGCCATCGAATACGCCCGCCAACGCGGTGACGGACGGTGCCAGTTGCGCGCGCACCCGCACGCCGAGTGCGGCGAGCGGATAGGCGGGGCCGCCGTTGGGCAGATCGTACGAGGGCAGTGCGGGCCAACCGAACATCGTATTGATGAACGTATTGGCATACGTGCTGCCCATGAATTCCTGATCCAGGCTTTGCTGGCCGATCTTCACGTCGACGCGCTTGTCGAGGAACGACTGCTGGTACCACAGCTCCCACAGACGGGTCGTGGCCTGCGCCTCGATGCCGCTTGCGGTGTTGAGCGTGCCGAGGTTCGAGCTGCTCAGATTGCGGCCGTGAATCTGCAGCGCACTGGCGTTGAATGTGCCGCCCGGTAAGCCGATCGCTTTTTGCGTATCGACCGACAGGGTCATCGTTGTCAGACCGTCGTACGCGCCACCGCGATTTAGCCCGCCGCGGAGATTCGCGAGGTATTCGCTGGTCTCGGTGATCTGCAGCGTTGCTCCGTACTTGCCGAGCCACGGACGGATCCCGCCCATATCGCCGAGCAGCGTATCGCGGTTCCAGATATCTGCGGGTTTCGCCTGAGCGGTGGCATCGGTTTGCGGGACCTTCGACTCGGTATCGGCTTGGGTTTGGGCGAATGCGCTTGCGCTTGCAAGCCATGCGTAGACAGCGACAGCCGCGCACGCCGCTGGGCGCGCGCGGTAACAGGTGCGCGCTCCTCGGCGCGACGCTAATTTCATCTTGTTGTCCTGCATCTTTTGATCGAAGTATGGAGGTGAATAGGTCCGGTACGTATGCGGCTTAATCGCAATGCGGGAGATCGTAGAGGTTGTGAATTGCAAAGTCAATGAAAACGAGAATTATTCTCATCGCCGGTTTCATGTGGCGAGCGTTGTCAAAGCTAGATCCAAGTTTTCGTCCGCACCTTCGATACGACATTAGAACTTTGCTCTTACATACAAGCAAAAGGTTGATAATTCGCGTTATGTCAAATCAAGGACGAGCATCCCTCCATCATGTAGCGTTGACCCGTCCCGGATCGCCGATCGCGAAATCACGCTCGCCCCACGTCTGGAAAGCCGCGTTTGGAAAGTGTTGAAAGTAAGCCGAAAACACATCGGAACTGCTGAATTTCGCTTCGTTTCCCCCAAAAGGTAATGCGTCGAGGGATATACCATTTCGGTTGAGGACCCTGACTGGAGACGCCGGATGAAGCAATCTGCTTCCACCCGCCGCGACGTACTGGTAGTCGGCGCAGGACTGGTCGGCTCCGCCGTCGCTTATGGGCTTGCGCGCGAAGGCGCAAAAGTAACCGTACTCGACCAGGGCGACGATGCTTTCCGTGCATCACGCGGCAATTTCGGACTCGTGTGGATCCAGGGCAAGGGCTATGGCCTAACGCCATATACACGCTGGTCGCGCGATTCCGCAGCGCGCTGGCCGACGCTTGCGGCGACGCTCGCGGACGAGACGGGCGTTGACGTCGCCCTGCGCCAGCCCGGCGGGTTTCACTTCTGCTTTTCCGACGATGAGCTGGCGGCACGCGAAACGCGCCTTTCGACGCTGCGGCGCGAAATGGCCGGCGACTACCCCTATCAGCTACTCGACGCGCGCGAAGTCCGCGAGCGACTACCTGCGGTTGGGCCAGCGGTGCTCGGTGCGAGCTATACGCCGATGGACGGCCATGTGAATCCGTTGAAACTGCTGCGGGCGCTGCATGTCGGCATGCAGCAGCGCGGCGTCAGGCTGGTGAGCGGCGAGAACGTGTCACGCATCGCGCCGAACGGCGCAGGTTTTACGGTGCACGGTGTTCGCACTACCTGGCACGCAGACAAGGTCGTGCTCGCCGCGGGACTCGGCAACCGAGCGCTCGCGCCACAGGTAGGACTTCACGCACCGGTCGAGCCGAACCGCGGACAGATACTCGTCAGCGAGCGTGTCGCGCCGTTTCTGCATCACCCCACGCTGAATGTGCGGCAAACCGATGAAGGCACCGTGCAGTTCGGCGATTCCATGGAAGAGGCAGGCTTCGACGACTTCACGACCACCCGCGTACTCGCCGACATCGCGCGGCGCGGGGTGCGCACGTTCCCGTTCCTGAAGGACGTGCGGCTCGTGCGAATGTGGGCCGCCCTACGTGTCTATAGCCCGGACGGTTTTCCGATCTATGACCAGTCGCCCCGCTATCCCGGCGCGTTCGTCGTGACGTGTCACAGCGGCGTGACGTTGGCCGCCGCCCATGCGACGCGCATCGCGCCGTGGATCGCCGGCGCGCCGATGCCGGAAGAACTGCGTGCATTTTCGGGCAGTCGCTTCAGCCTTGCCAGCGCCATTCCGGTCCCTGCTCACTGATTGCGCCATGACATCCCAACCGTTATTCAAGACTTTGTCCGACGCTGATGCGCCAGTCCACATCTGGTTCAACGATCGATCGATGCACGTGCCCGGCGGCCGCTCTGTGGCGGCTGCGCTGCTGACGGCAGGAGTCTCGCGGTTTCGTGCAACGCCCGTCGGCGCTTCGCCCCGCGGGCCCTACTGCATGATGGGCGCGTGCTTTGACTGCCTCGTGGAAATCGATGGCGTGCCAAGCCGGCAGAGCTGCATGGTTACGGTACGCGACGGCATGCGCGTCCGCTCTCAAGAGGGCGCACGTGAACTGCCGCCTGTCGTAGCCCAATTGCCGGATCACGTTCGTGAGCGTTGAAAACGTTGCTGAACCCGCCCACGAACCGGTCGATGTCGTGGTCGTGGGCGCAGGCCCGGCGGGGCTCGTGGCCGCCGCGCGCGCGGCGAGCGCGGGACTTTCGGTCGTTCTGCTCGATGAACAGGACGCCGTCGGCGGCCAGATCTATCGTGCCATCAGCCATGCCGACGCCCGTCGCACGGACATTCTCGGTCCCGATTACGCGGCAGGCGCAGCCATTGCCGACGCGTTCACCCGCTCGGGCGCACACCACGTCGCCAATGCATCCGTGTGGCACGTGACCCGGGAGCGCTGTGTACATTATCTGAAGGACGGCAAGGTCGGCAGCTTTCAGGCGCAGCGCATCATTCTCGCGACCGGTGCATTGGAACGCCCGTTCCCGATTCCGGGCTGGACATTGCCGGGCGTGTTGACGGCGGGCGCCGCGCAGATCCTGTTGAAGAGCGCGGGTGAAGTGCCGGCGCAGCCGCCCGTGCTGGTCGGCTGCGGCCCCCTGCTCTATTTGCTCGGCTGGCAATGCACGCGCGCTGGCGTGCCAATTCGCGCGCTCGTCGATACGACGCGCCACGAGGACCGCTGGCGCGCGAAGCGCTACATGCTATCGGCTCTGCGCGCGTGGCCTATGCTCAGCAAGGGCCTGCAGCTGATCCGCACGCTGCGCGAAGCGGGCGTGCCGATCCATGAAGCGGCCGACGATCTACGCATCGAAGCGAAGACGGATGAAGACGGCGTCGAGCGCGCCGCCGCGCTCAGTTTCACAACGCACGGGCGCGAGCATCGCATCGACGCCAACCTCTTCCTGCTGCATCAGGGCGTCGTGCCGAACATTCAGTTTCCCCTTTCGTTGCGTGCGCAACATCGTTGGGACGAGGCGCAGCTGTGCTTCGCACCGGTTACCGATCTGTGGGGCGAACTCGACGTGCCCGGCATCTTCATCGCCGGGGATGGCGGCGGCATTATCGGCGCGCAGGCGGCGGCCGTCCAGGGCGCCCTAGCCGGGCTCGCTGTGGCGGAGCAGCTCGGCGCGATCGACCTGTCGACACGCGATCGCGAAGCGTCGATCCACCGCCGCAAGCTCGCTGACCTGAAGCGCATCCGCCCTTTTCTCGACAGCCTGTACCGGCCGCGCGACGCAAACCGTATTCCGGCCGACGACGTCATAGTCTGTCGCTGCGAAGAAGTCACCGCGGGTGAAGTGCGCGGTTTCGTTTCCCTGGGTTGCCTGGGCCCCAATCAGGCGAAATCGTTCGGGCGCTGCGGGATGGGACCTTGCCAGGGGCGCATGTGCGGGCTGACGGTAACTGAAATCATCGCGCACGCACGCAACGTCACACCCGAGACGGTCGGCTACTACCGCATCCGCCCCCCGATCAAACCTGTCACGCTCGGAGAATTGGCGGGCGACTGAGACCCAGCGCCGCGTATCGCGGCGCGCATTGTGTGATTACGTCGTTCCAAGCGCGCGTTTGAGCGCAGCCACACCGCTGCGCGGGCTGGAGAGCACTGGAACCCGCACCCCCGTCAATTGCGGCACGAGCCGCGCCATCGAAACCTGTGCCAGCACGACGACGTCGACCTGCTCTGCCAGCGTCGAGATAGTGCGCTTCAGAATGTCGTCGTGTCGGGCGCCATCCCCGCTGACGAGCGCCTCGAACGCACCCTCTGCAATCCGCTCGGTCACTTCAACCGTACGACCGAGTTCGTCCGCCTTCTTTTTAACCAGTCGAACGGTGGGTTCGAGCGTAGTCGATACCGTTGCGACCACCCCAATGCGATGACCGACCGAGCTCGCCTCTTCTGCCATCGCCTCATCGATTTTCACGATCGGGGTGGTGACGAAGTGGCGCACCGAGTCGACAGCTTCGCCTACGGACGAGCAGGCGTTCAGGATGATATCGACGTGCATCGCCTGAGCATTGGCCATGTACGAATGGATCCGGCTGGCAACGTCCGGAGTCAGGTGGCCGGCTGCTCGCACGTCGGCGAGCAGGCTGTCGTCGACGATATTGATGACACGCGCCTCAGGGATTTGCTCGCTGATTTGCTCTTTGATCGGCTGGACCGTGACCAGTCCCGTGTGAACCACGGCAATCGTCGTCATAGGTTGATTCGGCTCGTAGTAGTTTAAAAATCGGCGACCTTGCCCCACGCCGAATCGCTGAACCTGCTCGGCCGATACGGTTTCGGATCCACGATCGGTACCGCACCGGTAGCAAGATCCGCGATCAAATGGCCAGCGCCGGGACCGATACCGAAACCGTGTCCCGAAAAGCCTGCTGCCAAAATCAATCCCGGCATGCCCGGCACTTCGCCAATACCGGGAACACCGTCCGGCGTGCTGTCGACGAAGCCGGCCCACGCGTGGGTGATCTTTGCGCGGCCCAGTTCCGGCAGCAGTTCGACGGCTCGCCGCTGTGTTTCCCTGATCGTCGGGAGGTCGGGTTTAGGATCGAGAATGCGCACGCGCTCCATGGGTGTCGGCGCGTCGAGCCGCCACCGCTTCAACGTTTCGTGTCCGCCTCGAACACCTTCCAGCCCCCCCGGCAGGAGGCTGCGCCAGCGCTTGGCGAACATCGGCACGAACTGCGGCGCGAATCGTATGAACTGTGGCGTGACGTCCACGCGTGCGCGGCCGCTGATGGCCAGTGCGTATCGTCCGTCGCTGCGTCGCGTGACGGATACGCCTGAAGTAAACAGGGCGTCCGGCAACGGATGCTCCACGGGAGCCACACTGAGGATGGATTGGCGGATGGAGGCCTGCGGAAAACGGATGCCGAGCTGGCGGCAGAACGAGGACGCCCACGCGCCTCCGGCGAGCACCACGGTTTTCGTCTTGATGACTCCGGCTTCCGTGATGACGCCGCTGACCCGACCGCCCTCCAATTCGAGGCCGCGGGCCGCACACTGCTGGTGAACGCTGCCACCGAGCTTGATGAGTGCGGCTGCCACAGCCGGCGCAGCCTTCGCAGGATCGGCAGTGCCATCGCTGGGGGAGAAGACGCCGCCTTTCCAGGCGCGGCCGGTCGCCTGCCCTCGCTCGGCGGCTTGCCGGCTGTCTAGCATGTAAGTTGTCACGCCCGCGGTCTTCGCAAAGTCGCCCCAACTGGCCCAACGGGACAATTCGGCGTCGTCATTGCTGAGGTACAGCAGCCCACACCGATGAAAGCCCGTGTCTTCGCCCGTTTCGATCGCAAATCGT
>NZ_JBMRBK010000099.1:0-13497 GCF_057351765.1 Trinickia sp. | reverse complement strand
CCCCGTTTTTCGCGTGCCGTTTCTGTTCTTCGCCGGTTTCGTACTGCTGTTCGTGATCGGCGGCGTCTCGGGCGTGATGACGGCTGCCGTGCCGCTCGACTGGCAGTTGACCGATACCTATTTCGTCGTCGCGCATCTGCACTACGTCCTGATCGGCATCAATGTGTTCCCTGTAGTCGGCGGCATTTATTTCTGGTTTCCAAAATTCACGGGACGGATGATGAGCGAGCGGCTTGGACGGATCACGTTCTGGCTCATGTTCGTCGGCTTCAATCTCGGGTTCTTCCCGATGCATATCGCCGGGTTGCTCGGCATGCCGCGGCGAATCTATACCTACGGCGCCGATATGGGCTGGACGACCGTCAATTTGCTGACGTCGATCGGCTCGTTCATCTTTGCGCTCGGTATCGCCGTGTTCATCGTCGATGTGCTGTATAGCCGCAAGCGCGGACCGATCGCGGGCAACAATCCCTGGGATGCGCCGACACTCGAATGGACCGTTCCTTCGCCGCCACCGCCTTACAACTTCGCCGTCGTGCCGACGATCGCCAGCCGCCATCCGCTGTGGGAAGGGCGAATGCAAGGGGAAGGCGGCGATGCCGGCGAAGCGCCGCGCTCGCGCCTCGCCGATGGCTATATCCTCGATCAGGGGCGCGAGGCGCTTGGGACGACCGCGCTCGAAGCCGCACCGTATGTGATTCTGAAGATGCCGGAAGACTCGTACGCGCCGTTTTGGCTCGGCCTCACGGCAGCGCTCTTCTTCGCGGGGCTGGCATTACATGCCTGGTATTTCGCCGGCCTCGCGCTGCTTCTCGCCGCCGCAACGATCGTCGTTTGGCTGTGGCCCGAGCGCCGGTTGATGCAGCGCGAGCCCGAACCGGTCGCGAGGCACTGACATGGACGAGCCTCCACGCTCTTTCGCAGGAAGCTCGGGACCCGCCTGGGACGGGGCCGAGCAGGGCGAGGCCGAGACCGCCTCCGCGGCGACGCTGCGATCAGACGGCACCAGCGTGCCCGTGGGCAGTGCCGGCAATCGTTCCAGCGGCTGGCTTGGCTGTCTGATGCTGATCGCGACCGAGGGCGCGTTGTTCGGCTATCTGATCTTCACTTATCTGTACCTCGCGGTGCAGACCACGCGGCATTGGCCGCCCGAGGGTTTGCCCAAGCTTCCGCTCGGTGCCGTCAATACGCTGATTCTGCTGTCGAGCAGCGGGTTCGTCTGGTATTGCGAGCGCATGGTGCGCCGTGCGCGTCTGCGAGCTGCCGTCGTATCGATGACGATCGCGATTGTGCTCGGCATCGTATTCGTAGGCATTCAACTCCACGAGTGGCATGGTCATCCATACGGGCCGCTCGCCAATCTGTACGGGTCGCTTTACTTCACGATCACCGGCTTTCATATGGCGCACGTGCTGATCGGCCTCGTGGTGCTCGCCTTGCTGGACGCATGGACGGCGCTCGGATATTTCGACGAGCGACGGTGCGCGGCGTTGACGATCGGCAGCATGTATTGGCATTTCGTCGACGTGGTATGGCTCTTCATTTTCACTACGATCTATTTGACACCCTATTGGATCGGATAACGGTTTGTCGATGGTGGCTCCGATGGCAGACAGCGCGAATGAACAACGTGTGATCGGCGAGACGCCCGTGGCGCCGTGGCGCGTTTTCGTTGCAATACTTGCCGCACCGGCGGCATGGACGCTGCAGGTCTGTATTGCGGAGGCGCTCGTTGCGCAAAGTTGTTTTCCCTACGATGCGCCGATGCGCGCATCGTATGCGGGCGCGGCGCTTCGCGCTGTCATCGGCATCAGTGCCGCTGCGCTGGTGGTGGGCATTGCGGGAGCATGCTTGTCTTGGCGCAACTGGCGCCGCCTCGCCGATCGAGCGAACGACGCGCCCCCGCGCGCCGACCGGACGTTATTGAACGGTGAGGCGTTCGTTGCCAAGGTCGGGTTCATGTCCAGCCTGTTGTTTCTCTTCGCGCTCGTGGCAACCGACGTTGCCGTCGCCCTCGTTTCCGGGTGTTGAGATCATGAACAAGGGAACGGCGCAATTCGATCGGGGTCCGGGCGGCGCGGTTTGCGCGCTGCAACTGGCCCGGGCTGCGCGCGGCGTGGCGTTCATGCTCGCGTTCGCCGCGGGGATCGTCTTGCCGTCGCGCCTGGCGCTTGCCGACGCGGCGCCTGCTGCGCCCACGCCCGCGCCCGCACACGCCGCGAGTGCCGATTCGGCGTTGGTCGCGCGCGGCGCGTATCTGGCCAAAGCGGCCGATTGCGCGGGATGCCATACGGCGGCGCCTGCCGGGAATCCGCCACAGCCTTCCGCGCCATTCGCGGGCGGGCTGCCGGTGCGCTCGCCGTTCGGCATCATCTGGTCGAGCAACATCACGCCGGATCCGGAGGCTGGAATCGGCCGATACCGTTACGAGGATTTCGTTCGAGCTGTGCGCGACGGCATTGCGCCGGGCGGAAAGCATCTCTATCCCGCGATGCCTTATCCGTCGTTCGCGAAGATCAGCGACGACGATATGCGGGCGCTTTACGCCTATTTCATGCACGGCGTGCAGCCGGTGCCGAAGCGGCCGCCGCAAACGCAGTTGCCGTTCCCGTTCAATCAACGTTGGGCGCTCGTTTTCTGGAACGAGTTCTTCGCGCCGCACGAGCGATTCAAGCCGGACGAGAATCGTGGCGCCGCGTGGAATCGCGGTGCCTACCTCGTACAGGCGCTCGGGCACTGCGGGGCGTGTCATACGGGCCGTGGCCCGGCTTACGAAGAGCGCGGCTATAGCGACAAGGACCCCCTGTTCTTGACGGGCGGCACCGTCGATCATTGGTTCGCACCGAACCTGACGGGCGATCCGGCTTCCGGGCTCGGGCGGTGGTCGGAGGCGGACATCGCATCGTTCCTGAAGCGTGGACACGGCGCCGGTGCAGCGGCTTTCGGCAGCATGGTCGAAGTCATCGAGAACAGCGGGCAATACCTCACCGATACCGATCTCGAGGCGATCTCGACCTACCTGAAGACGCTTGTGCCGCGGCGGCGCAATGGGCTTGCCGACACCGATCCGGCGAAACGTCAGCGTACCGTCGATGTGTTGCGCACGGGTGCGATCAATCAGCCGGGCGCGGGACTGTACCGGGGTTTCTGCGCGCGTTGCCATCATGACGACGGAATGGGCGAGCCGGGTAAATACCCGCGGCTTGCCGGTAGTGCGGTGGTGCTGGCACCGCAGACGACCTCGCTCGTACGGCTGTTGATCGAGGGAGGATCGACCGCCAAGACCCAGGATGGACCGAAGCCTCAGGAGATGCCTGCGTTCGGCGGCAAGCTCACCGATACGGAAATGGCGCGCGTGCTGACGTTCGTGCGCAACGCCTGGGGCAATCAGGCAGCGCCCGTCACGACGCGCGAGGTTCGCGAGCTGCGGAGCGCGATTGCAAAGACGGCGGCGAGCAAGTGACCCGAGTCATGCGTCGGGCTTTCGCCGAGGGAGTGTTCGATGAAAGCGTATGCGCGAGCGGCGGGATGGATAGCATTGCTTTGGGCGGGCGTTGCTGCTGCCCAGGGAACGGTGATGAACGGCGATTCGTCCGGTGCGGCCCGTAAGCCCGGCACGCAAGGCGCCGTTGGGACGGCGGGCGCATCGGCTGTGAAACGGGCCGCGCCGGCTGCGGGCGCCTCGGAGGGCGCGTCGCAATCAAGAGCGGGGAAGCGCGCGAGCGAGGCCGCGAGCCCCCAATGAGCGACTGACGATCACGAGGGGCCGTTGGCCGTCACGAGCGGTCAAAGCTTGACCCCGCCGGACTCCGGCGCATCGGGGTCGAGATCTTCCGCGCCGACAACGCGCCCGCGCTCGTACTCGTCATCCGCCCCTAGCTGCTGCCAGTACGGCTCACGCCCGTAGTACTGGTGCAGCGAAGTCGCCCACGTCCGATCCGCCATCGTCGGCCAATGATCCTTGTCGAAGCCCGGGGCGTTTTTCACGCGCTCCGACGACAGCGAAAGCAGAAAACACTTCCGGGTCGTGTCCAGCGTCAATGCGCTCCACGGAATGGCCATCAGCTTGTCGCCTATCCCGAGAAAACCGCCCGACGACATCACGACATAAGCGATACGCCCGGTCTGCACATCGAGCATGATCTCCTTGACCTTGCCGACTTCGTCACCATCGGTGCTGAGAATCTTGTCGCTATCAAGTGTGCTGGCAGCCATCACCTCGGGCCCGGGACCCGCTGAGGTTTCGCTGCCCTTGCCCACGATGTGGGCGCCCATCGACGGTGTGGTCGTGGATGAAGACTTCTGAGTACGCATGGCGTCCTCCTTTTTCAGTGTCGTATCGAATCTGCCGCACGCTGCAAATTTCGCCTGCGCGCGCTCGCGCCGGTCACGGCCGGCGCGATGATCGTTCAAGCAACGATCGTTCCTTCGTGCGGTGTCAACGGCGAGTTTTCCCGCCGCCGTCGATCCCGCTGCCGGTGCGCCAGACTGCCTTCCCGGCTTCCGACAATTGTCCGCTGCTATGCGTCTCGTCGGGTTGTGTCCCTTCCTCGGCCATCTTCCCTCCAGGCGGTTCGAGAGACGGCAACGATCGGCCTTTTCGCGTCGCAACGCGTTCGTCCTGCGACCGGCCGGCGTGTGCTTTCATGAGGTGCCTCCTGAGCTAGTGAGAGTCGCAACTCATTCATGCCGCATCGATCGTGCCGGCCTCGCGGCGGAGGCAGGCGCGCTCGATGCTGACTTCCGGTATGCACGTTCACCTCGATAGGAGAAAGCCCATGAGCAGCACGCTCGATCCAGACAATTCGCTCCCCGAACGCGATGAAAGCGGGGCGGAAAAGGGCCGCGATACCGGCGCGCTCGGCCCGAGCGATTCTTCCGACAGCGGCAGCGACATTGCCGGGGCTAAGCGGCACGACTTCGATCGGGATACGGAACTCGACGAGCACGCGCTCGAGACGGGAGAGGCCGAACTCGCAAGCGATACCGATCGGGCCGGAACCGGAGAGCGAGCGTCGGCGGACGGGGACTCGACGCTCGAGGAAGATGCCGATATCTCGCCGGATCGCATCGACAGTCCCTTCGAACGAGGTACCGACACCGAGCCATGACGCGCAACGGCGCTACAGCGCGGGCTGCGTGCGCCGTGGCTCGTCCAGCACAAACTCATGGCGTACAGCCTTCGCCATGCCGGCGACCACGTCCGCGACCAGCAGCCGGCCCTTCTCGCTCGTCGAATCCTTCGCGGACGACAGGACGCCGCTCGACGGAACCCACGCGGTACGGGCCGGATACATATCGTAGACGGGGAACTGCGCGGGGCCGTGCCCCGGGATTCGGTCGAGCGAGACCAACTGCGGATAGTAATGCAGCATCATCGACGTCTCGATGACCGCGGCGTGCTCGAGCGCGATGCCGGGAAAGCCATCCGGAAAAACCGCATCGAGTGTTTCCTTGCGACAGAACTCCCAATGCTCGGCCCGCATGACTTCCATGCCGCTGTGCTCCCCGATCTCACGCATCGCGAGTTCGATCCCTTCGGTGACGAACCACTGATTCTCGAAATGTCCGACGACGATCGCGAGACGCCTGACACCGTGACGGTGGAATTCACGTACCGCGTCACGGATCAAGCTGCTCAATGTCGCTCCGTCGACGCTGGTCGTGCCGCAGAAATGCTGACCGCCGCCGCTTCTCGGCTGCGATTTGTAGCCGTATGAGATTGCCGGCGCCACGGTACCGCCCACCTCGCGCGCCACGTCTTCGCAGATCGCGCTCGCGAGCAACGCATCGGTGCCGAGCGGAAGATGGGGCCCGTGTTGTTCCGTCGCGCCGCACGGGAGAAATACGACCGATCCGTCTTTGACGCGCTGCTCGTATTCCATCCAGGTCATGTTGTCCATGCGCACGGGGTTCATGTCGAGCTCCTGTTGTCGACGAGCGGCGCCTGTGACGAGCGAACCTGGCGCCGTCCGAGATGAAGGAGGTAGTAGCTTCCGCCACCGACGGCGAGACCGGCGAGCCATGAAAGATCGATACCGCCCATCGCGATGGCGATGGGTCCTTGCATCGATTCGATGCTCCCGATCTGAAAGAGCCACGCTGCGAACACACCCAATGACAACGCGGCGACCCCGGACCATTTGATGTCTCCGCAGCCGCTGACGGTGTGGTGGCGGTATAACGCATCGACATCGATGCTGCCGCGACGGATCACGAAGAAATCCACGAGGACGATTCCGGCCCACGGTGCGATCCACACGACGAAGAACACCATCGTGTCTTCGAATGTGCTCGCGAACGTGCCCGAGCGCAGGAACAGATAGAGGATCAGAAGCGCGACGATGCCGGAGACGGCGGAAACGGCCCACCGCGGAACGCGCAGATCCAGCGACAGCGTAGCAAGCGCGGCCGAATAGATGACGACGATATTGGTCGCGACCGGGCCGTGGACGAGCACGAGCAGCACCGGAAGCGCCATCGCACCGAACGCGGCGACGATGAGTTGGGACGGATCGGTGCCCGTGCCTGCGGAGGCGATCGCCGCGCCCAATAGCGCGAGCCAGACCGTCGGCAGGAACATGCCGAGCGACGTCGCGCGAAAGACCTGCCGGCTGGTCAACGTCGGCTTCGTGAAGCGCGTGTAGTCCGATGCATAGACGAGCCACGAAATTCCCCAGCCGATGCCGATCGCCGTCATCAGCTTGCTCATCGCGGATAGCTTGCCGATCCCGTGTGCCGTCGACACATGCCAGTGGATATCCACGTGCGTGAAGGCGAGCACGGTCATCGCGACCATGATGGCCAGCACGAAAGGCATCGTGTACCGCTCGAAATAACGGATCGCGTGAAAACCCCATGTCGCGATGCCGACTTGAATCACCATGACTGCCACGGCAATGGCATATTTGAGTTCGATGCCGCCGCCGATACCCATGCGATCGAGCGCCGCAACGGCGAGATCGAGCACGATCCACGTATTGATCGCCACCCAGCCCATCGGCATCAACACCTGCATGAGGGTGGGAAGCCAAGCGCCACGCCGGCCGAATGCCAGCCGCGAGAGCACCATTTGGGGAACGCCGCAGCGATGCCCGATCACGCACATGGCGCCGAACAACGCGCAACCCAACACGTTACCGATCACGATGACGAGAAGGGTCTCGACGAGACTCAAGCCCAGCTGGATGCCGATCGCGCCGAGCACCCAATTGATCGGCGCGACATTTGCGCCGGCCCAGATCCAGAACTGGTCGAGCTGCCCCGAGGTTCTGCTTTCGTACGGCACGGGTTCGATACCGTGCACATCGAATGTGCTACCGGTGCCCTCCTGCGCTTGCAACATCTGATTGTTCGACACGGCTGTCTCCTCTTCGAACGCTACGCTGAATCGTTGAGTACGTATTGGAGCGAAGACAAATAAACGGCGAAACCGATGATTTCTCAACCGGGGTTGAAAAAAACGAAAGACCCGCCACCCAATCCGCGTCGTTGAGATTTTCTCAACTGGCCCAAAAAATTCATCAATCGTGCGCGCGAACACGTCGTGGCTAAATCGGTGTTCCGGATCGATCCATCTCTTTCGTTCGGCAACAAAAAGGAGCACCCTATGACCACTCTTTTGCACATCGATGCAAGCGCACGCGGTGACCGCTCGCTCAGCCGCAGGCTGTCGGGCGCCTTCGTCGATGCCTGGAAGCAGTTGGAGCCAAGCGCCACGATCATTACCCGCGATGTCGGAGCCAATCCTCCTGCGTTCATTACCGAGGAATGGATTGCCGCTGCCTTCACACCCGAGCAGGATCGGACGCCGGCGCAGCGCGAGACATTGCGCCTGTCCGACGAACTGATCGACGAAGTCGACTGCGCGGATGTGATCGTCATCGGCACGCCCATGTACAACTACGGGATGCCGGCCGCGCTGAAGTCGTGGTTCGACAAGGTGATCCGCGTGGGCAAGACGTTTACGTTCGACCTCGCTCGCGGCGACTTTCCGCTCGCGCCGATCATGAGCGGCAAGAAGCTCGTCATGCTCAGCTCGCACGGCGAGTTCGGATTCGGGCCCGGCGGCGTACGCGAAAAGATGAATCACCTCGATACCCATATCCTCACTTGCGCGCATTACCTGGGTGTCGCGGAAAGCCACGCGATCAGCATCAGCTATCAGGAATTCGGCGACGAACGACATCGAGCGTCGATGGCGGACGCCTTTGCCGCCGTCCCCGAACTGGTTCGCCAGTTGGCTGATGTCCGGGAGACTGCCAGCAGCTGAACACCATGCATCGAAGCAGGAGCCCCAAAATTTCTCGTGGAGAAACAGCACATGAATACGACAACGGTTGGCCGTGACGGCACGCCTTTGCGCATTCCCGCGCGCAGCGGCGTGGCGGTCCGGCTCGCCAAAGGCGCGACGATCAAGGTGATCAACACACACGGTCATCAGGTCATCGATACCTGGGCGTTCAATGGGGATGACATCGGCGAGTCGATGTCGATGGAGCATAGCCGAGCATCGATGCTGAGGACGGTACCGAAGGTGGGCGACACGCTCGTCACGAATCATCGGCGGCCCATCCTGACGATGATCGAAGACACGACGCCCGGCGTGCACGACACGCTGATTGCAGCCTGCGACCGGCACCGCTACGCGCAGTTGGGCGTCGAGGGCCACCACGACAACTGCACCGACAACCTCGCCACTGCGCTCGCAAGCCTCGGCCTGACGGCGCACGATACGCCGTGTCCGCTCAATCTCTTCATGAACGTGCCGGTGCACGCGAACGGGCAACTGGAATTCGCGCCGCCGGTCAGTCGAGCTGGCCAGCACGTCGCCCTGCGCGCGGAAATGGACTGCATCGTCGTGATGTCGGCCTGTCCGCAGGATGTCACCGCAGTCAACGGCATGCTGCCGACCGACGCGCATTATGCAATTTACTGAATGCCTTGTTGCCGCGCTGCCGGATGCCTGCTAAGCGCGGGCCGGCATTCGGTAGAATGCACTCACCGTAACCGGCCGACTTCGGAATGAAGGCGTTTCGCCATGCGCAAGTTGCCACCGCTCAATTCGATCCGCGCATTCGAGGCGGCCGCCCGCCATCAAAGCTTCACCGCGGCCGCAGCCGAGCTCTCCGTGACGATCACGGCCGTGAGTCATCAGATCCGGCAGCTCGAGGCGCGTATCGGCCACAAACTCTTCGAAAGAACGGGGCGTGCCGTGACGCTCACGCCGGTCGGCAAGACGATCTACCCGCTGCTCAGGGACAGCTTCGACCAAATGGCCCAGGCGTTCGAGATCGTCAATACGCCGACCAACGACGACTCGATTCAGATCTCGGCCACGCGAGCGTTCGCCGAGCGCTGGTTGATGCCCAGGCTGTCGCAGTTCAACGCGATCCACCCGGAAGTCGTGGTGCACCTCCACGGTTCGGAAAATGTCGTGGATCTGCGGGCCGAGTCCATCGACCTCGCTATCCGGTATGGGCCCGTCAATGACGATCCACGGGATGCCGTGATTCTGGAAGATTGTTATCTGGCGGTCGCCGATCGAGGCATTTGTCCGGAGGACCGGAATCCGACGATCGAAGACTTCCGCAAACACCCGCTGCTTGCCTACAAGTGGGCAAACAGCGCGTTGAATGCGCCCGACTGGTCGGCCTGGCTCGCGCGGGTCGACCACGATAAAACCGTTCACTTTCGCATGTCGTGGTACAGCGAGGAGATGCTCGCGCTCTACGCCGCCGAGTGCGGGCTCGGGCCGTTGATGTGCAGCAACGTGCTCATCGATGAGGAACTGCGCACGGGCCGGCTACGTCGGATCGAGGGTCCGTGTCTGCCGGGGTTTGCGTACCGCCTCGTCGTGCCGTCTTCAACTCGCCCCAAGAAAGGGCTTCGTCTTTTCACCGCATGGTTGCGTGAAGAGGCTCGCGTCTTTCGCGACCGATCCATTGCCGCCGGATAAGTTTTGAAGTGCCTTTTTTGCAGCATCGCTGCAATCGCTACATGCGGGGAAAAAACCGGTCGCTGTGCCGAAGGCGGTCAGCGCCGATCGCGCTTCATGGAAGCCCGCATGGGCGCGGCAGACGATGCGGCGCTCGAGGGTTTCGCAGCCGCGATGTCGACAGCGTTCGGATACGATGCCAGTAGCACCCGCAGCACGCCGTTGGTCCAGCCGAAGCCGTCCTGCAGCGGATACTCGCCACCACGGGCGGCCGACGTATCGGCACTCACATCGTATTTTTCGACGAGTTTTCCCGTGCGGACATAGGCGGCGACATTGGTGCGAATCCAGCGCGTCGCGATCGTGCGCGCAAGCTCGTCCTCGCCATAGCGGCGCAAACCGGTCACCGCGAGATACTGCAGCGGCGCCCAGCCGTTCGGTTCGTCCCATTGCTGGCCGGTCTTGACTTGCGTCGTCGCCATGCCGCCGGGCCGAAGCAGTCCTCGGCGGATCGTCGCGGCGGTTTCGTGCGCCTCGTCGCGCGTGGCGACGCCTGCAAACAGCGGGTAGACGGCGGCAGCCGTCAATCGATGGGTGAGTGTGCGCTGGACGAATTGATAGTCGCCGAACGCCTTGATCTGCGGATCCCACAACCAGCGGCGAATCGCTTCGGCACGTGTCCTGGCCCGCACCTCCAGATTCTCCGCATGCGCGGCATCGCCCTGGAGACGGTACGCCTTGGCCAGCGTCTTCTCGAGACCGTACATGAGCGAATTGAGGTCGACGGGGATCAGTTCCGTCACTTCGATCGAGGCGAGCGTGGCATTGTCGGCGAACCATCTCGAGCTGAAATCCCAGCCTGTCTCACCGCCGGCGCGCAGATTGCGCCATAGGTCGGGCGCGCCGCGTTGCGGGGTGGCGGCCGCAGTCGCCACGTCCTCGCGATACGATTCGTCGCGCGGCAGCGCGAGGTCGTCCCAGTAGCGATTGAGCAACGTGCCGTCGGGTAGCCGAACGACGTGGCGATAAGCGTGGCCGGGCGCGAGCTTGTCCGCGCCGTCCATCCAGTAGGCATATTCGGCTTTGAGTTCCGGCAGCGAATCCAGATAAACACGGTCGCCATCCTCGCTCGCGATGAGCCCGACCATCTGCGCGAAGAACGGCGGTTGCGAGCGGCTCAGATAATAGGTGCGATTGCCGTTGGGAATGTGACCGTAGCGGTCGATCAGCGTGGCGAAATTCTTGAGTTCCTCCTTCGCCAAGTCGTGCCGGCCGCTTTGTTCGAGGCCGAGCATGATGAAGTACGAATCCCAGTAATAGATTTCGTCGAAGCGGCCACCCGGGATGAGATAGGGCTGAGGCAGCGCCAGCAGAGACGACCATCGGCTCTCGACGCGGTCGGGGCCGCGGCGTAGCACGTTCCAGAGCGTGTCGATGTGCGCGACGACGTTCTGGTTCGGATCCGTTGCATAGTGGCTATCGCTGCCGGCCGGGGCGCTGAACCGCGCTTCCACGAAGTTGCGCAGATCGAACCCGGGCTGGTCCCGCTGGGCGGCGAACTCGGCGACGATCTGCTGCGGCGGTGCGTTCGGGATCATATCGGCGAACGTCTTGCTGTCCGGAAAAATCCGGGCAAGCTCCACCGCGCGATAGAGCTCCCCGTACAGCGCGAACGGAGATGCCGGTTCGACGGGAGAGGGCTGGGCGTGCGGGTTGACCTGCGATGCCGCGATCGGCGGCGATTGCCGGGCGACAGCGCTCGCGTAGGGCGACGCCTCGATCGGCTGCGCGCCGTAACAGACGCTGAGCGCAACCGGGCTCGCGGACAGGATGGCCGTAAGGCTGGCCGCTGCGAGGCGCCGGGCGAGGGAGAGCGACATATGCGGTCCTTGGCGATTGGGCCCGAGCGCCTGTCACCGGCGCGCTCGCAGCAACGATGGGGTGCGTCGGCGCCAGGGCGGGCGACGCGCGCGTCGGCGAGTCAGCAACCCCTGTTCCCGCTACGTGGCGGCCGTCGACGAACGTCTTCGTGAAGCCAAGAAAAAGCCGCGCGCACGTGACGCGTGGCGCGCGGCAAATTCCGTCCGGTGGCTGTCCGCGTCAGGAGTGTCGGCGCGGCGCCGGACGGGGGCGGAACCGACGTGCGGCAACGATGCCGCGAAGCGTCGCGGCGCTATTGCAGATGCTGTCCACCGTTGATCGAGATGTTGGCCCCGGTGACGAAACCCGCTTCGTCCGAGCACAAATAGGCAATCAACGCGGCCACCTCCTCGGGTTGACCGAGTCGGCCGACGGGAATCTCGGGCAGGATCTTCGTCTTCAAGACGTCCTCGGGTACCGCCATGACCATACGCGTTGCGATGAAGCCCGGCGATACGGTATTGACCGTCACCCCATTGCGGGCCAATTCGAGCGCAAGCGACTTGGTAAACCCATGCATGCCCGCCTTGGCCGCCGCATAGTTCGTTTGCCCGAAACCGCCTTTGCAGCCGATCACAGACGAAATGTTGACGATGCGCCCCCACCCGCGGGCCGTCATGTCCTCGTACCACTGCTTCGTCATGTTGAAGACCGAATCGAGATTGGTGCTCAACACGGCATCCCAGGCACCCTTGTCGAGCTTCTTGAAACTGGCGTCGCGCGTGATGCCGGCATTGTTGATGAGGATGTCGATCGGCCCGATTTCGGAGCGGATCTGGGCGGCACAGCGCACACATGAGTCGTAGTCGGCGACATCCACGGCATAGGCGCGAAACTGGCGCCCGTTCGCGTCCATCTTGGCAAGCCAGCTGTCCGCATTCGCATTGTTCGGCGAGTAAGTCACGATGACGGTATGGCCGGCGTCATGCAGCTTGACGCTGATTGCTTGGCCGATTCCGCCCATGCCGCCGGTAACGAGGGCAACTCTTCTTGCCATATGGGGTTCTCCAAAATTGTGTGATGTACGAAGGGATGCCGGACGGCGCCAGGCGGTCATCGCATGCGTGCGAATGCCTCGAGGACCGAGTTCCCGTTCGGCGTGATGCGGGGCCGCGGTATTCCGCGCTCCGCCTCGTCGAGCGCGACGAGTTCGCGCTCGAGCAAGGTGCCGAGTTCGGCGCGGTGTGCCTCGATCTGGTCGGGGGCATCGCGGACCAGAATCAAGGTGGCAAATTCATGTGGGCTCAACATGCTCTCACTCCCAGTAAATCCAGACCATCTATTCGTTTCGCCGATCTGCCAGGAGAGCGACGGAATCGGTTTTGCGCGGCGGACTGCCTTTCAGTCACATCGTCGCGCGCTGCGACGGGTGAAAATCGCAAAACATTCAATCGATCGATTAAATACGGTCATGCGACTCTATAACCAATTAGTGCTACGAGTTGAAACGTTTTCGCTGCCCATAATGTAAGGGGAGGTATTAATTACAGATAGGGCGCGCGATCACACGGGCTGAGCGGGTAATTGTTTCGGATATCGCGCTGAGGACGCGCGCTCAAGCTCGGATTCGCTACTGGAGCGATACTAATACCCCTCGTGGAACTTCGCAATATGGAATGGATTTCTCCGAAGCGAACCTG
>NZ_JBMRBK010000098.1:0-17928 GCF_057351765.1 Trinickia sp. | reverse complement strand
GCATGAGCATGTGCGCGTAAGTCCTTGTTCTAACTAACAAAATTCGTCAAAAAAGCGGGCCGCTCCCTTGACCGTGCCACACCCTTCCTCTAAAGTGGGAGACAGTGTGAGAAAGTGTATTTTTGTGTGATTTGGCGGGCTATTCCGGCTAAATTCTCAGCATTGAGCGGGTGCTTCGGTGCCCTGAACGGGAGAGCGGAAAGTGTTCCAAGGGGCGTCGGCGCTGACGCTCGATGCGAAAGGGCGGATGTCGGTGCCGGCTCGCTATCGCGAAGCGCTGCAAGGACAGGCAGAAGGACGGGTGACTGTGACCAAGCACCCGGACGGCTGCCTGTTGCTGTTTCCGCGCCCCGAATGGGAAGTATTCCGCGCCAAGATCGCCGCGCTGCCGATGGACGCGCACTGGTGGCGGCGAATCTTTCTCGGCAACGCCTCGGATGTCGATCTCGATAGCGCGGGGCGCATTCTGGTTTCGCCGGAATTGCGCATGGCGGCAGCGCTGGAGAAGGAAGTCATGTTGTTGGGCATGGGAAGCCATTTCGAACTCTGGGACGCCCAGACATACGCGGCCAAGGAGCAGGCGGCGATGGCTCAGGGCATGCCCGAAGCGTTGAAGAATTTCACTTTCTGATCGCTGTTGTGAGTGCCCCGGGACGTGCCGCTTCGCGTCAGGTCCGCTCGAGGGCGCAATCCCCCAAGGGAATTCCCGCGGGGCGGATGCATGGGACGGCCCGGCGTTTTCTTGGGAACTTGGACGCTGCGATGGGAAATACGCTGCAGCATCAGACGGTGTTGCTGGATGAAGCGGTAAATGCGCTCGTGACGCGAGTGGACGGCGTCTATGTGGACGGTACGTTCGGGCGTGGCGGGCATAGCCGGGCGGTGCTGGCAAAGCTGGGCGACGCGGGGCGCTTGATTGCGTTCGACAAGGACCCGCAAGCGATCGAAACGGCGCGTGCGATCGACGACAAGCGGTTCGAAATCGTGCACGACAGTTTTGTCGGCCTTCGCGAGGCGATGGCCGCGCGCGGTATCGCGCGGCTTTCCGGGGTATTGCTGGATTTGGGTGTGTCGTCGCCACAGCTCGACGATCCCGAACGAGGTTTCAGCTTCCGCGCCGACGGTCCGCTCGATATGCGAATGGACCCGACGCAAGGAGAATCCGCGGCCGAGTGGCTGGCCCGGGCAACGCAGCAGGAACTGACGGAGGTCATTCGAGATTATGGGGAAGAACGGTTTGCTGTTCAGATTGCAAAGGCGATTGTTGCTCGCCGGGCAGAGTCCAGTCGTCTCGGGCCTCTCGACAGCACGGGCGAGCTTGCCGAAATCGTGGCTCACGCCGTCAAGACACGTGAGAAGGGTAAGGATCCGGCAACCCGCACCTTTCAAGCTATACGGATTCACGTCAATCAAGAGCTTGCGGAGTTGCAAGTCGTTTTAGAGGCTGCATTGTCGTTGTTGGAGCAAGGGGGGCGGCTGGTGGTCATCAGCTTTCATTCGCTCGAAGACAGAATCGTGAAGCGATTCATGCAGGCGCACGCGAGTGCGCCTGCTGTCGATCGTCGCTTGCCGATTCGCGCCGTCGATTTGCCGAGCCCTCCGCTCAAGATAGTCGGTCGGGTGTTTGCCAGCCCTGAAGAGGTGCAGGCGAATGCCCGCGCCCGCTCGGCGGTGATGCGCGTCGCGGAGCGCGTCGCGCCATGAGCCGCCTCAATATCTTCCTGCTCATCATTGTTCTCGGTTGCGCGTTGTCGGTCGTCAATGCGACGAACCAGCAGCGGCGGCTGTTCGTGCAACTCGAGCGTGCGCAGGCCGAGGAGCGTCAGCTGCAGCAGGACTACGCGCAGCTGCAATACGAGCAAAGCGCGCTCTCGAAGACCTCGCGCATCGAGCAAGTCGCCACCGATTCGCTCAAGATGCGCTCCATCGTGAGCGGCGGTACCCAATACCTGACGCTGGCTTCCGGTGCGTCCGAGGCGAAGGAAGTCCCCATTCCGAGCGTTGCGGCCAGTGCCAGCGTGGCGAGCGCGCGTGCGCCGAAAGCACGTGTTGCGGCCAACCGCGGAGGCGCGCGATGAAGCAAGGCAGTCGTCGCAAGGGCGTAACGTTTTCCGCGAGTCCGGTACTGTCGGTACGCTTGCCGATGTGGCGCTCGAAGCTGGTCGTATTTCTGCTGTTCGTCGCCTTCTTGGCGCTCGTCGCGCGTGCGTTCTGGATCCAGGGGCCCGGCAACGCGTTCTATCAGAAGCAGGGCGAAAGCCGCTACCAGCGCACGATCGAGTTGGCCGCCACGCGCGGGAAGATTCTCGATCGCAATGGCCTCGTGCTCGCCACGAGCTTGCCTGTGCGCGCAATCTGGGCGATTCCGGAGTCGGTGCCCGAAGACCTCGACAACGAGAAGCTCGCGGCGCTGAGCTCGCTGCTCGGTCTCACGCGCAAGGAACTGCGCACGAAACTTTCGGGCGACAAGACCTTCGTATACGTGAAGCGCCAGGTACCCGTAGAAACTGCGGACAAGGTGATGGCGCTCGGCATTCCGGGCATCTATCAGCGCGAGGAATACAAGCGCTTTTATCCCGAAGGCGAAATTACCGCCCACCTGGTCGGCTTCACCAACGTCGAAGACGAGGGCCAGGAAGGCATCGAACTCGGCGATCAGAAGCTCCTCGCGGGCGTGACGGGCATGCGCCACGTCATCAAGGACCGCATGGGCCGCATCATCGAGGATGTCGATCAGCAAGTGCCGCCGCACAACGGCAAGGACGTCGATCTTTCGATCGACAGCAAGATCCAGTACATCGCCTATGCGGACCTGAAGGCCGCCGTCGAAAAATCGAAAGCGAAGGCGGGCGCGGCCATGGTCATCGATGTGCGCACCGGCGAAGTCCTCGCGCTCGTCAACTATCCGACCTACAACCCGAACGACCGGTCGCACTTGACCGGCGAGCAATTGCGCAACCGGATTCTCACCGACGTTTTCGAGCCGGGCTCGATCATGAAGCCGTTCACGGTTTCGCTTGCGCTCGACTTGCATCGCGTCACGCCCAACACGCTCGTCGATACGGGCAACGGCCATTTCGTGCTGGATGGCGCGCAGATCACGGACGACAGCGGCTTTGGCGTGCTGACGGTCGGCGGCGTGATTCAGAAATCGAGCAACATCGGTGCGACGAAGATCGCCATGACGCTCAAGCCGGAAGAGATGTGGAATATGTATACGGGCATCGGGCTCGGTCAGGCGCCCAAGGTTGGATTTCCCGGCGCCGCCGCGGGCCGCTTGCGGCCGTGGAAGAGCTGGCGGCGCATCGAGCAGGCCACGATGTCGTATGGCTACGGCCTTTCCGCGTCGCTCTTTCAGCTCGCGCGCGCCTATACGGCCATCGCGCACGATGGCCAGTTGATGCCGGTGTCGATCTTCAAGACGAATCCCGATCAACCCGTCGCCGGCACGCAGATTTTCTCGCCGACCACGGCCCGCGAAGTGCGCACGATGCTCGAGAGCGTCGTCTCGACGCAAGGTACGTCGCCCGAGGCAGCGGTGCCGGGCTATCGTGTGGGCGGCAAGAGCGGCACGGCCTACAAGCACGGCCCGCATGGCTACGATCATTCGAAGTACCGCGCGTCGTTCGTCGGCATGGCGCCGATGCCTAACCCGCGTATCGTCGTCGCCGTATCGATCGACGAGCCGACCGCGGGCAGTCACTTCGGCGGCTATGTCTCCGGGCCGGTCTTCGCCTCCATCGTCGGCGATACGCTGCGCACGCTCAACGTGCCGCCGGACATGCCGGTGAAGCAGCTCGTCGTCTCCGACGATGTAACGAAGTCGCCGGCCGCCGCGCAGGAGCGCACGGTCGCCGTCTCCAACGATCCTCGCAACCGTCCGGGAGTGGTGCGATGAGCGCCGCCGTCAATCGTCACGTCGCCGATGCAATCGGATGGCTGCGTTTGCAGGCGGGCTCGGGCGCGCATCTGCACGCCGACACCCGCACCGTTGCGCCGGGGGACGTGTTTTTGGCCTATGCCGTCGACGGCGCGGACAGCCGGCCGCATATCGCGCGCGCTTTCGAACGCGGCGCTGCTGCCGTGCTCTATCAGCCGGAGGGATTCTCGGGCGAGGTCGACGCGGCCCGCGCGCTCGCGGTACCCGCATTGAACGAACTGGCGGGCGAAATCGCGAGCGGCTGGTATGGCGAGCCGAGCCAGTCGATGCGCGTGATCGGCGTGACGGGCACGAACGGCAAGACCTCCTGTACGCAATGGATCGCGGCGGCGCTGAGCTCGCTCGAGGGCCCCTGCGCGGTCATCGGCACGCTCGGTACGGGCATGCCGGGACGGCTCGCGCAAACCGGCTTCACCACACCCGATGCGCCGCAATTGCAGCGCAGTCTTGCAGCGCTGGCCGCGGCGGGCGCCAAGAGCGTCGCCATGGAGGTGTCCTCGCATGCGCTGCATCAGGGGCGAGTGAACGGAACCGCCTTCGACATTGCCGTCTTCACGAATCTCACGCAGGATCATCTCGACTATCACAGGACCTTCGAAGCCTACGAGGCGGCGAAGGCCCGGCTGTTCGACTGGCCCACGCTGCAAGCGGCTATCGTCAATCGCGACGATGCGGCCGGTCAGCGTTTCATCGCGCGCACGATGGGCCGTGTGCGCACGATCTCGTACGGTATCGGCGCCGCGCCGCCGGCCGGGCACGCCGATGCGTCGATTTGCGCGACCAATGTGCGCGCCACCGCCACCGGCACCGCCTTTCATCTGTCGTCCGATTGGGGCTCGAGCGAGGTCGAGGTCGGCACGCTGGGTTTGTTCAACGTCAGCAATCTGCTCGCCGTGCTCGGGGCGTTGGTTGTCAGCGGCGTGCCGCTCGCCGCCGCGCTCACGCAGCTTGCCAAGCTCGAACCCGTCAATGGCCGCATGCAACGGCTCGGCGGGCGGATCGCGAACGACGAGCCGCTCGTCGTCGTCGACTATGCGCATACACCTGACGCACTCGAAAAGACGCTCGACGCGCTGCGCCCGATCGCACAAGCACGCGGCGGCAAGCTCGTTTGCATGTTCGGCTGCGGTGGGGACCGCGACGCGACCAAGCGCCCGCTCATGGGCGCGATCGCGGAGCGACTCGCGGATGCGGTTGTCGTGACGAGCGATAACCCGCGCAGCGAGGTGCCCCAGTCGATCATCGAGCAGATTGTCGCCGGCATGACCGAACCGGGCCGCGCTCGCGCCATCGAGGATCGCGCGAGCGCGATTCTGCAGGCGGTGCGAGGAGCCGCCCGCGAGGACGTCGTCGTGCTGGCCGGCAAAGGGCACGAAGCCACACAGGAAATCATGGGTAAGAAGCGGGTCTTTTCAGACCAGGATCACGCGCGCCTTGCATTGGCATCGCGCGCCACACAGGCACGCGGGGGCGGCGAATGACGATGCTTTCGCTCGCTCGAGCCGCTTCGCTGATCCCGGGCGCGACCGTGTCCGGCGACGGCGCCGTAGCGTTCGACCGTATCAGCACGGACAGCCGGACGACGGGCCCCGGAGATTTCTTCGTCGCGCTCAAAGGCGAGCGGTTCGACGCGCACGATTTTCTGGCCGATGTGGCGCGCCGCGGAGTGAGCGCCGTACTGGTTGCGCGGCTGCCGGAGGGGCTCGGCGTGCCGGCGATCGTCGTAGCCGGCGACGGCGATACACGCGTTGCGCTCGGCGCACTCGCGCGCGGCTGGCGCCGGCAGTTCGCGATCCCGCTCGTCGCGGTGACCGGCAGCAATGGAAAGACGACGGTCAAGGAGATGATCGCCTCGATCTTTGCCGCCGCATGCGGCGAAGACGGGCGGCTCGCCACGGCCGGCAATTTCAACAATGACGTCGGCCTGCCGTTGACGCTGTTGCGCCTGAGCGCGGCGCACAAGCTTGCTGTCGTGGAGCTGGGCATGAACCATCCGGGCGAAACGTCCACGCTCGCCAAGATTGCCGAGCCGACCATCGCGCTCGTCAACAACGCGCAACGCGAGCACCAGGAATTCATGGCGACGGTCGAGGCGGTCGCGCTCGAGCACGCCAGCGCGATTCACGCGCTCGGTCCCGACGGCGTCGCAGTGTTTCCCGCGGACGACGCCTATGCCGGTATTTGGCGTGTCGCGGCCACCGGGAATCGCGTTATCGACTTCGCGCTTCACGATCGCGGCGCGGTAACGGAGGCGGCTACGGGTGCCACGGCGGCGACCTCCGCGGCGGTGACAGGCGAATTCATCGGCAATCGCCTGAGAGTGGACTCGCCCGCCGGCGCATTCGAAGCCACCTTGCAAGTGCTCGGCGCGCACAACGCCCGCAATGCGCTTGCCGCGACGGCCGCGGCGCTTGCCGCGAATGTTCCGCTCGATGCCATCCGCCGCGGACTCGAAGCGTTTTCGCCGGTCAAAGGGCGTTTGCAGGTCAAGCGCGCCGCGGCAGGCGCGCTGGCCGGCGCGACGGTCGTCGACGATACCTACAACGCCAACCCCGATTCGATGCGCGCCGCCATCGACGTGCTTGCCTCGATGCCGGCGCCGCGTGTGCTCGTGATGGGTGACATGGGCGAAGTGGGCGATCACGGCCCCGAGTTTCACCGCGAGGTCGGGGCGTACGCGCGCGAGCGCGGCATCGATGCGCTGTATGCGCTCGGCGATGCGGCCCGTGCGAGCTGTGCGGCGTTTGCTGCCGCCAACGAGCCGGACGCTGCGGCGCGCGAGCGCCTGGCGCACCACTTCGACGATGTGGATACGCTCCTCGCCCATCTGCTGCAAGCCGGATTCGGCGGCGGCACCACGCTGCTCGTGAAGGGCTCGCGTTTCATGCGTATGGAGCGCGTCGTCGACGCGCTGACGCAATTGCAACCCTGCGCACCGGGCGCCGCGCCCGGCGCGCACTGAAAAAGAAGGACAAGCATGCTGCTGGCGCTGGCGCAATGGCTGCAGAACGATGCAAGCTTTTTGCGTGTAATCGGCTATCTGACGTTTCGCGCGGTGATGGCTTCCATCACCGCGCTCGTGATCGGCCTCGTCTGCGGTCCGTGGGTGATCCGCAAGCTGACCTCGATGAAAGTGGGACAGGCCGTGCGCACGGACGGCCCGCAAACGCACTTGGTGAAATCGGGTACGCCGACGATGGGCGGCGTGCTCATTTTGCTCGGCATCGCCGTTTCGACGCTGCTGTGGGCCGATCTCACCAATCGCTTCATCTGGATCGTGATACTCGTCACGTTCGGGTTTGGCGTGATCGGCTGGGTCGACGACTATCGCAAGGTCGTCTACAAGGACCCGCGCGGCATGTCCTCGCGCGAGAAGTATTTCTGGCAATCGGTCATCGGGCTGTTCGCCGCGGTCTATCTGGCGTTCAGCGTGTCCGAGGCCAATAACGTGCGCGTTTTCGACCTGTTCATGGCCTGGGTGCGCAGCGGCCTGTCGATGGGATTGCCGGCGCGCGCGGACCTGATGCTGCCGTTCCTGAAGTCGATCACCTATCCGCTCGGCGTATGGGGCTTCATCGCGCTCACCTACTTCGTGATCGTCGGCGCGAGTAACGCCGTCAATCTGACGGACGGCCTCGATGGTCTCGTCATCATGCCCGTCGTCCTCGTGGGCGGCTCGCTCGGCGTTTTCGCCTACGTGATGGGCAGCTCGATCTATTCCAAATATCTGCTGTTTCCGCATATTCCCGGCGCCGGCGAGCTACTGATCTTTTGTTCGGCGATGGGCGGCGCCGGACTCGCGTTTCTCTGGTACAACACGCACCCCGCACAAGTGTTCATGGGCGACGTCGGCGCGCTGGCGCTGGGCGGCGCGCTCGGCACGATCGCGGTCATCGTGCGCCAGGAGATCGTCCTGTTCATCATGGGCGGCATTTTTGTGGCGGAAACCCTTTCGGTGATGCTCCAGGTGGTCTGGTTCAAATACACGAAGCGCCGGTTCGGCGAGGGGCGGCGCATTTTCAAGATGGCGCCGCTGCACCACCACTTCGAGCTGTCCGGATGGAAGGAGACGCAAGTCGTCGTGCGCTTTTGGATCGTGACGTTGATGTTGTGTCTGTTCGGTCTGTCCACACTGAAACTGCGGTAAAGGAAAGGAAAAGCAAGCGATGTTTGGCGAGATGTTTCGAGATCGGCATCCGATGGTGCTCGTGCTGGGGCTCGGCGCTTCGGGCCTCGCAATGGCGCGCTGGTGCGCGCGCCATGGGTGCCGGCTGCGCATTGCCGATTCGCGCGAGGCACCGCCGAGTCTGCCGCTGCTCGAGGCCGAGCGCATCGATGCCGAGTTCGTCGGCGGCGCGTTTTCGCCTGCGCTGCTCGAGGGCGGAATCGAGCTCATCGTCGTGAGTCCGGGGCTTTCGCCGCTTTCGCCGGAACTCGCCCCGCTGTTCGCCAGCGCGCACGAGCGCGGCGTGCCGGTCTGGGGCGAACTCGAATTGTTCGCGCGGGCGCTCGCGCATCTCGGCGAGAGCGGTTATGCGCCGAAGGTCATCGCCGTGACGGGCACCAATGGCAAGACCACGACCACGAGCCTCACGGGCCTGCTCTGCGAGCGTGCGGGCAAGGCGGTCGCGGTGGCCGGCAATATCGGTCCGACGATGCTCGATACGTTGTCCGACGCGATCGACCGCACCGCGCTGCCCGAGGTGTGGGTGCTCGAGCTGTCGAGCTTTCAGCTCGAGACGGCACACACGTTCGATCCCGATGCCGCTGCGGTGCTCAACATTACTCAGGATCATCTCGACTGGCACGGCAGCTTCGAAGCCTATGCGGCGGCCAAAGGCCGAGTATTCGGCCCGCACACGGTGCGCGTGCTCAATCGCGACGACGCCGGAACGATGGCGTTCGCCTCCGCCGATAAGGCGCCCGATGCGCCGCACGGTGTGCAGGTTGTCACGTTCGGGCTGAACGACCCGCTGCGCGCGGGAGACTATGGGCTCTTGCGAGAGGCGGATATCAATTGGCTCGTTCAGGCTGAAGAGCGCGACCCGGCGGATGAAACATCGTCATCGCGCCGCCGTCGGCAGGAAGCGGCGGCTCCGGTCGAGCTGACGATGAAGCGATTGATGCCGGCCGACGCCTTGCGCATTCGCGGACTGCACAATGCGGCGAATGCGCTGGCCGCGTTGGCCCTGGCTCGTGCGATCGGTCTCGCTGCCGCGCCGCTGCTGCACGGACTGCGTGAATATCGCGGCGAGCCGCATCGCGTCGAACTCATCGCTTCGATCGACGGCGTCGACTATGTCGACGACAGCAAGGGCACCAACGTGGGCGCAACCGTCGCCGCGCTCGATGGTCTTGCGCAGCGCGCCGTATTGATCCTCGGCGGCGACGGCAAAGGGCAGGACTTCGCGCCGCTTGCGCGCCCCATCGCGCGGTGGTGCCGGGCGGTCATGCTGATCGGGCGCGATGCGCCGGCGATCCGTGCCGCGCTGGCCGACACGGGCGTCGTGCTCACCGAGCATCCGACGCTCGAAGCGGCGACGCTCGAGGCCAGTGCGATCGCGCAACCGGGTGATGCGGTGCTGCTTTCGCCGGCCTGCGCGAGTTTCGACATGTTCAAGGACTATTCGCATCGCGCGGATGTATTCCGCGGCGCGGTGCAAGACATTGCGGCGCAACGGGGGACGATGCTATGAGCTGGTCCGACCGCATCACCCAACGGTTTTTCACGGAACGCGGCGCGGGTTCCGGCACGCGCAAGGAAACGGCGGCCCGCACGGCTGCGGGCGGGCTTGCGAGCGCGGTCAGCGGAATCCGTCCGCTGCGCTCGCGCATGCTCGATTACGACCACTCGCTGTTGTGGGCGGCGATTGCACTGATCGGCCTGGGCGTCGTCATGGTTTATTCGGCGTCGATCGCCATGCCCGATTCGCCGAAATACGCCGCTTATCGCGACTACGCGTTCCTCGTGCGGCACATCGCCTCGCTCGTCGTCGCGACGATCGCCGCGGCGGTCGTATTCCGCATTCCGATCTCCGTGTGGGACAAGTACGCGCCGAAGTTCTTCCTTATCACCCTCGTGGTGCTCGTGATCGTGCTCGTACCGCATATCGGCAAGGGCGTGAACGGCGCGCGCCGTTGGCTGCCGCTCGGCATCATGAACATGCAGCCGTCCGAGATCATGAAGCTGGCCGTCACGATCTACGCGGCGAATTACACGGTGCGCAAGCAGGAATACATGCAGAGCTTTGCCAAAGGCTTTTTGCCGATGGCGCTGGCCGTCGGCTTCGTGGGCGCACTGCTGCTGCTCGAGCCGGACATGGGTGCGTTCATGGTCATCGCAGCCATTGCGATGGGGGTGCTCTTCCTCGGCGGCGTGAACGGCAAGCTCTTCGGCGGGCTCGTGGCCACGGCGGTCGCGACGTTCGGATTGCTCGTCTGGGCGTCGCCGTGGCGGCGCGAGCGGATCTTCGCCTATCTCGACCCGTGGGACGATCGCTACGCGCAGGGCAAGGCCTATCAGCTGACACACTCGCTGATCGCATTCGGGCGGGGGGAATGGTTTGGCGTGGGACTGGGCGGCAGCGTCGAGAAGCTCAACTATCTGCCGGAAGCGCATACCGACTTCATTCTCGCCGTGATCGGCGAGGAACTCGGCTTTGTCGGCGTGCTCATCGTCATTCTGCTGTTTTACTGGATCGTGCGGCGTTCGTTCGAGATCGGTCGGCAGGCGCTCGCGCTCGATCGAACCTTTGCGGGACTCGTCGCGAAAGGCGTCGGACTGTGGTTCGGCGTGCAAACGTTCATCAATATCGGCGTCAACCTCGGCATCTTGCCGACGAAGGGGCTGACGCTGCCGCTCGTCAGCTATGGCGGCTCCGGCATCGTGCTCAACTGCGTCGCGCTCGCGGTGTTGATGCGTGTGGACTACGAGAATCGTGTGCTCATGCGCGGAGGGAAAGTATGAGCACGACTCCCCAACGTACGTTGATGGTGATGGCCGGCGGAACCGGGGGACACGTGTTCCCCGGCCTCGCCGTCGCGCATCGGATGCGTGCGTGGGGGTGGCGTGTCGTTTGGCTAGGTAACCCGGTGGGGATGGAAGCCTCGCTCGTGCCGAAGCATGGCATTCCGATGGAGTACGTTCGCTTTGGCGGATTGCGCGGCAAGGGGCTCAAGACGAAGCTTTCGCTGCCCCTGAATCTGTTGCGGGCCTGCCTCGAAAGCCGTCGTGCCTTGAACCGCGTGCGTCCCGATGTCGTGCTCGGCATGGGCGGCTACATCACATTTCCAGCCGGTGTCATGACGGCGCTGGCGCGGCGGCCGCTCGTGCTGCACGAGCAGAACTCGGTGGCGGGGCTGGCGAACCGGGTGCTGGCCAAGCTTGCGCGGCGCGTGCTCGTGGCGTTTCCCGATGCGCTGCCCGGCGCCGAGTGGACCGGCAATCCATTGCGCGACTCCGTCACGCAGGCCGACGAGCCGAAGCTGCGGTATGCGCGCCGCAGCGGGCCGCTCAAGCTGCTCGTCGTGGGCGGCAGCCTCGGCGCCGCCGCGCTCAACGAAGTGGTGCCGCGCGCGCTCGCGTTGCTCGCCCCCGAGGCGCGTCCGCACGTCGTGCACCAGGCGGGCGCGAAACATATCGAGGCGTTGCAGGCGAACTATGCCGCGGCGGAATTGACGGAAGAAGGAACGCTCGCGCTCGTGCCGTTCATCGACGATATGGCGACGGCGTACGCCGACGCCGACGTCGTGATTTGCCGCTCGGGTGCGATGACTGTCGCGGAAATCGCGGCGATCGGCGTGGCGGCCCTGTTCGTGCCGTTCCCCCATGCCGTGGACGATCACCAGACCACGAACGCCGAATTTTTATCGAAGCACGACGCGGCCGTGCTGGTGCAGCAACGCGATTTGTCGCCGCAGTCGTTGGCCGATTGGCTTGGCACGCTTACGCGGGAAACGCTCGCCGAAATGGCTGAGCGGGCGCGCTCGCTGGCCAAGCCCGACGCCACCGATCGTGTCGCGCAAGTCTGCGCGGCCGTGGCGCTCGCGCGTCAGGAAGGAAAGCAATGAAACACATCGTCAAACATATTCATTTTGTCGGCGTCGGTGGCGCCGGCATGAGCGGTATCGCGGAGGTACTCGCCAATCTCGGCTATCAGGTGAGCGGCTCGGACCTCGCGAAGAGCGCGACGACCGAGCGTCTCGCTTCGCTCGGTGCGCGTATTTCGATCGGGCATGACGCCTCGAACATCGATGGCGCGGACGCCGTCGTCGTGTCGACGGCCGTGCGCAGCGACAACCCCGAAGTGCTTGCCGCTCGGCGGCTGCGTGTGCCGATCGTGCCGCGCGCGGTCATGCTGGCCGAGTTGATGCGCTTGAAGCAGGGCATTGCGATCGCCGGCACGCACGGCAAGACGACGACCACGAGCCTCGTGGCCAGTGTGCTCGCGGCAGGTGGGCTCGATCCGACGTTCGTCATCGGAGGGCGCCTCACGAGCGCCGGGGCCAATGCGCGGCTCGGCACGGGTGACTTCATCGTGGCCGAGGCCGACGAGTCCGACGCATCGTTCTTGAACCTGCTGCCCGTGATCGAAGTCGTGACCAACATCGACGCCGATCACATGGACACCTACGGGCATGACTTCGCCCGGCTCAAGCAGGCGTTCATCGAATTCACGCACCGGTTGCCGTTTTATGGCATTGCGGTGCTCTGCGTCGACGATCCGAACGTGCGCGAGATCTTGCCGTTTGTCTCGAAGCCGGTCATCCGCTACGGTTTCGCGGCCGATGCGCAGGTGCGCGGCGTCAACGTCGTCCCGCGCGAAGGCAAGATGTACTTCACGGCAATGCGCGAGGATGCGCCGCCGCTCGATATCGTCCTCAACATGCCGGGCTTGCACAACGTGCAAAACGCGCTCGCGGCGATTGCGATTGCGACCGAGCTCGAGGTGCCGGACGCCGACATTCAGCGCGCGCTCGCGGAGTTCACCGGTGTAGGACGGCGTTTTCAGCGCTACGGCGACGTGGCCATCGCGGCAGGCGGGCACTTCGCGCTCATCGACGATTACGGCCACCACCCCGTCGAGATGGCCGCGACGATCGCGGCAGCGCGCGGCGCTTTTCCCGACAAGCGGCTCGTGCTCGCGTTCCAGCCGCACCGCTATACACGCACACGCGATTGTTTCGAGGATTTCGTCAACGTTCTGTCGAGCGTCGACGCCCTCGTGCTGACCGAAGTCTATGCGGCCGGAGAAGCGCCGATCGTCGCGGCGGACGGGCGCGCGCTCGCGCGCGCGGTTCGCGTGGCAGGCAAGGTTGAACCGGTATTCGTCGAAACGGTCGATGACGTACCGGAGGCGCTGTCGACGCTCGTGCGCGACGGCGATGTAGTGATCACGATGGGCGCGGGATCGATCGGTACCGTGCCGGGACGACTCGCGCAAGAGGTGAATACATGACCCCCCAGCTCACTATCGTCCGCTGCTCCCGTGGGAGGTTGGCATGAGTAGCAGCAAGACTATCGATCCGAAACGTTTCGGCAAGGTTGCCGTATTGATGGGCGGCGTGTCGGCCGAGCGCGAGGTTTCGCTCAATTCAGGGCGGCTCGTGGTCGAAGGTCTGCGCAATGCGGGCGTCGATGCCCATCCGTTCGATCCGGCCGAGCGCGAGCTCTCGGAGCTGAAGGCGCAGGGCTTCGCGCGTGCGTTCATCGCGCTGCACGGCGGCTACGGCGAGAACGGCCAGCTGCAGGGCGCGCTGGACTTCTACGGCATCCGCTATACGGGCAGCGGCGTACTGGGCTCGGCGCTCGGGCTCGACAAATTCCGCACGAAGCTCGTCTGGCAGCAGACGGGCGTGCCGACACCGCCGTTCGAGACGGTACTGCGCGGCGACGATTATGCGGCTCGCGCACCCGAGATCGTCGCGAAGCTCGGGCTGCCGCTCTTCGTGAAGCCGGCGAGCGAGGGATCGAGCGTCGCCGTGACGAAGGTCGCTCGCGCCGAGGCACTGTCGGCCGCGCTCGAGGAGGCGGCCAAATTCGACAAGATCGTGCTCGTCGAGAAGAGCATCGAAGGCGGAGGCGAATACACGGCCTGCATTGCGGGCGACCTCGATTTGCCGATCATTCGCATCGTACCGGCGGGCGAGTTTTACGACTATCACGCGAAGTACATCGCGAACGACACGCAGTACCTGATTCCGTGCGGTTTGTCCGCGAGCGAGGAGGCGCGGCTGAAGGCACTCTCGCGCCGCGCGTTCGACGTGCTCGGCTGCTCCGATTGGGGCCGTGCCGATTTCATGCTCGATGCGGCCGGCAACCCGTTTTTCCTCGAAGTGAATACGGCCCCGGGTATGACCGATCACTCCCTGCCGCCGAAAGCGGCGCGCGCCGTCGGCATCAGTTATCCGGAACTGGTCGTCGCCGTGCTGGCGCTGACCCTCGAGGACTGAGACAACGATCATGTGGAGCAACGTTCGCCAGCTCAATCTCGCCGCCAACGTGCTGTTCGCGCTGGTGCTCGTCGCGCTCGTCGCGGCGGGCGGGATTTGGCTCGCGCAACGCCCGTCGTTCGCGCTGGCGGCCATTCGCATCGACGGCGACACGGAGCACATCAACACGCCGATCGTGCGTGCGGGTGTCGTCGGTCATCTGCGGGGCAACTTCTTCACCGTCGATCTCGATGCGGCGCGTCAGGCGTTCGAGCAAATGCCGTGGGTACGCCGCGCGAGCGTGCGCCGGGTCTGGCCCAACGCACTGGCCGTGACGCTCGAGGAGTACAAGCCGCTCGGGACCTGGGGCAGCGATCAGCTCGTCAGTGTGGACGGCGATCTCTTCACCGCGAACCAGGGCGAACTCGACGAGGAACTGCCCGCGTTCGACGGCCCTGCCGGTACGTCGAAAGAGGTCGTCGCCCGCTATTTCGATTTCAAGAAATGGCTGGCGCCGCTCGGCGCCGTGCCCGACGAAGTCACGCTTTCGCCGCGTTATGCATGGACAGTGAAACTGTCGAACGGTATGCAGATCGAATACGGCCGGGAGCGCAATCCGTCGACGCTCGCGGAACGCTCCAACCGGCTCAGCGCTGCATGGAAGGCTGTCACGGCGCGCTGGGGCAACGACATCGAATATGCGGACCTGCGCTATCCGAATGGCTTCGCGATCCGCGCCGCGGGGATGCGGTTTCTCGACGATGGCGGCACGAAGGGCAAGGCCAAGAAATAACACATGAAGCACGACAAGACATCACACGCACGAGCACGCTATGAGTAAAGACTATAAGGATCTGCTGGTCTCCCTCGACATCGGTACCGCGAAGGTCGTAGCGGTCGTCGCCGAACTGAGGGGCGAAGGCCATTACGAGGTGATCGGTCTCGGGCAGAGCGAATCGAAGGGGCTCAAAAAAGGCGTGGTGGTGAACATCGAGGCCACCGTGCAATCGATTCAGCGCGCGCTCGAAGAAGCGGAACTGATGGCCGATTGCAAGATCACTAACGTGTTCACCGGCATTGCCGGGAGTCACATCCGCAGCTTCAATTCGAGCGGAATGGTGGCGATCAAGGACAAGGAGGTGACGCAGGCCGACGTGGCGCGCGTCATCGAAACGGCCAAGGCGATCAACATCCCGACGGATCAGCAGGTGCTGCACATCCTCACACAGGAATTCATCATCGACGGGCAGGAGGATGTGCGCGAGCCCATCGGGATGAGCGGCATCCGTCTGGAAGTGAAGGTTCACATCGTGACCGGTGCGGTGTCGGCGGCGCAAAACATCGTGAAGTGCGTGCGGCGCTGCGGGCTCGAAGTCAACGACCTGATTCTGCAGCCGCTCGCGTCGTCGCTGGCTGTGCTGACCGAGGACGAGAAGGAACTCGGCGTGGTGCTCGTCGACATCGGCGGCGGCACGACGGACATCGCGATCTTCAGCGAAGGTGCGATTCGCCATACGGCGGTCATTCCGATTGCCGGAGATCAGGTGACGAGCGACATCGCCATGGCGCTGCGCACGCCGACGCCCGACGCCGAGGACATCAAGGTCGGCTACGGCATTGCGAAGCAGGCACTGGCCGATCCGGACGAGATGATCGAAGTGCCGGGGCTCGGCGAGCGCGGGCCGCGCACGCTGTCGCGCCAGGCGCTTGCGGCCGTAATCGAGCCGCGCGTCGAGGAGCTCTTCTCGCTCGTGCATCAGGTCGTGCGCGAGTCCGGTTACGAGGAGCTGTTGAGTTCGGGCGTCGTCTTGACGGGCGGTGCGTCGATGATGCCGGGCATGGTCGAGCTCGGTGAGGACATTTTTCTCAAACCGGTGCGCATCGGCGTGCCGGAGTATGCGGGCGGACTCGCCGACGTCGTGCGCAATCCACGCTATTCGACGGCGATGGGGCTGCTCGTCGAGGGCTCGTCGCAGCGAATGCGTGGACGCAAGGTTGCTGTCCAGTCGGGCTCGATGGGGCAGGTCTTCACTCGCATGAAGGATTGGTTCCTGGGCAATTTTTGAAGTCTTTTTGAATTCGCGCCGGTGCCGGCGGCTTGCGCGCGACAGGGGGTTGCCCGATTCCCTGCCGAATAACGGCCGAAGAGCGGGATCTTTTTCTTGACGGAGGCAATATGGAATTCCAGATGTTGGAAACGGAAACCAGCGGCACCATCATCAAGGTGGTGGGCGTTGGCGGTGCCGGCGGCAACGCTGTGCAACACATGATCAACAAGGGTGTGCAGGGCGTCGATTTCGTCGTCATGAACACCGATGCGCAGGCCCTCTCGCGTTCGCGTTCGCCGAGCGTGATTCAGCTCGGCAGCACGGGTCTCGGTGCGGGCGCAAAGCCGGAAATGGGGCGCGCCGCGGCGGAAGAAGCCCGCGAGCGGATTGCCGACGCGCTGCGCGGCGCGCACATGGTCTTCATCACGGCCGGCATGGGCGGCGGAACGGGTACGGGTGCGGCACCGGTCGTCGCGCAAATCGCGAAAGAGATGGGCATTCTGACCGTCGGTGTCGTGAGCAAGCCGTTCGAGTTCGAAGGCGGCAAGCGCATGCGCGTGGCAGAAGCAGGTTCGCAGCAACTGGAGGATCACGTCGACTCGCTGATCGTCGTCCTGAACGACAAGCTGTTCGAGGTGATGGGCGATGACGCCGAGATGGACAAGTGCTTCCAGTGCGCGGACGACGTTCTGAACAACGCGGTGGCCGGCATTGCCGAAATCATCAACGTGGACGGTCTCGTCAACGTCGACTTCGAAGACGTGAAGACGGTCATGGGCGAGCAGGGCAAGGCGATGATGGGCACGGCGACCGTCGCCGGCGTCGATCGCGCCCGTCTCGCGGCGGAGCAGGCCGTGGCGAGTCCGCTGCTCGAAGGCGTCGATCTCTCGGGCGCGCGCGGCGTGCTCGTGAACATCACGTCGAGCCGTTCGCTGCGCCTGTCCGAAACGCGCGAGGTGATGAACACCATCAAGAGCTATGCGGCGGAAGACGCAACGGTGATTTTCGGTGCGGTCTACGACGACGCCATGGGCGATGCGCTGCGCGTGACGGTCGTCGCCACGGGCCTGGGCCGTACGGCGGCGAGCGCGGCGAAGAAGCAGCAGCCGGCGCCGATGACGCTTTTGCGCACCGGTACCGACAACCAGCCGGTCGCGGCCGCGCAAAACGGCTACGCGAGTTCGCGCACGGCGTCGGGCGACTACGGTGCGTTCGATGCACCGGCCGTGTGGCGCAATTCGCGCGAGACGGCTGCTTCGCATGTCCAGGCGCTCCAGGAAAAGGGCGTCGAGACGTACGACATTCCGGCGTTTTTGCGCAAACAGGCCGATTAAGGCGTGCGACGCCTCGCGCGTCGCACGTTTTTTCGGCGCGATGAAGCGCACGAGAAGGGCTGAGCATGTTGAACGGCAACGGCGCAAGGCGGCCGCGTCCCCTAGGGCGCGCGCTCGCAGCGGTCGTGCGCGGCGCATCGCCCAAACGTGTCGAGCGGTTATCGACGCGCACGGG
>NZ_JBMRBK010000097.1:0-14389 GCF_057351765.1 Trinickia sp. | reverse complement strand
GCCTGTGCAGTAAGAGACCCGAGCCCGCAACACTTGCAGCTCACTATCCTCGAAGTCCCTTTGCTTAATCTTTTGGAGAACTGTCATGAAAACGCTGATGATCGAAGACCTGAGCGTCGCCAAAGAACTCGACGGCCGTGCGATGTCCGCAGTGCGCGGCGGCAACCTGGGCTATTACTGGCCGCTGTCGTACTCGCCCGTGCATGTCACCGATACGACCAACTTCAGTGCGCAGCAGGTCATCGGTCAAACGAACGATATCGTGAACAACACGGGCAACAACGTCGCTTTCGCGAGCGACATCCACTCGACGGTCAAGCCCAAGCAAACCGCCACGAACACGATCAACTTCTGATCGTGCGAGCCCCGCCGCCATGGAGGCGTCAAGCTTCCATGGCTGGCGCGGCGGTGCCGCCGTCGGGCACTCGCTTGTTTCAGCTCCGCAGTTCGTTCCATCGATAGACGTCATCCCAGGAGCAGAACGTGAACCATTCGACAGGCCTGGCTCGCGCGTCGATTTTCCGCAGCCGCACGCGTCCGCTCTTCGGCCACGCTATCGCAGCGGGTCTTGCCGCAATCGTTATGTCCGGCTGCATGGACCTGAAAATTCCCGCCAACCAGCGCCCAGACACGCCCGAGAAGACCACCTGGGCGCATGCGGGGCGACCGGTCTCGGCGTCGGACACGGTGGACCCGCAATGGTGGCGTTCATTCGACGACGCCTATCTCGATTCGCTCATCGACAAGGCAATCGCCGGCAATGTCGACATAAAGGTGCTCGCCGCGCGCATTCGCGTCGCGGGTGCCGAGATCGGCGAAGTGCGCGCCGGCGCGTTGCCGAGCGCCGATTTGGGCGCCGGTGCCGATTTCGAAAAGAACACGCACCAGCGGCTCACGAAAACCATCAATCTGGGCACGCAGGTGAACTGGGACATCGACATCTGGGGCAAGGTCGAAAAGGGCGTCCAAGCGCAAAAGGCCGAATACCACGCTTCCGAGGCGGACTGGCGCGCCGGTTATCTGACACTCGTTGCAGGCGTGTCGAGCACGTACTTCCAGATTCTTCAGTTCGACGATCAGATCGAGCAGGAGCAAAAGACGCTCGCCAAGAACAAGCAGATTCTCGCCATCTATCAGTCGATGCTCGCCGGCGGTCTCGTGCCGCAAACCGAAGTGCTGCGCCAGCGAGCGGAAATCAACGCGCTGGCGAACGAGCTCATCGATCTGCAACGCTCGCGAGATCTCGCCGAGAACGCGCTTGCCACGCTGGTCGGCGTCCCGGCCGGCGAGTTCAAGATGCCCGTCGGACACTTGCGCGAGCGCGTCAAGCTGCCCGAGGTGCCGATGGGCTTGCCTGCACAGTTGCTCGGCCGCCGGCCCGATGTCGTCGCCGCACAGTACCGCGTGCTCGAATCGTATGACTCGATCGGCGCGGCCAAGCTCGCGCAATTGCCGAGTATCAGTCTCACCGGCCGAGGCGGCACGGCGGCGTTCGCACTTTCCGATCTGTTCAAAGCGTTCACGTTCAGCTTCTTGCCGAGCATCAATCTGCCCATGTTCGATCCGAGTGTGAAAGCGCACATCAGGACGACGGAGGCGCAAAGCGAGGTGGCGGAGCAGCAGTATCGGCAGACGGTGTTCGCCGCCTTCGAGGAGGTCGAGAACGCGCTCGTCAATCTGGAGGCGCACAAGAAGCAGCGCCGCGAGCTTCAGGAGCAAAACGCGCATCTGCGCGTCGTGGCCGCCCAGATCGAAGCGCAGTTGAAAGAGGGCGTGGTGTCGCAGCTGGAAGTGCTCGAATCGGAGCGCTCGCTCGCAGCCGCCGAACTCGCGCTCGTCGCGAATCATCAGCAGATTCTTACCGATACGGTCACGCTGTACAAGGCGATCGGCGGCGGCTGGCCTGCTGTCGTCGTCGAGAATGCTAGCAGCGATGCCGCGCGTGGCGCCGGGGCCGGCGGTTCGATCATCAAATGAACGATGCGCAGTGAACGGTCGGCTGGCCCGGGGAACGCGACGAGCCCCGATCGGTCCGCATTGACTGCCGTCTTACGTCGCCTACACTTTCCTCACGCTCTCCCCGCTTCGGACGACCCCTGCGTATCAGGGGAAGCGAGAAAACCGGGGCGGCCCGGCGCTCATCTGCAGGTGTCGAACCATGGCTTCCGATGGTCTTCCGATTGCCGAAATGGAGATGCCGCTCACGCGGCGCTTCGATGTCGTCTTGAAACCGGTATCGCATCCGGAGATCGGCGACATTCGCATCGAGAGCGAGCTGTTCGCCATCGGACGGGCCGAACCTCCGTTTGCGTCCGCGCGTGCCGAAATCGTCGCGGAGCTGTCGCGCCGTCACGCGAAGCTGTTTATCGAGAACGGCGCCGCATACATCGCCGATCTCGGCAGCAAGAACGGTACGATGCTCAACGGCCGCGACGTGCGCGAGAAGCCCCAAGCGCTCCAGGACGGGGATGAGCTGCGCTTTGCCGGCATACTCGCTTGCCGCGTCGAACTGGCGCCGTGCCCGGCGAATCGCGCGGTGTGTAATGCACGTTCGGTGGTCCTTACGCTGACGCCGGAGCGCACCGATCTCGGCCTCGAGCCGATTGTCGCGACAAGTTTTCCGTTCCTCGTCAGCAAGACGGACGAGACCTTCGCGCGATACCGCGATGCTTATCCACACCAGGTGAACTACCTGTCGCGCCGTCACGCGCACGTGTTCGCCGAACACGGCGAGATATTCGTGGAGGATCTCGGCAGCACGAACGGCACGTTCGTCGAGGGAACGCGTCTCGAGGAGCGTGCGGTACGACTCGAAGACGGCGCGCTGCTCGCGTTTGGCGGTGATCACTTCGCGTATCGCGTGGGTATTCGCCGCGGCAGCATCGCCGATCCGACGTTGACGCAGATGCAAGCGCAAGCTCGGACGCAGACCGAAGCTCCGGCAAAAGCGGCAGAGCGCGCCGAGCCCGCAAACGCCCAAGCCGCCGCCGTGCCAATGGCCATGCCGTTGGCGGATATGGACAGGACGACGTTCATCGCAGCCCCACACTCGTTTCTCGACATCTTCTGCGTCGATCCCGCGGGTACGGGGGAAGACGAAGTGAGCCACGGCGCTGCGGCGTCGCAATCGAGCGGCGCCCCGCGTGAGGCGCCCAGGCGCCGGGGCGCAATCGCGACGTTCATCGACGAACTAGCGATTGCGCTGGGCGCCAACGCTGCGCCGGACATGCGGCGCATCGGCCGCTGGGGCGCAGTCGCGTTAGCGCTTATCTGTGCGCTTGCCGCAATACTTTATCTGCGCGGCAACCCGCAACGCGACATGAGAGCGCTCATGTCGGCCGGACGGTTCGACGCGGCGGCGCAATTGGCGAACGGCTACCTGGCACGGCATCCGGGCGATGCGGCGTTCGAGGCCGCGGGCACCGAGGCGCTGATAAAGGCGAAGGTGCCGGGTTGGCTCGCGGCGTTGAAGGCGAACGCGTTCAACCGGGCGCGCGCTGTGGCTGCCGACATGCAGGGATTGGCGAGCCACAACCGCGAGGCAGCGCCGCTTGTTGCCGAGCTTGTCTGGATGGGCGAACTCGAATCGTTCTGGATGGGACGCGGCGGCTCGGACGCGCCGATCAGGATCTACCGCGACGAGGTCCCCATCACGTCACTCATCGCGCGTTGGAACGATGACCCGAACGAGCATCAGCGCGCACTCGAGCAGATCGTGTCGTATTTGCCCGCGTTCGGCGAACCGTATGCGGACGCGCTCAGCCATCTGCGCCAGCTTCAAACCGACGACTCCGTGTACGTCGCCGCGCTCGAGCGTCTGAAAGCGGCCATCGAAGCCGCGCTCAACGACGCGCGCACCGATCGGCTCGATGCGCTGCCAGCGATGATCGACGACTACGGCGATCGGTATCCGCGCCTCGCGGGCTTGTCGCTGGTGCGCGACGATCTGCGCGCTTATCGGCAGATCGAGACCGACGCGCGTGCCGGACGGGCTCAGGCGGCAGCGGAAGAACTCGAGTCGATACACTTCGCGACACCGCCGTTTCAGGCGCGAATTCCAAAGCTGCGCGCGCTGAGCGCAGCGGCGCCAAGGAGTGTGCGGTGAGCGCCGCGCGCGAGCCGCGTCGCCTCGAGCCGTTGAACGAGGCGCTCGAGGAGCACGGTGCCGAGGGCATCGCGATTCTCACGGAAGAACCGAGGCGACTCATCGAGGCAACCGTCGCCGCAGTGGCGGCGCTGATCGTCATCGCGCTCGCGTGGTCGTTCATCGGACGGGCAGACGTCATCGTGACAGCCGACGGCGCGCTTGCGCCCGAATCCGAAGTGCGCCGCATCTATGCGCCCGTCGATGGCGAACTCGCCGATATCTATATCGCCGAAGGGCAGCCCGTGAAGAAGGACGACGTGATTGGGCGCATCAATGCGCGCGGCGCAATCGAAGCCGCGACGAATGCGCTCGACGCACGCTTGAAACTCGAAGACGCCGAGCACGAATGGCAGCAATTTCCGCAAAAAAAGGCACTGATGCAGCGTAAGGCCGATGCGCTCAAAGCGCAGATCGAAGTGGCGGAGCATCAGCACGAAAACCGCATCGCCGAGGGCACGAGCAAGCTCGCGCAAGCGCAAAAGGCCCAGATCGATGCGGCGCGCAGCAACATCGACAACGCGGTGCGCGCGCGCGATCTCGCGAAAGGCGAAGCGGACAAATTCGCGCGCCTTTTCACGTTGCCCGGCGGCGGAGGTGTATCGCAAACGCAGGTCGAGGAAAAGAAAAGCACGTATCTGCAATCCGAGAACAACGTGCGCATCGCGCAGGCCAAGCTCGCGGAACTCGAGGCGCAATCGAGCCACGAATTCGCGCAGGCCAAGGCGCAGCTCGAAGGCAGTGGCGAGACGCTCACGAACCTGCGCATCGAATACGACGCCACACTGCGCGACATCGCCAATACCGAAGACAAGCTGCGCCTCCAGGTGCAAACGGCACGCCTTGCTGCCGATGCGGCCGCGCGCATTCGCTTCGAAAATATCGACAAAGACAATTTTCTGCTCGTGCTCGCGCCGGTCTCGGGGGTCATTACCGACGTGACGACCACGCAGCCCGGCGACAAGATCCAGGCGAACACCCCGCTCGGCGGCATTGCGCCGGCCAACGCGCGCCCCGTCGTGAAGGTGGAGATCGCGGAACAGGATCGAGCGTTCTTGCGAGAGGGGCAACACGTGAAACTCAAGTTCAACGCGTTCGCCTACCAGCGCTACGGCGTGATCTCGGGCGTGCTCGAATACATATCGCCGGCGACGAAGCCTTCGGCGCGCACGAAGCAGCCGGTCTACGAAGGCCGTGTCACGCTGGCGCGCGACTACTACGCGATCGGCGATACGAAATACCCGTTGCGCTACGGCATGACGGCGACGGCGGAAATCGTGGTACGCGAGCGCCGCCTGATCGATTTTGCGCTCGACCCGTTCCGGCAGGTCGCCGGATAAGCGGCACGGACACGAACAGGTTTAGGAGACCGACATGGCGTCAATCGTGCGAATCGACGACGAAGTCATCGACACCGAAGACTTCGTCAGAGTGCTGAAGCTCACCGGGCAATTCGAAAGCCTCGTCGAGCAGCAAGTCCGCGACCGGCTCACGGTCATCGCCGCGAAAAAGCTCGGCATGAGCGTATCGGCCGACGAGATCCAGGCGCGCGCCGACCAGTTTCGCCGGGTGCGCGGCCTGCACCGCGCGGCAGACATGAACCGCTATCTCGACGCGTTCGGCGTGAGCCTCGACGAGTTCGAGGCATTCGTGACCGACACGCTCTACCAGGAAAAGATGCTCGCCGAGGTCGGCCGCGACGAGGCGGTCGAGGCGTACTTCAAGCTCAATTCGCCGAAGTTCGACAGCGTCGAGGTGAGTCATATCGTACTCGAGTCGGAAGGGCAGGCACGCGAGATGATGTCGATCCTTGCCGACGATCCGGAGAGCTTCGCAGACATGGCGCGCGAACATTCGATCGCCGACACACGCGAAAGCGGCGGCGTGATCGGCAAGGTGCTGCGCGGCTCGCTCAAGACCGAGATCGAAGCGAAGGTCTTCAATGCGCAAGCGGGCGACCTGATTGGCCCCTTCGCCGCGCCTGACGGGTCGTTTTACGAGATTTTCTCGGTGACGGCGAAATGTCCGGCGACGCTCGACGCCGACGTCGCATCCGAAGTGCGGCGTGTCTTGCGCGAGGAATGGCTTGCCGCGCGAGCTCAGGAACACATCATCGAAGCGCGCTGAAACGAGACAAAGGCGAATATCCATGGACGCGCAAATCCCGGCACCGGCCGAAGTTCAGTCTCTGGTCGAATTTCTGTCCGCTGTCGAGCCGTTGTCGCTCTTTACGCGCGACGAGCTCGAGCGCCTCGCCGCGCAGGCGGTGCCGCGCACGTTCGCATTCGGCGACACTGTATGCAGCCGCGGTGAGCCTGCCGACGGACTTTTCGTGGTGCGAGCCGGCACGGTGCGTCTTTTCATCGAGGAGCACGGCAAGGAGACGAGCCTCGGCGTGCGCAAGGCGGGCGAGGCATTCGGCGAGATTGCCATGTTGCGCAAGTATTGGCACGAGGCCTCGGTGCGGGCCTCATCGAAGGCCGAGCTGCTGTTCATTCCGCGCATTGCGATCGAGGCTGCGCTTGCCGGCAACGATGCCGCGCGTTCATTCGTGACGAGTTACGTGGCCCTCAGCTCCGCCGGCGGTTTTGTCGCACGGCTCTTCGATTTGCGCGGCAAGCTGACGCGCGCGGAGCTTGCGGAGTACGTTTCGAGCGTAGGTGTCAAGCGTGTCACGGCGGGCAAGGCCATCCTCGAGCAGGGCTCTCGCGAGGACATGCGGCTTTATGTCGTGCGCCAAGGCGAAGTACGCGTGACATATCGCGCGGACAGCGAGGATTATCCGCTCGCCACGCTCGGCGCCGGCTCGGTTTTCGGTGAGCGCGCTTGCGTGCTGCGGCAGGAACAGCAGGCCACGGTGACGGCCGTGACGGAAGTGCGGCTCATCGTCATTCCGGAGAAGACTCTGCACTTCATGCTCGAGCGCAACCCGAAACTGCGCGAAGTGCTCGAAGAGCGCATTCGTTTCATGGACCGCGAGCTGCAGCGCCACAAGCTTCTCGCCGAGCGGCGTAAGCGGCCTGTCACGCTCGATCTCGGCGCAAGCGACGAATTCGGTGCGAAGCTCATCAAGCGCTTTGCACTTGTCGAGCAGGCCGAGGAGATGGATTGCGGTGCCGCCTGTCTCGCGATGATATGCCGCCATCACGGTATTCCGATGACACTCGGCAAGCTGCGTGAGCTCGCCAATGTCACGACACAAGGCGCAACGCTCGACAGCCTCGCGCGCGCGGGGGAATCGCTCGGCTTCACGGCACGCGGCGTGCAATGCACTTACGAGGCAATGCGCGGTTTCGATTTGCCGTTCATCGTGCACTGGGAGGGCTATCACTACGTCGTCGTCTATGGTGTCTCGAAGCGCTGGGTGCGCGTCGCGGACCCGGCGCTCGGATTTCGCAAGCTCACGCTCGAGGAGTTCGAGCGCGGCTGGAGCGGCACGTGTCTGCTCCTCACGGCCGGCGAGGCGAGCACCCGAGGCGCGGCGTCGCGCTCGCCATGGGTGCGCTTCGTCGGCTATCTGAGACCGTACAAGAAGATCCTCGCGCATCTTTTTCTTGCGACGTTCGTCATTCAGGTGCTCGGCATCATTCCTCCGCTCATCATTCAGAATATCCTCGATGGCGTCGTCGTTCATCAGAACGTGAGCCTGCTCAATCTGCTGATCGTGGGCCTCGTCATTTCGAATCTGTTCACCCAGCTGATGTCGACGATTCGTGCGTATCTCTCGAATTTCATGGTGCGCAGCCTCGACTTCTCGATGATGTCGCAGTTCTTCAAGCACACGATGTCGCTGCCGCTCGGGTTTTTTGCAAAGCGAAAGACGGGCGATGTCTTCGCACGCTTCCAGGAGAACCAGACGATCCGCGCATTCCTGACCGAATCGACGGTGACGACCGTGCTCAACCTACTGATGATCGTCATCTACTTTACGGTGATGTTTCTCTACAACGTGCAGATGACGTTGCTCTTGATCGCCTTCGTCGTGCCTATCATGGCCGTGACGGCGATCGCCACGCCGAGGATCAAGCGTTTTGCGCGCGATGTGTTCGCGGCTTCGACGGACGCGAAATCGCTGCTGATGGAGGCGCTTGGCGGCATCGAGACGGTGAAGGGCATGGGCATCGAGCGGCCAGTGCGGCTCAAGTGGGAGCGCAAGTACGCGAAAGCGCTCGACGTGCAGTACCGCGCCCAATCGTTTCATATCCTGGTTGCGTTCGGCAGCCAGTTGCTCAATGCCGCCACTACGATCGTGATCCTTTGGGTTGGCGCGAAGCTGGTGCTCGCACAGGAGTTGAGCATCGGCCAGTTGATCGCGTTCAACGCTTTCATGGGTAGCGTGCTCGCGCCGTTGATGGGGCTCGTGGGGCTGTGGAGTCTCATGAACGATGCGGCGGTGGCAATGGAGCGGCTAGGCGACGTGCTCGACATCGAGCCCGAGCAAAAGCCCGCCGAATGCGCGTCGCGCGTGCTGCTTCCGGATCTGCAGGGCGATATCAAGCTAAGCGGCGTCTATTTTCGCTACGGCAGCAACGAAACACCCTATGTGCTCGAGAACATCAGCTTCGACATCAAGCCGGGCGAAATGGTGGCAATCGTCGGCAGAAGCGGCTCGGGCAAGACGACGCTCGCGAAGCTGCTCGTGGGTTTCTATACGCCGACCGATGGCAAGATCGTCGTCGACGGCTACGATATGAACAACGTCGATCAAGCGTATTACCGCGCGCAGATCGGCTACGTCATGCAGACCAATCTCGTGTTTTCCGGCTCGATCGCCGAGAACATCGCGTGCGGCGATGCAAGTCCGGACCGGCGCCGCATCGAGGAGGTCGCGAAGATGGCGGACGCACATGCGTTCATCAGCAAGATGCCGCTCGGCTATGAGCAGATCGTCGGCGAGCGCGGCGTGGGGCTATCGGGCGGGCAGATCCAGCGGCTTTGCATCGCGCGTGCGCTTTATCACAACCCGAGGTTGATCGTATTCGATGAAGCGACGTCCTCGCTCGACACGCAATCGGAGAGCAACATCCTCGCGAACATGCAGGAGATCCTGGCGGGACGCACGGCCGTCATCATCGCGCACCGTCTGAGCACGATCATGCGCGCCGACAAGATCCTTGTGCTTTACGACGGCGCGATCGTCGAAGACGGGCGGCACGATGAACTCGTGCAACGCAAGGGCATGTATTACCAGCTGGTTCAGAAGCAGTTGATGTGATGGACAAGGCCCACGCTAACCTGGATAGCTGCCATGAAACTCTTCAATCCTGTCGGTCTCGGCAGCACGACCGTCTCCTACGCCGGCCTTTTGGAGAAGATCGAGATTTTCCGCTCGATGCTGCGCTGGGCGCCCAAGCTCGAGCGCGGCGATATCGAGAAGCTTCTCAATCAGGCCAACACGCTGCGCGACGATGTCATGCAGCTCTCGCGCAAGGAGCGTTTCGTGGAGGCCGCGGAGCTCGAGCCGCACGCCGTCAGCGCGCCCGAGCTCACCGCTCGCATGCGCAAGCAGGCGCTCATCGATCGCAGCTTCATCTTCGAAGGAACCTTCGGCGACAATCCGACGCTGCTCGCGGCGCTCGAGATCGCCGAAAAGGCCGCGCCGACGGACCTGCCGGTGCTCATCGATGGCGAGAGCGGCACGGGCAAGGAACTGATGGCGAAGGTCATTCATGCAAACGGCTCACGCCCGGACAAGCCCTATATCTCCGTGAACTGCGGCGCCATTCCAGACAATCTGCTCGAGTCGGAACTCTTCGGCCATAAGAAGGGCGCGTTCACGGGGGCGTCGAGCGATCGCAAAGGCAAGTTCGAAAGCGCGCATACGGGCACGATCTTTCTCGACGAGATCGGCGAGCTGCCGCTCAGCGGCCAAGTGAAGCTCTTGCGCGTGCTCGAGGCGCATGAAATCCAGCGTGTGGGATCGGACGAGACGATCGCGGTCGACACCCGCATCGTCGCAGCGACCAACCGCAACCTGCGTCAGATGAGCGAGCAGGGCCGCTTTCGCGAGGATCTCTTCTATCGGCTGAGCGTGATTCACCTGACGCTCCCGTCGTTGCGCGAGCGCCGCGACGAGATCCCGCTGCTTTTCTCGTACTTCGGTGACGAGGCGGCGGAGGTGCTCAAGCGTCGGCCTGTCAAAATGACGCCGAAGCTGCGGGAGTTTCTGCTCAACTACGCGTATCCCGGCAACATCCGCGAGTTGCGCAATCTCATCTATCGGATCTCCTGTCTCGCCGGCGACGTGGCTGATCTCCATCACCTGCCTGAGGACATTCGGCCGCGCGAACAGCTTGCGCTCGCCACGGTTTCGGCGCTCAACCGGGATGCGGACGGCGGCGAAGGCATTCAGAGCACATCGGCGGTACCGATCTCGCTCTCCGAGGCAAAGCGCGCCGCGAGCGATGAGGCCGAACGTGCTTTTCTCGAACGCGGACTGCTGGAAACAGGCGGCACGGTGGCCGAACTCGCGCGACGCTGCGAGATGAATCGTTCGCATCTGCAAATGCTGCTCAAGAAGCACGGCATTCGATCGAAGGACTTTCGTCATCAGAGCGGCACCGCGTCCGGGAAGGGCGAGGGCCCGTTATAGATAGGCGTGAACCTGCGCACCGCTTTCACCTTCGTTCACCCGTGCGGCCGGCCGTAGCCGTTACCTCGCGACGGAAGGATTGACGAGCGTCCGGTCGGTGGCACCGGGATCGTCGACGCGTATCACGATGACGGATACGTTGTCGCGACCGCCTTCTTGCAGCGCCATATCGACGAGCGCGTGCGCGGCCTCGACGCAGTCGCTTCGCGCAAGGGCCAGGGTGAGCGCGATGCTTGTGTCGCCGACTTCGTTCGTGAGTCCGTCGCTGCAAATGAGGAGTACGTCGCCATCGCACAGATCGACACGCGCCTCATCGAGCTCGAGCCAATCCGCCGCACCCACAGCGCGCGTGATCAAGTGATGCGCCGGATGATTGCGCGCTTCTTCGCCCGTCAGATAGCCCTGTGCTCTCAGTTCTTCGACCTGACTGTGGTCGCGCGTGAGCTGCTGCAGCCATGCATCGCGGTAGTGGTAGACGCGGCTGTCGCCGGCCCATAGCAGGGCACAGCCGCGTCCGCTCGCGAGGCACACTGCCACTGTGCTGCCGATCGCGCGCACGCGCCGCAGCGCCGCTTGCTCGCGCAGCTTTAGGTTCACCGACTGAAGCGCGTCGCGCGCCGCCGCAACGAACTGCGCGAGGCTGTCAGGCTCGGGAAGCGCCGCGAGTGCATCGACGACCAGGCGGCTCGCCACGTCTCCCGCCGCGTGCCCCCCCATGCCATCGGCCACGGCCCACAGGCCACGCCGAGGCATATCGAGGCAAGCATCCTCGTTGACGTTGCGTACCAGGCCGACGTCGCTGCACGACGCCGATGTCCAGATGAGTTCGGTTGCCATGAGCCACCGCCCGTGAATCGTTTCAGCCCAGCCCGTTCCTGCCGTTTTCACCCGCGACGACGGTGAGATTCGAATTCGAGCCCGCGTTGTTCACATCGATATTCTGAAACTGATTGACGATTTGATTCGCGTAGAACGTGTTGTTGGTTTGATAAAGATTGACGACGGGGCCGATACTCGGCACGGGCGGCGCGAAAGGCTGAATCCAGCCGAACACCCAGGGTGCGCCGGCGCCGCGGATGAGCGACATCGCGTGACGCGGCATCTCCCGCGTCGTGTTCAAGTCGGTGATCGTGATGACGGCCATGACCGTTCTCCTTCGTATTGCGGTGGCGGGTGCTTAGGAACGATACGCGGGCGGGCGGATGACCGCCACGCGCTTCTCGCCTGATCATGCAAGCCCCATACCATGAGGCCCTGGGCGCGCAATGCGCGGCAGGCTCGTCGTTGGAAGCCCCGTCAGGCAAGCCGCTGGCGCACGCGGCTCCATAGCCGTCATTCTCCTGCCGTCTTCTCGCCCGTACGAGGTGTCGGGACACGCCCGACAACGACGCTGCGGCAGTGCGTGGCGAACCAACACTAGAGCGCGCCTGCCGGGCAATCGTCGATATCGATCGATGGATGCCCGCACACCAACACAATGCCGCGTGAAATGTTGGGTCGAGCCAGACAGTTCGCCTCCCGTCATTAGCAGTGATATCCGCACAGCGTTGCTCCGTAAGGCTCTGCTCGCATTGGCATAGTCGATGCAGATTAGTCGGCAACAGGCAAACCCTTTCGCACCTTGGACTTGCCGACATCACTCAGACGGACGAGCGCCATGAACACCCACCTCCAATCAGCAGAAACCGAATACGCCCTCGGCGCTCATTTGGTCTCGCGTCGCGCCGGCTACAGCCATCACGGCATCTACGTCGGCAACGGCAACGTCGTTCACTACGCAGGTTTTTGCACGACCCTCCATCGCGGTCCGGTGGAGGAAGTGTCGCTCGAACGGTTTGCCGCGGGTCATGGGATAGACGTCATCGATGAACCGAACGCCCGCTACGCCGGCCTCGAAGCCGTACAACGCGCGCGCTCGCGCCTCGGCGAAAACCACTACAGGCTGCTTACCAACAACTGCGAACACTTTTGCACATGGTGCCTCGAAGGGGCGGCCCGCAGCGAACAGGTCCGCGCGTGTGCGCGGCATCCGGCCGTTGCAATGCGCGCGATGACGGGCATGTATCGCGCCTTCATCGCAGCTCGCCGTCAGTACCAGGCGCCGAGCGACATCGGCCGTATGGCGCTCGCAGCGTGAGCGCAAGACCATCCACCCACCACTGACACCCGCACGACGAGTGCCCGCCGCCGAACCGACAGGGAGACGACAAATGAACTCCGACCAGGCATGCTCTGCCACAGCGCTTCGTCAACTCGTCGACAAGTGGCTCGCGCCCACGCCGTCCGTACCGGCTCGCGTGAGGCGCATCGGCCGCATGGCGCTTGCCCGGCATCGTTACGTTCTCGTTGAAGCCGCGCATACCACGGGCACGCTCTCGATCTTTTTCTTCCGCCACGACGACGGCTCGTGGTGCGTATTCCCGCCTGCCATTGCACGGCCTGCGATGTTGCGACTCGCTGCTTGATTCAGGGGTGGCCCGCAGTTCGAGCGTCGGGCGTTACGTCCGCCTGCACGCGCTAGCGCAACAGCGTAGTGTGCACGCGCAGCGCGCTCGTGCCGGCGAATGGCCCGACGGATTCAGCGTTTTCGACGACCGTTGTCTGAGGAAAACCGGTGAATGTCTGCGGACGCGTGAATAGCGTTTGATGGGCTTGAACCATCGAGCCGCCCGTGATGGCGGACATCGCTTGCCTATCGAGCTCGACGCTCTCCGGGAGATCGTGAATCACGAGCATGGCCATGGGGACTCCGCGCGACAAAACAGCGTGACGATGCGTCGGCGCCTCCGAGGCCAAGCGGCCGTGCAAGACGCACAACGTGCCATTCAGTATAGGAGGTGATTCGGGCACTCGCTGGCCGAGCGCGGCGACGAAAAAAAGCAACCGAGACGGCACAGTCTCGATTGCCTTGATCGACGAGTACGGCCGTCGGCTTACAGACGGAAGCCGGTACTCGCGAACTGCGACGGATTGACGTTGAACTTGAGCGGGCCCAAGTCCGCGCCGATGACGCCGTTGTTGTTGAGAGCGTTGACGACGACAGCCTGATTCTGCTCGATGTTCTGGCTCACGCCGACCGTGACATTGGCGATGGGGCCGAGCCCCGCGAGCCACGAATTGGTGCCGCCGCGAATCCGGGACATGACCTTGCGGTCGAGTCCCGAGTCGGGCGCCAACTCGCGAATGATGATGGATGACATGACATTACTCCGAAAAAGGGTGTGGGCGGGGCGCAGAGGCGGCGCGCGGCCGCCGGCCACGGAAGCTTGGCGCCTCCATGGCGGCGAGGCTCGCACGATCAGAAATTGATCGTGTTCGAGGCGGTTTGCGTGGGCTTGACCGTCGAGTGGATGCCGCTCGCGAAGGCGACGTTGTTGCCCGTGTTGTTCACGATACTGTTCGTTTGACCGATGACCTGCTGCGCACTGAAGTTGGTCGTATCGGTGACATGCACGGGCGAGTACGACAGCGGCCAGTAATAGCCCAGGTTGCCGCCGCGCACTGCGGACATTGCACGGCCGTCGAGTTCTTTGGCGACGCTCAGGTCTTCGATCATCAGCGTTTTCATGACAGTTCTCCAAAAGATTAAGCAAAGGGACTTCGAGGATAGTGAGCTGCAAGTGTTGCGGGCTCGGGTCTCTTACTGCACAGGC
>NZ_JBMRBK010000096.1:0-2742 GCF_057351765.1 Trinickia sp. | reverse complement strand
GCGACCACGCGTGAGCGCTGCCACGCGGTGCGCTGCGGGGTGAGGCCCGGTTCGCCGAAAAGCGGCTGCTCGTCGGGCGTATCGGCATCGGCGTCTTCGACCGACACCGATAGCGCGCCAAGATCGATCAGCGCATCGGAGTATGCCTCCGCTTGTGCGCGATCGAGCTCGACGATCAGTTCCCGGTAGGCCATCTCAGTATCATTCCCGATGAGGGCGTCGCCGCTCACGCTTCTTCCGGCGCAGCCTGCTGTTTTTCCGCGAGGCGGTGTTCGAGATAATGGATGCTCGTGCCGCCTTCGACGAAGCCGCGGTCGAACATCAGTTCGCGATGCAGCGGAATGTTCGTCTGAATGCCCTCGACGACCATCTCCGACAGCGCGATGCGCATGCGGCGAATAGCCTGCTCACGGGTTGCGCCGTAGGCGATCAGCTTGCCGATCATCGAATCATAGTTCGGCGGAACGAAATAGCCATTGTAGGCGTGCGAATCGACGCGAATGCCCGGCCCGCCGGGCACGTGCCACGAGGTGATGCGGCCCGGCGACGGTGTGAACTTGAACGGGTCTTCCGCATTGATCCGGCATTCGATCGCATGGCCGCGAAAAACGATATCGCGCTGGCGGAACGTGAGCTTCTCGCCCGCGGCGACGCGAATCTGTTCCTGAACGATGTCGATTCCGGTGATGAGTTCCGTGACCGGATGCTCGACCTGAACGCGCGTATTCATTTCGATGAAGTAGAACTCGCCGTTCTCATAGAGGAACTCGAACGTGCCGGCGCCCAGATAGCCCATCTTTTTGCAGGCGTCCGCGCAGCGATCGCCGATCCGATCGATGAGGCGGCGCGCGATGTTCGGCGCCGGCGCTTCTTCGATCACTTTTTGATGGCGGCGTTGCATGGAGCAGTCGCGCTCGCCGAGCCAGACGGCGTTCCTGAACGAATCGGCGAGCACCTGGATTTCGATGTGACGCGGATTCTCGAGAAACTTCTCCATGTAGACCTGCGGGTTGCCGAACGCGCGGCCGGCTTCCTCGCGGGTCGTATTCACGGCGTTCACCAGCGCGGCTTCGGTATGCACGACGCGCATGCCGCGCCCGCCGCCGCCGCCCGCGGCCTTGATGATGACGGGATAGCCGACCGCGCGCCCGATCTTGACGATCTCTTTCGGGTCGTCGGGCAGTGCGCCTTCCGATCCGGGCACGCAGGGCACCCCCGTTTTGATCATCGTTTGTTTGGCGATGACCTTGTCGCCCATCATGCGGATGGTTTCGGGGCGCGGGCCGATGAATGTGAAGCCCGATTGCTCGACGCGCTCGGCGAAATCCGCGTTCTCCGACAGGAATCCGTACCCCGGGTGGATGGCTTCGGCGTCGGTCACCTCGGCCGCGCTGATGAGCGCCGGCATATTCAGATAGCTCTGGGGCGACGGTGCGGGGCCGATGCAGACGGCCTCGTCGGCGAGCTTCACGTACTTCGCTTCCCTGTCCGCCTCGGAGTAGGCGACAACCGTCTTGATGCCCAGTTCGCGGCACGCGCGCTGGATGCGCAGAGCGATTTCGCCGCGATTGGCAATGAGAATTTTTTCAAACATGGCGATGGTTGGACTCTTCAATGGGCGCCGTGCGCGCCTCATGGGGAATGCGGCGGCCGGAGGGGCGAGCGTGGCGCACGACGTCAGCCGGCGGGGCGTGCGGCTCGCGCGTGGCTTGCCGGTTTCAGCCGATCACGAAGAGCGGTTGGCCGTATTCGACGGCCTGCCCGTTTTCGGCCAGGACTTCCTTGACGACGCCGTCCTTGTCGCTTTCTATCTCGTTCATGAGCTTCATCGCTTCGATGATGCAAAGGGTCTGGCCTTCCTTGACGGTATCGCCGATCTTGACGAACTCGGCAGCGCCCGGCGAAGGCGCGCGATAGAACGTGCCCACCATGGGCGACGTGACGACGTGGCCTTGCGGTTGGGCGGCGACCGGCGCCGGAGCGGCGGCGGCATCGAGGGGGGCGGCGCTGGCTGCGGGCGCCGCCGCCATCTGCGGGCTGTAGGAGGTGGAGGGTTGAACGTAAACCGGCGGCGCATTCTTGACGATGCGGACTTTGCCCTCGCCTTCGGTCACTTCGAGCTCGGAGATGCCCGATTCGGAGACGAGGTCGATCAAAGTTTTCAGCTTACGTAGATCCATAGGGAATCCCCTTGTTTGTTGCATGAGGCGCCGGCCCGCAGCCCGCGCCGATTGGTGTTGTTGAGAGTCAGCTGCGCTGGCCGCCGGCGAGCCGGTCGAGCGCAAACTCGAGCGCGTACAAATATCCCTTCCACCCGAAGCCGCAGACGACGCCCTCGGCCACATCGGAGAAATAGGAGTGATGTCTGAACGGCTCGCGCCGGTGCACGTTCGAGAGGTGAATCTCGACGAATGGAATATCGACGCCCTTGAGCGCATCGCGGATCGCGACGCTCGTATGGGTGTAGGCGGCCGGATTGATGAGCACGAATTCGACGCCCTCCGCGCGGGCAGCTTGGATGCGATCGACGATCTGCCCTTCGTGATTGCTCTGGAAGGTGGCGAGCTCGACCCCGGCAAGCTTGGCCCGTTCGACGAGCGCCTCGTCGATCTGCTGCAGCGTCACGTTGCCGTACACACCCGGCTCTCGCGTGCCGAGCAGGTTCAAGTTGGGGCCGTGCAGTACCAGCAGTCGTGTCATGGTGGCTTGTCTTTCCGCGGAATTGCGCGAACTTTAGCGCTG
>NZ_JBMRBK010000095.1:0-67969 GCF_057351765.1 Trinickia sp. | reverse complement strand
GATCTCGGAGCCTTTTTCCAGCACGCATACGCCAAGCTCGACGCCTTTTTCCTGCGCGAGCTGTTTGAGCCGGATGGCCGCCGAAAGTCCCGCGGGGCCGCCGCCCACGATCACGACGTCGTATTCCATCGATTCGCGCGGGCCGTACTGCTCGACGAGACGCTCGGGGGTCATTGGGGCTCCTTAGCCGTTAGAATGCTTTTTTCGGGTTCGTATTGTCAGCGAACGAAGAGGGCGCTGCAACCGAATGAGTCAACATTAGCACGACCGTTCTATTTTTGTGATAGAGTGCCCCCTCTGTTGTCGGGCCGATATCGCGTGCGCGTCGCCGCAAACGTACAACCTAATCGATAAAGGGATCGACAATGGGCCGTTCGATCAATCTGGAAGGCAAAGTTGCGCTGATCACGGGCGCCTCGAGCGGGCTCGGCAAGCGTTTCGCGCTGGTGCTGTCGCAGGCCGGGGCGAAAGTGGTGTTGGCGAGCCGCCGCGTCGAGCGGCTCAAGGAGCTGCGGGCCGAGATCGAGGCGTCGGGCGGCGCCGCGCACGTCGTTTCGCTCGATGTGACGGACTATCAGAGCATCCGCTCGGCCGTCGCGCATGCGGAGACCGAGGCGGGCACGATCGACATTCTCGTGAACAATTCGGGCGTATCGACGACGCAAAAGCTCACCGAAGTCACGCCGGCGGATTTCGAATACGTATTCGATACGAATACGCGCGGTGCGTTTTTCGTGGCGCAGGAAGTGGCCAAGCGAATGATCATGCGTTCCGCGTCGGCCAATCACAAACCGCCGTACCGGATCGTCAATATTGCATCGGTCGCGGGTTTGCGTGTCTTGCCGCAGATCGGACTCTATTCGATGAGCAAGGCGGCGGTCGTGCAGATGACGCGTGCCATGGCGCTCGAATGGGGCCGCCACGGCATCAATGTCAACGCGATCTGCCCCGGCTACATCGACACGGAGATCAACCATCATCTCTGGTCGACCGATCACGGGCAAAAGCTGCTGTCGATGCTGCCGCGCAAGCGCGTCGGCAAGCCGGAGGACCTCGATGGCCTGTTGATGCTGCTTGCGGCGGACGAGTCGCAATTCATCAACGGCGCGGTGATCTCCGCCGACGACGGTTTCGCGCTGGCGTAAGCGACGAAGCGAATCGCATGACGCGTGCCGCGAAGACGCGTGCCCCCATCCGCTGTGCTCCATTTTTATTTTTGTTGAAAGAAGACGTGACGATGAGCGATGACCAACCCGTGTTCGAGATGTCGATGCCGATCCGCTGGGGCGACATGGATGCCTTCGGCCACGTCAACAACACCGTCTTTTTCCGCTACATGGAGCAGGTGCGGATCAGCTGGTTCGAAGCGCTCGGGCTTGTCGGCAATGCGCGGGACGGCCAAGGTCCGGTCGTCGTCAATGCGTCCATGGAGTTCTTGCGCCAGCTCCACTATCCGGGCGACGTCATTGGGCGCATGGCAGTGGCGCGCCCCGGCCGAAGCAGCTTCGACACCACATTCGAACTCGTGCGCGCCGACGACCCGAAGACCCTCTATGCACGCGGCAGTGCGCGTTGCGTCTGGATCGACTACGCAGCCGGCAAGTCGGTGCCGCTGCCCGAGCCCCTTCGGGAGCTGATCGAGCGGCACGCATCCGAAAAGGCGGCCTGAGCGGCGCTGCGCTTACTGGCCGAGTAGCCGCTGCAACAGCTCTGTTGCATTGCCGGTCCCGTATTTGCGCATGAGCCGCGCACGGTAGATATCGACGGTTCGCGAGCTGATGTCGAGCGCGCGGCCGATCTGCTTGCTCGTCTTGCCGGTCGCCAGCTGCGCCGCCACTTCCCGCTCGCGCGGCGTGAGTTCGACGGCCACGCGCCGCGTGGCGCTCAAATCCTCGAACGTCCAGACCCCGGCCGCGAGCGGCGCATGACGCTCGAGCGCGCGCCCCGTGACATGGCACCAGAACAGTTCGCCGTCCGCGCGCTTCATGATGCGATCGTCGGCGTAGCTGCCTTGTGCCGTCATGATGGGGGCGATGCGTTCGCCGATGCGCTCGAATTCATCGGGCGAAGGATAGAGCACCCGAAACGATTGGCCGATCAATGCCTGGCGATCGCACCGGAAGATTCGCGCCAGGGCGTCGTTGCAGTCTTCGATGACGCGATCTCGCGAGAGCACGAGTCCGAGCGGGGCGAGTTGAAAGGCGGTCTTGTAGTCGATTTGGGGCATGGTCTGCGAAGTGCTGCCGCGAAAGGCTGGGCGGGCCTTTCACCTATGTATTTTTGCGTATTGTGCCGCACGCGTCGGCCATCTTACCCTTTTGCCCATCGTGAGAGGCGCGAAGCGAGGCAGGCGAGAGCCCACCACGTCGACGCGGCCGCCAATCGACCATTGGCCCGCGGACGACTAGAATGCTCAAGCGTCGAGGCTTCGCGCGACGCATGCCGACACGGCTGCGTATCCGCCAATTCCAATCGTGGAAGGACAATGAGATGAACAAGGTTTATCCAAGCGCGTCCGCCGCACTCCAAGACATCGTGAAAGACGGGCAGACCTTTGCCGTGGGCGGCTTCGGCCTATGCGGCATTCCAGAGGCGCTCATCGCCGCGTTGCGGGACTCCGGCGTGAAGGGCCTTACCTGTATCAGCAACAATGCCGGCGTCGACGGCTTCGGCCTCGGCCTGCTGCTCGAGACGCGGCAGATCAAAAAGATGATTTCTTCCTACGTCGGCGAGAACAAGGAATTCGAGCGCCAGTACCTCGCAGGCGAACTCGAGCTCGAATTCACGCCGCAAGGTACGCTCGCCGAGAAGCTGCGTGCGGGCGGCGCGGGCATTCCGGCGTTCTACACGAACACCGGATACGGCACCATCATTGCCGAGGGCAAGGAAACGCGCCAGTTCGGCGAAAACTTCTATGTGCTCGAGCCTTCGCTGACGGCGGACGTGGCGCTCGTCAAGGCGTGGAAGGCGGACAAGTCCGGCAACCTCGTGTTCCGGCGCACCGCGCGCAACTTCAACCCGATGTGCGCGATGGCCGGCCGCATCACCGTGGCGGAAGTCGAAGAAATCGTCGACGTCGGCGCGCTCGATCCCGATGCGATCCACACCCCCGGCATTTTCGTGCAGCGCATCGTGCTCAATGCGCATCCGGAGAAACGCATCGAACAACGCGTCGTGCGCGCGAAGGGAGACTGACATGGCATGGACTCGCGAACAGATGGCTGCGCGCGCGGCGCAGGAGCTGCAGGACGGCTATTACGTGAATCTGGGCATCGGGTTGCCTACGCTCGTCGCCAACTACGTTCCGGCCGGCATCGAAGTATGGCTGCAGTCGGAAAACGGTCTGCTCGGCATCGGCCCGTCGCCGACCGAGGACGAGATCGATCCCGATCTGATCAACGCCGGTAAGCAGACGATCACGACGTTGCCCGGTTCATCGATTTTCTCGTCGGCCGACTCGTTCGCGATGATTCGCGGCGGTCACATCAACTTGGCCATCCTCGGGGCGATGCAGGTCAGCAAGACCGGGGATCTCGCCAACTGGATGATTCCCGGCAAGATGATCAAGGGAATGGGCGGTGCCATGGATCTCGTGGCGGGCGTGAAACGTGTCGTGGTCTTGATGGAGCATGTCGCCAAGGGCGATCAGCACAAGATCCTCGAGAGCTGCACGCTGCCGCTCACCGGCGTCGGGGTGATCGATCGGATCATCACGGATCTGGGAGTGATCGATGTCACCCAACAGGGACTCAAGCTCGTCGAACTTGCCCCCGGCGTCAGCCTCGACGAAATCAAGGCCAAAACGGGGGCGCCGCTCGACGTAAGCGGCATTCACTGACGGCGTCGCACGCGCGGTCCGCGCGAGACGCAATGTGCCGGGCCCGTGCTGCGCCCGGCTTTTTTTCGAGGGTCGTTCCATGAGCTCGTCGCCCGGTAGCGCATCGCCCGCCCACGCCTCGCAACTCGCCGGTCCGCGCTTGCGCTATGTGCAGTGCGCAAACCCTGCCGGTTTGCACCGGATGGCCTACACGGAGTGGGGCGACCCCGAGAACGAGCGCGTGCTCGTCTGCGTGCATGGCCTCACGCGTTCGGGGCGCGATTTCGACCGCGTTGCGACCGCGCTCTCGGATGTTTACCGCGTGGTGTGTCCCGATGTCGTCGGCCGCGGCCAGTCCGATTGGCTGCCGGAGCCGAGCCGCTACGGCATCCCGCAATATGTGGCCGACATGACGACGCTGATCGCGCGACTCGATGTCGAATCCGTCGACTGGTTCGGAACGTCGATGGGCGGGCTCATCGGGATGGCATTGGCGGGCTTGACCGGTACGCCCGTGCGCAAGCTGCTCGTCAACGACGTCGGCCCGCATATCGAACCCGCGGCGCTTGCGCGGATCGGCTCGTACGTGGGGCAGCCGGTGCGCTTCGCCTCGCTCGACGAGGGCATCGATCACGCTGCGCTGCTCGCCGCTTCGTTCGGGCCGCTCACGCTCGACGAATGGCGCGAGATCAATACGCCGCTGCTGCGGCAACGCGACGACCGCGCCTGGGAATTCCGCTACGATCCGGGCATTGCCGTGCCGTTTACCGCTTCGACCCCGGAGGCCAATACCGCCGGCGAGGCGATGCTCTGGCACTTGTTCGAGGCCGCGAAATGTCCTGTGCTCGTGGTGCGCGGGGCGTTGTCGGATCTGCTCTCGCGCGAGACCGTCGCACAGATGGTGGCGCGCGGACATCAGGTGTCGAGTGTGGAAATTCCGGGCGTGGGCCATGCGCCGGCGTTTCTCGACCCGCAACAGATCGGCATTGCGCGCCAGTTCTTCGTCGGTGACGGCAACGCGTCATAATAACGGTCTCGCGCGCGGCGTCTCACATTCGGCGAAGGGCGGGGCGTATCGCCGTTGCCTACCGCCGCCGCGCGTAACGACCGATCGAGCGGTCATCGAACAGGACTTTTCAAATGGCAGTCATTCGTCATCACGTCGGCAAGCGTCTTTCCGAGATCGCCATTCATAACGGCACCGTCTATCTGGCCGGGCAGATTGCCGAGGACACCGCGCAGGATGCGGCAGGCCAGACGCGCGAAGTGCTGGGCCATATCGATCGCCTGCTCCAGGAGGCGGGCAGCGACAAGACGCACTTGCTGTCAGTGCAAATCTATCTCGCCGATATGGTGCATTTCCCGGCAATGAATGCCGTCTGGGACGAGTGGGTTGCGCAGGGCAACACGCCGCCGCGCGCCACCGTCGAGGCGAAACTCGCCAACCCTGAGTGCCTCGTCGAAATCGTCGTCGTCGCAGCACAAAAGCAAAACAGCTGAGCGGCCTGCGGGTGTGCGTGCGAGGGCTGCCTCGCCTGAGAAAGTGGGCTTCACGATGATTGCCGAAAACGACGCCGCGGCGTTGCCGTCCTACGAGGAGGCGCTTGCCTTCGTGCGCGAGCACGCGGGCGACGCGCGCTTGCCGACGGGCGAATTGCTGGCCGATCACGCCGAGGGAACGGCGACGATCGTGCGCAAGCTCAATGTCGATCCGCCCGCCGTGCTGGCGGCGGCGCTCTTTGTGCTCACGCCGCGCCTGGAGGACCCGGAGCGCAAGATCGCGGAGCGCTTCGGCGAGGAAGTCGCCCGTCTCGTCGGCGATGTGCGCAAGCTGCTGCGGCTCGGTACCGTGAGCCTGCGCGTGACGCAAAGCGCAGCGGCCGACGCGAGTCGCGAAGCCCAGGAGGAGCGCCGCGCGCAAATCGAAGCGCTGCGCAAGATGCTGCTCGCGTTCGCGCAGGATATCCGCGTCGTGCTGATCCGGCTCGCGTCGCGCGTGCAGTCGCTGCGATACTACGCCGCGGCGAAGCGCTCGCCGGGCGTCGACGTCGCGCGCGAAACGCTCGACATCTACGCGCCGCTCGCCAACCGGCTCGGCATCTGGCAGCTCAAATGGGAACTCGAGGATCTTGCGTTCCGCTTCGAAGACCCGGACACCTACAAGCGCATCGCCAGGCTGCTCGACGAAAAGCGGGTCGAGCGCGAGACCTACGTCGCAAGTGCGATCGAACGGCTGCAGCAGGAGCTTGCCGCAGCGCATATCCGGGCCGAAGTGAGCGGGCGGCCGAAGCATATCTACAGCATCTGGCGCAAGATGCGCGGCAAGGCACTCGATTTCGCGGAGCTCTACGACGTGCGCGCGTTTCGCGTCATCGTGCCCGACATCAAGGACTGCTACACGGTGCTCGGCATCGTCCACAACCTCTGGCAGCCCGTGCCGAAGGAATTCGACGACTACATCTCTCGTCCGAAGCCGAACGGCTACAAATCGCTCCATACCGTAGTGATCGGCGATGACGGTCGTGCCTTCGAAGTCCAGATTCGCACGCAGGAGATGCACCGCTTCGCCGAATACGGCGTGGCCGCGCATTGGCGTTACAAGGAAGCCGGCGTGCGCGGCTACGGCGGGCAGTTCACCGCGAGCGAGAAGTACGACGAAAAAATCGCCTGGCTGCGCCAGCTGCTCGCCTGGAAAGACGAAGTCGCCGAGGGCGAGCATCCGGAGAACCCTTGGGAGCAGCTGCGCCAGGCCACGCTCGACGACGATCACATCTACGTCATGACGCCGCAGGCACGCGTGATCGCGCTGCCGCAAGGGGCGACGCCTGTCGATTTCGCCTACCACCTGCATAGCGAACTCGGCCACCGCTGCCGTGGCGCGCGCGTGGACGGCGCGATGGTGCCGCTCAATACGCCGCTTTCGAACGGACAGACGGTCGAAATCATTGCGGTGAAGGAGGGTGGGCCGTCGCGCGACTGGCTCAACCCGCAGCTGGGCTATCTGCAAAGCGCGCGTGCGCGTCAGAAGGTCCGCGCCTGGTTCAACGCGATCGACTCGCAAGAGAACGTTGCGAATGGACGGGCCATCGTCGAAAAGACGTTGCAGCGCGAAGGGAAGACGTCGGTCAGTCTCGATCATCTGGCGGCGAAGCTCGGTTTCAAATCGCCGGAAGAGCTTTTTTCGCAGGTGGGCAAAGACGAGTTCAGCGTGCGTGCGATCGAGCAGGCGCTGTCCGACACGCCGCCGCCCGAACCGGAACCCGAGGCGCCCGCGCAATTCGAAAAGCGCGGCAGCGGCTCGAGCGTGGCGCATGGCGCATCGGCCGGTGTGCTGGTGGTCGGCGTCGACGCGCTGCTCACGCAGCTTGCACGATGCTGCCGGCCGGCGCCGCCAGACGCGATCAGCGGGTTCGTCACGCGCGGCAAGGGCGTGTCGATCCATCGCGACGACTGCCCCATGTTTTTACGCATGGCGGCGCGGGCGCCCGAGCGCGTGCTGCAGACTGCGTGGTCGGCCGATGTGCTGGGTGGCCGCGGCGCTTCCGTCTATCCGGTCGATTTGACGATCGAGGCGCAGGACCGGCAGGGGCTCTTGCGCGACATCTCCGAAGTGTTCGCGCGCGAGAAGATGAATGTCGTCGGCGTGAAGACGATGAGCCGGCGCAACGCGGCGTTCATGCAGTTCACCGTCGAGGTGTCGAACGCGGCGCAGGTCCAGCGTGCGTGCACGTTGCTTGGCGAAGTTAGCGGCGTAGTGCGCGCGGCCCGCAAGGGCTGACGCAGGACACGGAGGGCGGCGTGGAAGCGAGGTCCGCGAACGAGGCCTGCACTTGCATGTGAAAGCATAAAAGTGCTTGCCAAGTTTTCAGGGACTCCATATAATCGCTCTTTCTTCAGGCTCGTAGCTCAGCTGGTTAGAGCACCACCTTGACATGGTGGGGGTCGTTGGTTCGAGTCCAATCGAGCCTACCAACGAAATACGAAAATCCGGTTTGCCGGTTTTTCAAGCAGCGCGAAATACGCCCTCGGGCGTCAAAGGCGAATACGGTTATGACACCGCGAACGTTGACCGAAACAACTTCGGAGCGACGCTAGTCGAGGACCTCTTTCGCCCTGTTTCAGTATCTGCGGTTAATGAAAGTGAATGCGGCCCCTCGAAAGCGGGGCCGCATTTTTTTTGTCGGCCGGAGTTGGCGCTCGAGTGCTGACTCCGGCCTCTGACGATGCCGCGCGCTTCGCGGCAACCGGAGAGAACGCAATGGTTTCGATACGCCTGCCAGACGGTTCGGTTCGACAGTACGAGCATCCGGTCACGGTTGCCGAAGTGGCGGCCTCCATCGGTCCGGGGCTTGCCAAGGCCGCGTTGGGCGGCAAGCTCGATGGCGAGCTCGTCGATACGTCGACGCTGATCGATCGCGACGCGTCGCTTGCCATCGTCACGGACAAAGACCCCGATGGCCTCGACATCATTCGCCATTCGACGGCCCACCTGCTCGCGTATGCGGTGAAGGATCTCTACCCCGAAGCGCAAGTCACGATCGGTCCGGTGATCGACAACGGTTTTTATTACGACTTCGCGTATCAGCGGCCATTCACGCCCGAAGATCTCGAGAAGATCGAAAAGCGCATGCAGGAGCTCGCGAAGAAGGACGAGCCCGTGACGCGGCGGGTGGTATCGCGCGACGAAGCCGTCGAGTACTTCAAAAGCATCGGCGAGCAATACAAGGCCGAGATCATCGAATCGATTCCCGCCGAAGACGAGATCAAGCTGTACGCGCATGGCGGCTTCACCGACTTGTGCCGCGGCCCGCACGTGCCGTCCACGGGCAAGCTGAAGGTCTTCAAGCTGATGAAGGTCGCGGGCGCGTATTGGCGCGGCGATTCGAAGAACGAGCAGTTGCAGCGGATCTACGGTACGGCGTGGGCGAAGAAGGAAGAGCAGGACGCCTATCTGCACATGCTCGAGGAAGCGGAGAAGCGCGATCACCGCAAGCTCGGCCGTCAGCTCGATCTGTTCCATCTGCAGGACGAGTCGCCCGGGATGGTGTTCTGGCATCCGAAGGGGTGGACGCTGTGGCAGCAGGTCGAGCAGTACATGCGCCGCCGCGTCAATGCGGACGACTATCTCGAGATCAAGACGCCCATGATCATGGACCGCTCGCTGTGGGAAGCGTCGGGCCATTGGCAGAACTATCGCGAGAATATGTTCACGACGGAATCGGAAAAGCGCGACTACGCGATCAAGCCGATGAACTGTCCCGGGCACGTTCAGGTGTTCAAGCACGGCCTGCGCTCGTACCGCGATTTGCCGCTGCGCTACGCGGAATTCGGCTCGTGTCACCGCAACGAGGCATCGGGCGCGCTGCATGGGCTCATGCGCGTGCGCGGCTTCGTGCAGGACGATGGACACATCTTCTGCACCGAAGACCAGTTCATCGCCGAGTCGATCAAGTTCAATACGCTGGCGATGAGCGTCTATCGCGACTTCGGCTTCGAGCATATCGATATCAAACTGTCGCTGCGTCCCGAGCAGCGCGCGGGCACGGACGAGATCTGGGACCGCGCCGAAGCCGGACTTCGCGAAGCGCTGACGGCCTGCGGATTGCAGTGGGAGGAGCTCGACGGCGAAGGCGCGTTCTACGGCCCCAAGGTCGAGTACCACATCAAGGACGCGCTGGGCCGCTCGTGGCAGTGCGGCACGCTTCAGCTCGACATGGTGCTGCCGGAGCGCCTGGGCGCCGAATATGTCGCCGAGGACAACAGCCGCCGGCGGCCGGTCATGCTGCATCGGGCCATCGTAGGCTCGATGGAGCGTTTCCTCGGCATTCTGATCGAGCATCACGCAGGTGCGATGCCGCCCTGGCTCGCGCCGACCCAGGCAGTGGTCATGAATATCGCCGAAAGCCAGGCCCAGTATGCGAGTGCGCTGGTCCAAACGTTGCAAAAACAAGGGCTTAGAATCGAGGCCGATTTGCGCAACGAGAAAATAAGCTATAAAATACGCGAGCATACGCTCGAAAAGGTGCCGTATCTGCTCGTGGTCGGCGATAAAGAGCGTGATGCCCAAACGGTAGCCGTGCGTGCCCGTGGCGGTGTGGATCTTGGCGTCATGCCGATCGATACCTTCGTTGAGCGCCTGCGTCAGGATGTCCAGGCCTTCAAGTAACCACTTGGCAGCGCGGCTCGTTTTTTTAATTTTTAGAGGAACCGAACATCGCTACTGATAAGTCGCATCGCATCAACGGTGAAATTTCTGCACCCGAGGTGCGTCTGGTCGGAATCGACAACGAACCGCTCGGCATCGTAAAACTGGCTGATGCTTTCCGCATGTCGGAACAGCAGGACGTGGATCTGGTGGAAATCGCACCCCAGGCGGTCCCGCCCGTTTGCCGCTTGATGGACTACGGCAAATTCAAGTACCAGGAAGCGAAAAAGCAGCACGAGGCCAAGCTCAAGCAGAAGGTCATCCAGGTCAAGGAAGTGAAATTCCGTCCCGGGACCGACGACGGTGATTACAACGTCAAACTGCGCAACCTCATACGCTTCCTCGAGGACGGCGACAAGACGAAGATCACGTTGCGTTTCCGCGGTCGCGAGATGGCGCACCAGGAAATCGGTATGCGGATGCTCGAGCGCCTGCGCACCGACCTCGACGAGGTCGGGCAGGTCGAGCAGATGCCGAAAATGGAAGGGCGCCAGATGATCATGGTGCTCGCGCCGAAAAAGAAGAAGTGACGCGGCGTGCCGCGAACGGAACGGTCGTTCGCGGTAAGTTGGCTTTGCACAGGCAGTACCCGGCAGGTTTCGGAACGACGCGAAGCGTCGTTCCTGAAAATGCGGCGGGCCCGGGAGGTTTCGGGCTGGGCGCCGCAAACAAGTGGACTGGGTTTCGAAGGGCGGATCTGGGGCATTTTGCCGGCCGCACACCCATCGCCATCTAATAAATGGAGTTGTTCGTCATGCCTAAGATGAAAACCAAGAAGAGCGCTGCAAAGCGCTTCGTGGTGCGTCCGGGCGGTACCGTCAAGCGCGGTCAAGCCTTCAAGCGCCACATCCTCACGAAGAAGACCACGAAGAACAAGCGCCATCTGCGCGGTTCCACCGCGGTGCACGAGACCAATCTGGACTCGGTGCGCGCGATGCTGCCGTTCGCTTAACCCTCAACCGACAACTCATAGGAGCGAAACATGCCTCGAGTCAAACGTGGGGTTACAGCACGTGCCCGACACAAGAAGATCATCAACCTTGCGAAGGGCTATCGCGGCCGTCGCAACAACGTCTTCCGCATTGCGAAGCAAGCGGTCATGCGTGCAGGTCAGTACGCATACCGTGACCGTCGCAACAAGAAGCGTGTGTTCCGCGCGCTGTGGATCACGCGTATCAACGCGGCGGTGCGCCAGCACGATATGACGTACAGCGTGTTCATCAACGGCCTGAAGAAGGCGTCGATCGAACTCGACCGCAAGGTGCTGGCCGATATGGCCGTGTTCGACAAGGCTGCTTTTGCCGCGATCGTGAAGCAGGTGAAAGCCGCCGTCGCAGCCTAATTGCGAAATTAGTACTGCTTGGTTCGTGGCGGCGGGATCGGTAAAAGCCGGTGTCGCCGCGACAAAAACGGGGGCTCCTCACCGAGCCCCCGTTTTTGTTGGTCGAGCGCTTTCTCTCGTAATTTTTCCTCGACGTTGAAATGATGGGATCAATGGATCTGGACCAGATTGTTGCCGAGGCGCAAAGGGCCTTTGACGAAGCCGCCGATGGCGTCACGCTCGAAAACGAGAAGGCGCGCTTCCTTGGCAAGGCGGGTGTGCTGACCGAACTCCTCAAGGGACTCGGCAAGCTCGATCCCGACCTGCGCAAGACCGAGGGCGCGCGTATCAACGTCGCGAAGCAGCAAGTCGAAGCCGCGCTGTCCGCGCGCCGCGATGCGTTGGCCGAGGCCTTGTTGAATCAGCGGCTCGCCGCGGAGGCGGTCGATGTCACGTTGCCCGGCCGCGGCAACGGCGCGGGGAGTCTGCACCCCGTGATGCGCACCTGGGAACGGGTCGAGCAGATATTCGGCTCGATCGGTTTCGATGTGGCCGATGGGCCGGAGATCGAGACGGACTGGTATAACTTCACCGCGTTGAATAGCCCGGAAAACCATCCGGCGCGCTCGATGCAGGACACGTTTTACATCGACGGCACGGATGCAACGGGGCGCCCCTTGCTGCTGCGCACGCATACGAGTCCGATGCAGGTGCGATATGCGCGCACCAACAAGCCGCCGATCAAGGTCATCGCGCCCGGACGCACGTATCGCGTCGACAGCGACGCGACGCACTCGCCGATGTTCAATCAGGTGGAGGGGCTGTGGATCGACGAGCACATCAGCTTCGCCGATCTGAAAGGCGTCTATACCGATTTCCTCAGGAAGTTTTTCGAGCGCGACGATATCTCGGTGCGGTTCCGGCCGTCGTACTTTCCGTTCACCGAGCCCTCGGCCGAAATCGACATGAAGTTCGAGGAAGGCAAGAATGCCGGCAAGTGGCTCGAGATCTCGGGTTCGGGGCAGGTGCATCCCAACGTCATCCGCAACATGGGCCTCGATCCCGAACGCTATATCGGCTTCGCGTTCGGCAGCGGGCTCGAGCGCCTGACGATGCTGCGCTACGGCGTGCAGGACTTGCGGCTCTTTTTCGAAAACGATCTGCGCTTTTTGCGGCAATTTGCCTGACGCCGCGCGCGCTCGGCATTGCCCCGGCTGGACCTCATTCATTCGAACGTAGACACTCATGCAATTCCCTGAATCCTGGCTTCGCGCGTTCGTCGATCCGCAACTGACGACCGAAGAGCTGTCGCACGCGCTGACGATGGCTGGCCTTGAAGTCGAATCGCTGCGGCCTGCCGCTCCTCCCACGTCGAAGATCGTCGTCGGGCGTGTGCTCGAAGTCGTCAAGCATCCCGATGCCGATAAGCTCAACGTCTGCCAGGTCGATGCAGGCACCGGCGCGACGCTCAACATCGTATGCGGTGCGCCGAACGTGGCCCCGGGCATCAAGGTTCCTGTTGCGCTCGTGGGCGCACAACTGCCGCCGGCCGAGGAGGGCGGCGCGCCGTTCGCGATCAAGCTCTCGAAGCTGCGCGGCGTCGAAAGTCAGGGCATGCTGTGCTCCGCGCGCGAGCTCAAACTCTCGGAAGACCACAGCGGCCTTTTGATCCTCCCCGACGATACGCCGGTGGGGCAGGATATTCGCGAGACGTTGAATCTCGACGATACGATTTTCGAAATCAAGCTGACGCCGAACAAGGCCGATTGCCTGTCGGTCTTCGGAGTCGCGCGCGAGACGTCGGCCATTACGGGGGCGCCGCTGAAGCCCCTCGCAATCGAGCCGGTGCAGGCCGGACTCGACGAGACGCTGCCGGTCAACATCGCGGCGCCCGATTTGTGCGGCCGGTTTTCCGGGCGTGTGATTCGCGGCGTGAATGCGCGCGCGAGAACGCCGCAATGGATGGTCGAACGGCTGGAGCGTTCAGGACAACGAAGCATTTCGGCGCTCGTCGATATCTCGAACTATGTGATGCTCGAGCTCGGCCGGCCGACGCACGTGTTCGATCTCGACAAGATTCATCGCGGCATCGAAGTGCGCTGGGGCCGCCGCGGCGAAAGCCTGGAGTTGCTGAACGGCAATACGATCGAGCTCGACGAGACGGTGGGTGTCATCGCCGACGATCGGCAAGTCGAAAGCCTGGCGGGCATCATGGGTGGCGAGCGTACGTCGGTCACGCTCGATACGACGAACATTTATCTCGAGGCGGCGTTCTGGTGGCCCGACAGTATCCGCGGGCGTGCACGCCGGTACAACTTCTCGACCGACGCGGCCCATCGCTTCGAGCGTGGCGTCGATTACTCGACGACGGTCGAGCACATCGAATACATCACGCGTTTGATTCTCGATATTTGCGGCGGCAAGGCCGGTCCGGTCGACGATCAAACGGTCAACGTACCGAAGCGCACCCCGGTCGCGATGCGTGTGGCGCGTGCGCAGCGCATCATCGGCGTGCCGGTTCCCGCCGACGAGATGGCTCGTATTTTCGAGCGCCTTGGGCTCGCGTTCGAGTTCGACGGCGAGCGGTTTTCCGTCACGCCGCCGCCGTACCGCTTCGATATCGAGATCGAGGAGGATCTGATCGAGGAGGTGGCGCGTATTTACGGTTTCGAAAAGATTCCGGCGCGCCCGCCGATGGCGGCCAACGCAATGCGCGCGACGAACGAGACGCAACGCTCGATTCACGCGATTCGCCACGCACTGGCCGCCCGCGATTACTCTGAGACGATCAACTTCAGCTTCGTCGACGAATCGTGGGAGCGCGATTTCGCCGGCAACGATAATCCGGTGCGGCTCGTCAATCCGATTGCGAGCCAGATGTCGGTGATGCGTACGACGCTCGTCGGCAGCCTCGTGAATGTGCTTCGCCACAACCTCAATCGGCGTGCCGAGCGTATCCGCGTGTTCGAACTCGGGCGCGTATTCCTGCGCGATGCGACGCAGGAGGCCAGCGAATATGCCGTCGAAGGGTACATCCAGCCGAAGCGTATCGGTGCGCTTGCCTATGGGCCCGTGGCGGAAGAGCAGTGGGGTCTCCCGACACGCCAGGTCGATTTCTTCGACGTCAAGGCCGATGTCGAGGCGCTTTTTGCGCCGCGCATTGCACGCTTCGTGAAGGCTGAGCATCCCGCGCTGCATCCGGGACGCAGTGCTCGCATCGAGCTCGACGGTCGCGCAGTCGGTTTCATCGGCGAGCTGCATCCGCGCTGGATGAGGCAATACGATTTGCCGCAGGCGCCGATCGTTTTCGAGGTCGACGCCGAAGCGGTGATGGCGCGCGCGTTGCCGGTGCCCGCCGAAGTATCGAAATTTCCGCCGGTGCGGCGCGATATTGCCGTGGTGGTGGATCAGAAGATCGAGACGCAGGCGCTGCTGGACGAGATGCAAAAGGCGCTGGGCGAGGGCGCCGGCAAATTCGTGCAAAGGGTTGCGCTCTTCGATGAATTTCGTGCAAAATCAAATACTTCCGGTGGCCTGGCTGCGCACGAGAAAAGCCTTGCCTTCCGCGTGACCCTGCAAGATACTGGCGGCACGCTGCAGGACGAGACGGTGGATGCGGCCGTCAAGGCCTTGGTGGATCGTTTGGCTCGAGTCTACGGTGCGCGGTTGCGGGGGTAAGCGCGAACAGCTTCGGAACGATGCCGGCGCTGCGCGTTGGCATCGGATGGCCGCTGTTTTTAGATATGAACGAAATGAACTCGAGTGATTTCGAAGCCCTTCTTTCGGCGCAGCGTGGCGCCATGATTCGAGAAATTCCGACCCCGCCCGCGGGCGTTTCGAGCGAAACGCCGACGCTGACGAAAGCTGAGCTGGCCGAGTTGCTGTTCGATAACGTCGGGCTCAACAAGCGTGAGGCGAAGGATATGGTCGAGGCTTTCTTCGACGTGATTCGCGACGCACTCGAAAGCGGCGATGGCGTGAAACTGTCGGGATTCGGCAATTTCCAGTTGCGGGACAAACCGCAGCGACCCGGTCGTAACCCGAAGACAGGCGAGGCGATTCCGATTGCCGCGCGCCGCGTCGTGACGTTCCACGCAAGTCAAAAGCTCAAGGCGCTCGTCGAAAACGGAGTCGAAGCGACTTTCCCGCGCTGACGAGCGAAAGGCGCGGTGTCGCGCCCATTCACCACGACGGTTAACTGACGATGACAACGACGGTCGAAAAAGTCGTCTTGCCTCCGATTCCGGCGAAGCGCTACTTCACGATTGGTGAAGTTAGCGAGCTGTGCGGCGTCAAACCGCATGTGCTGCGTTATTGGGAGCAGGAGTTTACGCAGTTGCGTCCGGTGAAGCGGCGCGGTAATCGGCGCTATTACCAGCATCACGAAGTCCTTTTGATTCGGCGGATTCGCGAATTGCTCTATGAGCAGGGCTTCACGATCAATGGTGCGCGCAATCGGCTCGATGCGCGCGGTGCGGTGATGGAAGAGGGCAGCGATGCGCCGAGCGACGCGTCGCGACCCGATGTAGCGTCGGCGGCGCAGCCAGCGCCGAGCGCTGCGCCGGCCGTCGATATCGAGCGGCTGCGCAAGGAGTTGCGCGGTGTCATCGAGTTGTTGCGTCATTAGTGATGAGGTGTAGTTCTTTTCGGTGAAAGTGTCTGTTATACTTTCATGCTTTCGGGGCGTAGCGCAGCCTGGTAGCGTACCTGCATGGGGTGCAGGTGGTCGGAGGTTCAAATCCTCTCGCCCCGACCAGATTAAAACCCGCGTCAGTCAAGGCTGACGCGGGTTTTTCGTTTTTGGCCTGCCCGCGCCATCATCGTCGATTCTCGGCTTGTGTTGCCTAGTCATTGCCTAAACGTCGGAAACTCGCGCGGTTGGGGAGCGTACATCCTCGTGCATCGAGGTGAATTCCGACTAGTCGTTGAGCACGAGCAAAAAACCTATCAACGGCGCATACGTCGACCAACCCGCCGCCACGGCCGTCCCCAACGCAGGCCCGATCCCGAAGGGGCACTACTACATTATCAAGCGTGAAACGGGCGGACGCCTTGGCCGCCTCAGAGATCTCGGGCTCGATATGTGGTCGAATAGCGAGCGCGCGACGTGGTTCGCGCTCTATAGCGCTGACGGCAAGATCGACGACTGGACCTTCGTGGAAGGTGTGAGGCGCGGCAATTTCCGCTTGCATCCGAACGGCCGATGGGGCGTGAGCGACGGCTGCATAACGCTCGTGTCACAACACCAGTTCGATCGTCTGCGCGACTACTTACTCTCACAGCCGACGAAGCCCATTCCGGGTACGAGCACCCCCTACTACGGAACGGTGGACGTCCGATGAAGCTGATTCTGCGATTCGTGATTGCCCTTGTGCTGACTGGCCCGGTTTTCTTCGGGCTTTCGCGCATCGATCCGCTCGCGCGCTGGGTCGGCAGTGAAGCCGTGTGGTCCGCGCTTGCGCCGTTGTTCCGCCTGTTCGGCGCGGTAGGCATCGAGGGCGAGGAAACCGTATTGCTCGGCGTGCTGCTCGTATTGAGCTTCATCATTGCCGCCCTGATCGTATGGGGCGCAGGCATAATACTCACGCGCGCTAGGGCGCATCGCGCCGCCGCTCATTGACAGACCCCACGCGTCGCCTTGTGCGCTGGTGACGCTGTTATGCGGGGTGATCGTCCATAGGTACCTACGCGTACTGAGCCTGCGCGTTCGATCGTGAGCTACGCAAGTCTCGGAATCACAACTTCCCTGGTGTCTGGACGCGTGAGCAGATCAGGGCGTTCACCGACCACAAGTTCGGTTGAAATATTCTTGACGCGCACGCGAGCTCATGGGTACCTGGGCTTCGCGCTGGCAGGACGGCGTCCCGTCCGGAGTCAAAGGTATATGGTGACGTTGAACTATGCGTTCTAGCCGACGCACGTAAAATGCCGCCGTTCAACCTCAAGCGCTCGACGACCGCGAAAAAGAGAAGATAAAAGCCGCGCTGTGCCACTCGTTCCAGCTTTAATCGCGTTTTCCGTCTTTGGGGCGGCGGCAAGAGCCCGTAAGACGAAGCGGACCATGAGAAAGGCATTTATACCGTAAGATCGGGGGTATTCTAAAAATGAGAACGAGAGATGGGTCGAAAAATCAACGCAGGAGAAAGATTCGAATTTATCGAGGGCATGCGCGGAATTGCTGCGATCATGGTGCTTCTAGGGCATTACTGTTCCGCCTTCCTTCCTGCTTTCGCGCGCGTCGCGAAGACGCCGCCTCATTTCTCATGGGAGACGTGGATCACGGGCACGCCGGTATTTTCGCTGATCAATGGGACCGTGGCGGTATATATGTTCTTCACCATGAGCGGCTTTGTGCTCGCCGGTTCATTCACCAAGTCGAATTTTGGTATCCCGTCGCAGATTGCCAAACGATTCCTGCGCCTGTACCCGCCGATCGTATGTTCCGTGATATTCGCGACGCTGCTGCTTTGGTCCATGCCGTCGGTGCACGCCGATGCGGCGAGGGTCAGCATGTCGAGTTGGCTCGCGGGATTGTCGCTCGACCCGTTCACACCTCATTCATTCTTCGGTGAAGCGCTGCTGAGCTCAATGCTGACCGGTTACGGTGGTGCGTCGATATTTGATCACACACCCTACCTCAAGGACGTATTCCCACTAACGCCGTTCAGCATCGCAGCCAATATTCCTCTCTGGTCGCTCCATGCCGAGTTCTGGGGGTCAATGCTGGTGATTGCTCTATCCGCCATTTATCGTCGGTTGCCAAGGCCCGCGTTTTGGCTCGTCTTCGTCGTCTTGTTGTTCGTGACCGGAACGAGCAAATACTCGTTATTCCTCGCTGGTTTCGCTGCTTATATGGGCAGACATCGACTGTTGTGTCGCAACAGCGCACAGTGGTCCACCGTAGGCTATGCGCTGCTCGGGCTGGGTGTCACACTGAGTTTCACACGTTACTATCAGCAATTTCAGTTGGTACTTGATGTGCTGGCCAAAGTGAATTTGACAAAAAGTGTCGATGGCGCGCAATTCCAGTTTTCCGTCGCCGCATTGGCCACCCTCTTGGGATTATGCATCACACCGAGCTGCCGATCATTTCTGTGCAGTCGTGTGCCAATGTGGTTTGGGAAAATATCGTTCAGTCTGTACCTGACGCACTTTCCAATACTTTTTACCGTGGCGTCTGCCGTCGTGACGATTGCCGCGCGGCACCTAGGATATGGTGGGTCGATAGCACTGTCGTGCGCCATCGCGTGGCCTCTCACGTTCTTCGTAGCAAGTGTGTATGAACGGTTCATCGATCAACCATCGATCGCTTTTTCCAAGCTCGCCGCCGAGCGTCGATCTACGCGGTCGGCACCGGCGAGCTAGCTCGGATTGCACGCTCATCGGCGAGCGACTCGACTTCTTCCAAAAGCGAATCGCTCATAGCCGATCCTCAGGCTTCGCGAGTTGGTTGTAGTGCATGACGCTGCGGTAGCTGATTCCTTTGTCGTCAACCCCTTTGGCTCACTCACTTTCCGCGCGCGTTCCAAGATACTTCACGAGCCGCTGGGCCGGCGGTTGCAACGCATCGAAATCCTTGCAACAGACAACGAAACGCCGGTATGCCCATGCGTCGTTCAGCGGAACGATCCGCAGCCCGAGCGCGCGGCGATAGGTTCGGCCGACCTCCACCGGCACAACGCTGATCCCCAATCCCGCGGCGGCCACGCGAAACGTGGCATCCAGGTTCGAGACGATGACCCTGTACGTTATGGTCTTACCGACGTTCGCCGCGGCTCGCCTGAGCATCGTATGCACCGAGGAGTTGGGCGGCAGCCCTACATGGTCATACTCGAGCGTCTGCTCGAAATCGATCGACCTTTTGCTCGCCAGCGGATGATCGCGATGCGCCGCAATCGCAAGGCGATCACGCCGATAAAGTTGCGCGTGCAGGCCGCTGCGATCGACGTTGTCCCAGCAAACGCCAATCGCCGATGTTCCCTCGCGCACTTGTCGAACGAGATCGGTCGACATCCGCTCCTCTATATCGACACGGATATTCCTATTCTCGGGCTCACGCATGAACGATGCGATATCGTCGAGCAGACTCTCGGCCATCGCCGAAGGCGAAGCGCAAATACTGACCCTGCCACGCAGCCCCGCACCCAGCGCGGCAACATCGCTCTCCATCCGTTCCATCGTGAAAAGCACCGCCCGCGCATGCTCGAGAAGCGCGAGCCCGGCAGGCATCGGATCGACGCCGCGGCGAGAGCGCGAGAGTAACGGCACCCCAAGCTCGCTCTCGAGTTGTGCAATGCGCTTGCTGATCGCCGATGGCTCGATATGGGCCTCCTGGGCGGCGCGCGCTATGTTGCGGTGATCGCACACGGCGACGAATAGACGCAGCGTTTTGATATCGATGTCGTGCATCGGAGGAGGCTCCTCGATGCCGCGTGCGCGGCACATGGCATTCCGGATCGGAACGATAACGCCTGCCAAAATACCGCTTTTGACGCCGATATGGAACCGATACAGTGCCTGTAGCTATGCGCATTGACGAGGCAATATGAGCAATCAGACCCATTGCAACGGCCGCCTCCCGCTCGAAGGCGTACGCGTGATCGAATTCACGCATATGGTCATGGGGCCGACCTGCGGAATGATCCTCGCTGACCTCGGCGCCGAGGTCATCAAAATCGAGCCGCCGGGAGGCGACAAAACGCGACAGTTGCCGGGGCTCGGCATCGGCTTTTTCCGCTCGTTCAACCGGAACAAGAAGAGCGTCGTGCTCGATCTCGATACGCCCGAGGGAAGGCGGACCGCCATCGAATTGATCGGGACCTGCGACGTCATGATCGAGAATTTCCGCCCCGGGCTGATGGCCAAGCGGGGACTCGACTACGCGTCGCTTTCGGCTCTATACCCGGGACTCGTCTATGTTTCGCATAAAGGCTTTCTTCCCGGACCCTACGAAAAGCGCCTCGCACTCGACGAAGTGGTGCAGATGATGGGAGGCCTCGCGTATATGACGGGACCGGTCGGTCGCCCGCTGCGTGCCGGCACGTCGGTCAACGACATCATGGGTGGCATGTTCGGCGTGATCGGTGTGCTTGCCGCGCTGCGCGAGCGCGAACGCACGGGTCGCGGGCAAGAGGTGCAAAGCGCGCTCTTCGAGAATTGCGTGTTCCTCTGTTCGCAGCATATGCAGCAGTTTGCGATGACGGGCGAGGCACCTCCGCCCATGCCTGCGCGCGTTTCAGCCTGGAGCGTGTACGACGTCTTTACGCTGGCCGAAGGCGAGCAGCTTTTCATCGGAGCCGTGAGCGACAAGCAATTCGTTACGCTGTGCCGACTGCTCGAACGCCCCGAGCTCGCAGCCGAGCCGCGCTTCGCCACGAATGCCCAGCGCGTGGCCGTTCGTCCGGAACTGCTCGAACGCCTCGGCGCGATACTCGTGCAACTTCGCGTCGAGGACCTCACACCCAAGCTCGAGGCGGCCGGTATTCCATACGCACCGATCGTTCGCCCGCACCAATTGTTCGACGATCCGCATTTGAAAGCGAGCGGTGGCCTCGCACCGATGCGGACGGACGACGGTGGCATGACCGAGATAGCGTTGCTGCCGCTGACGATGGACGGGCGCCGCCTCGGCGTGCGCCGGGCACTCGCCCGCATCGGCGAGCACACGCAGGAGGTACTTTCCCGTCTGAAGGCCATCGTCTGATCTGCGGACCGGGTGCTGTTTCCTCGGTCGTGCTGTTACTTGTTCTTCCCCCCGGGCCTTTCTTTTGCCTCGTTGATCTCGCGTTCGACCTCGGACCGGACTTCCTCAGTTGCCTCCGCATTTTTCGAGAGTGCCAGATAAGCATTCGCAATGCGCCGCAAGTCCTCTTCGCACACGTCCTCGATTCCGATCAGCTCGCTGTTCGCTCTGCGGTTTGCCGCTACGAGCTCATTGAGCTTCAGATGAATCGCGACGCTGTCCTTGTTCTGGCTTTGCTGAATCAGGAACACCATGAGGAACGTGACGATGGTCGTGCCAGTATTGATGACGAGCTGCCAGGCATCGGAAAACTTGAACACCGGGCCGAGCACGCCCCACGCCGCAATGATGATCACAGCGATGCTGAAAGCGATAGGCGAACCGGTCCATCGTGTTACTGCGCTCGCAAACGAATCGAACGCGCGCGTGATCGGGTGTCGGTTCGAATAGGGCGGCAGCGAAGAATCGGGCACGTTGTCGTAGGGATCGTGCCGCGACGAATCGTTCGTCGGCGTGGACATGGGCGCTCCTCTCCGGGCGTATCGCCCGATATGTTGAAATGTGAATATCGAAACAGATCGGTGGGCAACGCCAAGCGAGCAAGCCGCGTGCCGGCGGGGAGGGACGACGCATCGATGCGGCGGTGCTAGGATGCATGCACGCCAAAAACAGCGAGGGCATTCGTATGAAAGGAGTCCGTCGCATATACCGCTCAGGGCCGTTGCCGTGACGACGCATCGCACGCTCGGCACTGCAGTGCATGTGTCCGTGGTTGGCGAATCGGATGTCGCCTGGACGCGGCAGGTCGTTCGCGAACTCGGTGCGCAGCAGGGCCTCCCCGAAGCCCGAGTGGCCGCGTTGGCCACCGCGGTGACTGAAATCGCACGCAATATCGTCGTTCACGCGGGCAGCGGGGAACTGACGTTTCACTCGACTGCGGATGGGCAGCGTCGCGGTGTCTTCGTCGTTGCGCGCGATGACGGCCCGGGGATTCCCGACATCGCACGCGCAATGCAAGACGGCTATTCGACCAAAGGAGGCGGGTTGGGTGCCGGACTGGCAGGCGCGAAACGCCTCGTCGACGAATTCCACATCAGTTCGGCACCGGGTCAAGGCGTCACGGTGACGATGACGCAGTGGCATGACGGCGGCGAGCGAGACCTGCTTTAGCGTTACTCAGCGCAGTTCACGTCTGACCTCCACCGCCTCGAGGGGCAAGGTCGCAGTCAGCGCAAAGCCGGCGCCCGGTGCCGTCCGGATGCTGACTTCGCCGCCCAGCAGGGCCGCGCGCTCGCGTATGCCGAGCAGCCCGAACGAATGTCTGCCCCGTCGATCGTTCTGGGCCGCGCCGCGGCCGTTGTCGACGACCCGTACGACGCAGTGAGGCTCCTCGCGAACGATATCGAGGACGACCTCCGTTGCGCCCGAATGGCGCGCGATGTTCGTCAGCGCTTCTTGCACCATCCTGAAGAGATCGATCCGGCATTCGCGGTTGAACGCAATCGCGTCGGCGTCGATATGGCGGGTCACCTTGATTCGATAACGCGCCGTGAATTCGTCGATCAGCGTATCGATCGCGGGGATCAGGCCCAGGTCGTCGAGCATGACAGGGTGCAGATCGGCCGCGATTCGCCGCACCGAGTCGACAAGCTGATCGATCATCCGGTACATCGCCTTGAACGCCTCTTTCGGCGCGGGCAGGTATCCGCCGCCGCCTGGATGTTCGAGCATCGACGCGGCCATCTTCAAGGCGGTCAACTGCTGCCCCAGATCGTCGTGCAGCTCGCGTGCGATGCGGGCCTTCTCTTCCTCGCGGATGTGCTGGATATGCCCTGACAGACGGCGCAGCTCTTCTCCCGATGCGCGCAGCGCTTCCTCGTCGCGCTTGCGATCGGTGATGTCCATGATCCAGCCGACCATGCGATAAGGCTCGCCCTTGTCGTTCCACAACGCCTGCCCGCGGGATTGGACCCAGCGGAACTCGCCTGACTTCATGCGCACCCGGTATTCGACGTCATAGAGGCGACGCTCGTCGAGGTGCTTTTTCAGAGCTTGTTCGACGCGGTGCGCATCGTCGCGGTGAATCGCGCCGAAATGCGCCTGGCGCTCATTGGGCAGCTCGTGATTTTCATAGCCCATGATCCGCTTGAAGTGCGGGGAGAAATAGATCGCGTCGGTCTGCGGATTCCAATCCCACAAGCCCGCGGTCGTGCCGCTCACCGCCAGTTGAAACCGTTCCTCGCTCGCCGCCAGCGCCGCGCGATAGCCTTCGATGGACAATTCGAAAGGCGCGAGCAGTTCGTTGAAGAACGCTGCCGCGGCTTGCGCGAGCCGGGCCCGATCCCGCGATGGGGCAGGGAGCACGAGTTCATCGAGCGAAGCGTAATGCAGCGCAGCCATATCGAGCAGTCCCACGCCCTGGCTCAGGGCGCGCCGGCCGATCTCGTAAGCATGCGTGAGCCCTGCTTCGCCTTCGTGCTCGAGATAGGCTCGAAGCCCGCTCAGGTATTCGGCTTCGAGCGCGGCGAGCTGCGTCGTCATGCGTGCGCTCCGAGATAGCGGGCAACGACGACATGCGCGTCGTCCGTAGCCTTGCCGTATCGTACGAGGATGGTTTCCGCAAGCTCCTGTGGGGTGACGGCAATCGGCATGCGTGCGGTGAATGTGCTCTGTATGCCGTCGGTGACCATCACGAGCGTATCGCCGCGCGATAGCGACAGGCGCTCCGCTCGCAGCGGGGGCAGGCGGTAGCCGACGACGCCGCCACGCGTCGAAATCGCGCGATCGCGCGCGTGCGCGTCCAGTTGGGCCCGAACGAGAACGCCGTCGACGTTACCGACGCCCGCCCAGGTCATCGAGCTGTCGCGAGCGTCGAACGACGCGATGCTCATTGCGGCGCCACGCGTCTTTTGCAGCCCTTCGTGGCAATGCCGCAGCACTTGCAAGATGGGTTCGCGCGCGTGCGCCTCGATGATCGGCGCCGCCGCGCATGCCGCTTGCGCCGCTTCGTGGCCATGCCCGAGACCATCGAGCAGCGCTACCACGGCCCCGTCGTCGAATTGAACGACGACGTGCAGGTCGCCCGAGACGCTTTCGAGCGCACGCCCCGCCCAACCCCATTCGATGATGGGTTCACTAGGCGGGGACGCGGCGTTCATCTCAGCCATCTCCTCATCGTGACCTTCGTGCCTTTGCCCACGACGGAGATCAACTCGAACTCGTCCATGATCCGCTTCGTCCCGGGCAAGCCCACGCCGAGGCTCTTCGCGGTCGAATAGCCGTCGCGCATCGCGAGTTCGATGTCGGCAATACCTGGACCCTCGTCTTCCGCGACGATCAGGATGCCGACACGCGCGCCGTCGTCGAGCTTTCGCAGCATGACTTCTCCGCGGCGTGCATAGCTGACGATGTTGCGCGCCATCTCGGAAATGGCGAGTGCGATGATGGTCCGGTCCGTCATCGAGAATCCGGCAGCCGCAGCGAGTTCGCGCCCCTTCTGACGGGCAATGACGACATCCTCTTCGCGCTCGATCGGCACGTGAAATTCATCCGCCATCGCCAGCGCTCCCGTTCGCGGTATCGCCGAGATGGGCGAGGCCCTCCTCGAGATCGAGCGCCGTCGCAATGCCATCGAGCGACAGGCCGAGCTGAACCATCGCAAACGCGACCTCGGGCTGAATCCCGACTACGACGGTCTGCGCACCGCGCAGCTTCGCGATGTAGGCGATGCCGCGCAATGTGCGGGTAGCGAACGAATCGAGCACGTCGAGCGCGGTGACGTCGATGACGACGCCTCGCGTGCGCAATCGACCGATCTTCTCGGCGAAATCATCCCGCAATTGAACGAGATCCTGGTCCGACAGCGCCGATTGAATCGATGCGATGAGTACATCGCCTTGCTTGAGAATGGGAACGGACACGGTATCAGCTCGTTGCGTTGGCGCGCGACTCGTTGGCGTTGCCTTGCGACACGCGATAGCCCAGAATCTGCTCGGCCAACTCGATACCGCCTTGCAGATCGCCGACCGTATCGAGGAGCCGATCGAGCTCGATACCCAGCGCGACCAGCGATTGCGCAACGGCCGCCGTGATACCGGTTACGATGACCCGCGCACCCATGAGTCGTGCCGCGGTTACCGTTTGCAGGATGTGGTTCGCGACGCGCGAATCGATCGTCGCCACGCCAGTGACGTCCATGACGACCACCTTCGCGCGCCGTGCGCGCACCGCTTCGAGCAGGTTTTCGGTGATGAGCCGGGCCCGGTAGGTATCGATGACGCCAATGATCGGCAACAGCAACAGGCGATCGCGCAATTGCAGGACCGGTGTCGACAGTTCCCGAATGGCTTCCTGTTGCTGTCGAATGATGCGCTCGCGTTCGAACACCAGCACATCGACGATCAGCCCAAGATCGAAGAACGCCACCTTTTTCAGCGACATGAAGGCATCGAACGCTTCGAGTGGCGCGTGCTCCGAATGCGTCATGACCTCGTTGCCGATGAACCTCAGCAGTTGATGGAATGCGCCGAGAAAAAACCGCATCTCGAGCCCTGCCACGGCGTAAAGCCGGCCCAGCTCGATGCGCTGCGCCACGTAATGTCTGCTGTAGTCGCCCGATACAAGACCCTGCAGGTGTTCCGCCTTGAGACGCTTGGCCTTCTCGAGCAAGGCTCGATTGTCGAACAGCGGACGAGCCTCGTCGAACTTGGCGAGATGCTCGAAGAACGCGGCCGCGTACTCGTCGACGCGAGGCAGCACGAGATCCCTGATGCGCGCAATGCGGGCGAGGTCGGAGTGCTCCAGAGCAACGACTTGCTTGCGGCGTTCGATGGCGCCATCGTTGAGCCCCATCTGATGCATCAATGCGAACGATTCGCGTTGTTCGAGCTGCTCCCCCATGCGCCTCTCCTCGGATTTTGTTGGATACGTGAGTTACGGACGGACAGATCGTTTGTTCAGATTTTTTCCAAGTATAGCGATGCGTGCCGAACTGGCAAGGCTGATGCAGGCAATCATGCGCGCGGAGCAAAGGGAGAGCATGGCATGCAATGCCATGCGCGTCACGCGTTGGCATCGCTATGCGGTCGTGTTCCTCTTGACTGGACGGCGCCTCGCGGGCGGCGGGGCCGTGGAGGCGCGTACGACGAGCCGCGGTGCCGAGGTCTGGCAGATCTCCGGTTCCCCATCGGGCGCACGCGCACCCTTGACGACCAGTTTGCGCAGCAACGTGACGGCAAGTTGTGCTGCCTCGGCCGTCGGTATCGCGACGGTTGTCAATGCGGGCCGCGATTCGCGGGCGAGATGAATGTCGGTGATGCCTATGACCGACAAATCGCGCGGCACGTGAAGGCCGACATCGGCCGCCGCGTGCATGGCTCCGAGCGCCGGCAGGTCATTGGTCGCGAAGATCGCCGTGAGCGCGCGGTGCTGCTCGAGCAGCGAGCGAGCAGCCGTGTAGCCGCCCTCTATCGTGTCGGGCGCGTGAATGACGGTGCTGGCATCGATTTCGAGTCCGGCTTCCCGCATCGCGGCAACGAACCCTTCGTGACGCGGCGTATGGATACCGGACGCTTTGCTGCCGACGATGGCGCCGATCTTTCGATGTCCGAGCGCGATCAGATGCGATGCCGCGAGCTGCCCGGCCAATGCGAAATCGACTGCCACGCAAGGCAGGCGCGGTGGGGCTTCGGGACGCTCCCACATGCACAGGACGACCGGTGCGCCGCGTGCTTCGGTCGCCGCGAGATCGGCGAAATCGAGATTCGCGTTCATGACGAGCACGCCTTCCGACAACGTACCGGCGATTTGCTCCAGATAGGCGCGACCCATGGCCGGATCGTCGTTGGTATTGCAAATGATGACGAAGTGCCCCGATTCCCGGGCCGCACGTTCGACCGCGAGCGCGAACTCGGGATAAAACGGGTTGGCAATGCTCGAGACCATCAACGCGAGCGTGGGACCGCGTCCCTCCGCCAGCGCGCGTGCCGCAAGGTGCGGACGATAGCCCAGGGTGTCGATGGCATCGAGTACGCGCTGACGCGTTTGCTCGCCGACACGGCCACGCTTGCGCAATACGTTGGAGACGGTGGCGGGCGTTACGCCGGCCAACCGTGCCACTTCGTTGATCGTCGTCATGCGTGCTCAGTATTTGGGATGAGTGTTCAGAGTTTGCAAGCTGCTTCGAGTAACGGCACTATGGCGCCCATTAGATCAATGAATTCGGAGACAGGGCAAAGGCGCGCGGCCTCGATGGCCGTTTTCCTATGCCGGCTTGATTAAGCGCTTAATCTCCGACTTCGACCGATTACATCACGGAGCGGAAGCGATGGCGAGCATTTCCTTGAAGGGTCTTCACAAGGCATATGGCGATGCAGCGCCGGTCATTCGCGATGTGAACCTCGAGATAGGTTCGAACGAGTTTTGCGTTTTTCTCGGACCGTCAGGGTGCGGGAAATCGACGCTGCTGCGAATGATCGCCGGCCTCGAAGACGTCACGGGAGGCGAGGTGCGCATCGGCGAGCGACTCGTCAACGACGTGCCTTCGGCCGAGCGCGGTGTCGCAATGGTGTTTCAGAGCTACGCGCTCTTTCCTCACATGACGGTGTTCGAGAACATGGCCTTCGGCCTGAAGCTCGCCAAGACGCCGAAGCAGGAAATCGTGCGTAAGGTGCACGAAGCCGCGCGCATTCTTCAACTCGATGCGTTGCTCGATCGCCGGCCCAAGGCGCTTTCCGGTGGTCAGCGCCAACGCGTGGCAATCGGACGAGCGATCGTGCGCGAGCCCGGAGTGTTCCTTTTCGATGAGCCGCTTTCGAATCTCGATGCGACGCTGCGCGGACAAACGCGGATCGAGATTGCGCGCTTGCATCGTCAGTTCGCCAAGGCCAGCGTCGTCTATGTCACGCACGATCAAATCGAGGCGATGACGCTCGCCGACAAAATCGTTCTGCTGCATGCCGGTATGGATACCGAGCGTTACGGCAGCATCGCTCAGATCGGCGCGCCGCTCGAACTCTATTACCGGCCCGCGAGCCGTTTCGTTGCGGGCTTCATCGGCTCGCCGCGCATGAACTTCCTGCCGGCATCGATCGCCTCGATCGATGCGGATGGCGTGAGCGCCGTGATCGATGGGACCGGAGAAACGGTGCGACTCGCGGTGGACGGCTCATCGTTGGTCCCGTCGCAGCCCGTCACGGTGGGCGTGCGGCCCGAGCATCTGACATTGCGCGGTGGCGGCGACGTGAACGTCGCCAGCTCGCTTGCGCTCACGCGTGAAGTCGTGCTCACCGAACGCCTCGGCGAGCAGACCTATGTACACCTCGATGCGCCGGACGGCCGCACGCTGATCGCCAAGGTTGCCGGCGACGCACGCGTCGAGCGGGGTGCACGCATGTCATTTGGCGCACCGGCTTCGGCATGCCATCTATTCGGGGACGACGGCTTTGCCATCGCACCGCTGCAATCGATCGAACACTACGCCTGAGGAGGGAAGGGATGCACCTTGGAGTCTGCTATTACCCGGAGCATTGGCCGGAATCGATGTGGGAAGGCGACGCGCAACGGATGAAGGCGCTCGGCATCGAGCGCGTGCGCATCGCCGAATTCGCGTGGAGCCGTATCGAGCCCACGCCGGGCGAATACGACTGGGACTGGCTCGACCGTGCGGTCGACGTATTGCATCGTTCAGGACTCCAAATCGTCATGTGCACGCCGACGGCGACGCCGCCCAAGTGGCTGATCGACCGGCACCCCGATATTCTGCCCGTCGGTGCCGATGGGCAGGCACGCCGGTTCGGCTCGCGCCGTCATTACGACTTTTCGTCGCCGTCGTATTTCGAGGCGGCGCGACGCATCAGTACCGCAGTGGCGCAACGGTACGGCGCGCATCCTGGCGTTGCGTTCTGGCAGATCGATAACGAGTTCGGTTGTCATCAAACCGTGGTCAGCTATTCCGAGGCCGCGCTGCTGCGCTTTCGAGAATGGCTGCGCGCGCGCTACCGCACGATAGACGCGCTCAACCGTGCGTGGGGCAACGTGTTCTGGAGCATGGAGTACCGCAGCTTCGACGAGGTCGATACACCGGCTGCGACGGTGACCGAGGCGAACCCTTCGCACCGATTCGATTATCGGCGCTTCGCATCCGACGAGCTTGCGCGCTTTAACCGCATGCAGGCCGAGATCATCCGCGCGCATTCGCCTGGGCGGCCCGTCGCGCACAATTTCATGCAGCTCTTTACCGAGTTCGATCATTACAAGGTCGCGGCCGATCTCGATATCGCGGCATGGGACAGCTACCCGCTGGGCGCCCTTGAAGAGCTGTGGTTCGACCCGGAAACGAAAGCGCGCTGGCTGCGCACGGGGCATCCCGATTTCGCCTCCTTCAATCACGATATCTACCGCGGCATGTCGAGCCAGCCGTTCTGGGTCATGGAGCAGCAGCCGGGGCCCGTCAATTGGGCACACTGGAATCCGGCGCCGCTGCCGGGCATGGTGCGCCTTTGGAGCTGGGAGGCATTTGCGCATGGCGCCGGTTGCGTGTCGTATTTCCGCTGGAGACAGGCACCGTTTGCACAGGAGCAGATGCACGCCGGGCTCAATACGCCCGACAACCGGCTCGATATCGGCGGCAGCGAAGCGTCGCGCGTTGCAGCGGAAATCCGCTCGATGCTCGAAGCTCACCCCGATGCGGTTGAGGATGCGAAGCGTTCTGTCGCGCTCATCTATGACTACCCGGCGAAGTGGCTCTTCGAGGTTCATCCGCAAGGCGCGGATTTCCACTATCCGCGTTTCGCGTTCGAGTATTACAGCGCGTTGCGTTCGCTCGGGCTCGATGTCGATGTCGTGCCTGTCGATGCGCCGCTCGATGGTTATCGAATGATCGTCGTGCCGCCGTTGCCGATCGTTCCCGACGATTTTGTCGAGCGATTGACCCGGAGCGGGGCGCAAGTCGTCATTGGCCCGCGCACGGGTTCCAAGACCGTCGATTTGCAAATTCCCGGCAATTTGCCGCCGGGACCGCTTGCCGAGGCATTGAAGCTGCGCGTATGGCGAGTGGAGTCGCTGCGGCCGAATATCTGCCCGGCCGTACGCATGGCAAGCTCATCGGCGGGCCGCCCCGTTAGCGATGCGGGGCAGGGCCGCCATTGGCGCGATCTGATCGAACTCGATACCCATGCGCCGCACGAGGTCGTTGCCGAGTTTGGCGATGGCCATCCTGCTTTCGTACGCCACGGTGCCTTCCATTATTGCGCGGGCCTCTTCGATGAAGCGTTGACGCGGGAACTCTTTGCCGACGTTGCCGAGCGCGCCGGATTGCGTGCCGTGCCGCTACCGGAAGGGGTGCGAGTGAGCCGCCGCGCGGGCGTGACCTACGTCTTCAATTATGGCGAGCGCGTGTACGAGGTCGAAGGCGTCGAAGCCGACGCCTTCGTCATAGGCGCCGCGCGAGTCGAACCGCAGGGCGTTTGCGCGTATCGTTCCAGCTGAAATGGGCCGGAGCGCGTTATTTGCCGCTCAGGCGGCTACCGTTGATGACGATATAAACCTTAGATAACACGAAGGAGACACGCATGAAGCAACCCGCGAACCGTTTTCGCATCGGCGTCGCCACCGCGTTTTTCGCGGTGGCGACAGCCGCGTCCTGGTGGGCCAATGCGGCACAGGCAGGCACGCTCGATATCAACATTGCCTTCAAGGGCGCCAGCCAGCGCGCGGTATGGCAATCGACGCTCGACGACTTCAAGAAGGCGCATCCGGATATCGACGTGAAAGCGGCGTTCATCGACGAGGAGGCCTACAAGGTGCAGCTGCCGGGGTGGCTCACGACCGTTGCGCCCGACATCGTGAACTGGCATGACGGCGAGCGGATGGCCTACTACGCGAAGCGCGGGTTGCTCGAAGATCTGAGCGGGGATTGGGCGAAAAACGGCTGGGATCAGATGTACGCTTCGACGAAAGAAGCATCGTCGTACCAGAGCAAGCAATATGCGGCGCCGACCGTGTATTACTCATGGGGGATGTTTTATCGCAAGGATCTCTTTCAAAAGGCCGGTATTGCGGGCGAGCCGAAGACCTGGCCTGAATTCCTCGATGCCTGCAAGAAGCTGAAGGCTGCCGGCATTACGCCGATCGCCGTGGCTGGCCGCGACGCCTGGACGCTGGCCGGCTGGTTCGACTACCTCGACTTGCGTTTGAACGGGAATGCGTTCCATCAAAAGCTGATGGCGGGGGAAGTGCCTTATACCGACGCGCGCGTGAAGAAGGTCTATACGACGTGGAAGCAGCTCATCGACGATCATGACTTCATCGACAACTCGCTCTCGTACGATCTCGACGCGGCACAACCGTTCCTGTTCCAGGGCAAGGCCGCAATGATGCTGATGGGCACGTTCATCAGCGCGGGTTTCCCGCCGTCGATCAAGCCGCAAATGAGCTACTTCCAGTTCCCGATCATCGATTCGAACGTGCCGACCGCCGAAGACGGTCCCGTCGAATCGCTGCACATTCCCGCGCATGCGAAGCACAAGGCCGAAGCGCGGGCGTTCCTCGCGTTCATCGAGACACCCGAGAACGGCGCGCGGCTCGCGAAGGGACTTGGTTCGCTGTCGGCCAACAGCAAATCGCCCGAGCCGGAGGATCCGATTTCGAAGATCGGTTTTCAGATCCTGTCCAATACGAAGGGCGGTATTGCACAGTTCTACGATCGTGATATGACGAAGGAGATGGCCGACGAAGGCATGAAGGGCATGCAGCGATTCGTGTCCGATCCGACGCAGATCGATGCTGTGCTCACGCAGCTGGAGCAGACGCGCAAGCGTATCTACAAGCAGTAAGGGCAGGCGGCGGCCGTAGTTGGCCGCCGAAATGCCGAAACGCCGAAACGCATTGGAGGCCTTGTCGTGTCGCAGTCAGCCACCCACGAGCATTTGCGCGCCGCGCCAGACGGCGCGGACTTTTCCATGCCGGCCGGCAAACCGCCGGCAAGCCGGCCCGGCGCGGGCCGGCAGGCGGGACGCAAGCTGTCGCCCACGGCGCGCCGCCAGCGACGTGCCGCGCTGTTGTTCCTCGCGCCGGCTTGCGTCATGTTCGGCGTCTACGTGATATGGCCGATCGCGTCGACGATCTGGTTGAGCTTCTTCAACTGGGATGGCATGTCGGACAAGGTATTCGTCGGGCTTGCCAATTACATCGAGCTGTTCCATGCGCCGACTTTCTATACCGCGCTGAAGAACAACGTGATCTGGCTTGCGATGTTTCTGCTCGCGCCGCCAGCGGGCCTTGCCGTAGCGTTGTATCTGAATCAGAGCGTGGCGGGAATGCGCGTTGTCAAGTCGCTCTTCTTCGCGCCGTTCGTATTGTCCGGTGTGGTCGTCGGCCTCATGTTCTCGTGGTTCTACGATCCGACGTTCGGCTTGCTCGCGCTGATCGTCGGGCACGGCGTGCCCGTGCTTGGCGATGCACGGTATGCCACGTTCGGTATCGTGATCGCCGCGTTGTGGGCGCAGACTTCGTACTGCATGATTCTCTATCTCACCGGGCTGACGACGCTGAACGGCGAGCAACTCGAGGCGGCGCGAATGGAGGGCGCGCGCCGCTGGGCATTGCTCTGGCATGTCGTGCTCCCGCAACTGCGGCCGACGACGTTCATGGCGGTGGTGGTTACCGTGATCGGTGCACTGCGCAGTTTCGATCTCATCGCCGTCATGACGGGCGGCGGGCCGTTCGAGAGTTCGACCGTACTTGCTTATTACATGTACGACCAGGCGATCAAGTATTACCGCCTGGGTTATTCGGCATCGATCGCCGTGGTGCTTTTCGCCATCATGCTGGTCTACATCGTCTACCAGTTGCGGCGCACGCTGCGTAACGAGCAGTAGAAGGAGAAGTTCATGTATCCGCTGCCTGTCGATAAATGGAAGCCGCTGCCGCGACGGTTCTACAAGATTTCGGTGCCGATTGCGCTCGTGGTCTGGATGCTGCCGATGCTTGCAGTGCTGATGACGTCGGTGCGCTCGTCCGAAGAGCTCAGCGAGGGCAATTACTGGGGATGGCCGAAGCATATTTCGCTGATCGGCAACTACACCGAGGCGCTGACGACCTCGCCCATGCTGCATTACTTCTGGAACAGCGTGCTGATCACGGTGCCGGCCGTGGTGGGCTCGATCGCGCTGGCCTCGATGGCCGGTTTCGCGCTTGCGACCTATCGCTTTCGCGGCAATACGCTATTGTTCGCGGCATTCGTGGCGGGGAATTTCGTTCCCGTGCAGGTGTTGATGATCCCGGTGCGCGACCTGACGCTGAAGTTCGGGCTTTTCAATACCGTCGAAGGATTGATGCTCTTTCATATCGCGTTTCAGACCGGGTTTTGCACGCTGTTTCTGCGCAATTTCATCAAGCAGTTGCCGTATGAACTGATCGAGGCTGCGCGAGTTGAAGGCGCCGGGGAATGGACGGTGTTTTTCCGCATCGTATTGCCGCTGATCCGGCCGGCGCTGGCTGCGTTGGCCATTCTCGTCTTCACGTTCGTCTGGAACGACTACTTCTGGGCGTTGTGCCTGACGCAAGGCGACGAGGCTGCGCCCATTACCGTGGGCGTCGCGGCGCTCAAGGGGCAGTGGACAACGGCGTGGAACCTCGTCTCGGCCGGTTCGATCATGGCGGCGCTGCCTTCGGTGTTGATGTTCTTTGCCATGCAGCGGCACTTTGTCGTCGGATTGACGTTTGGCGCCAGCAAGGGATAGACGAGCGTCAGATCAACGGCGCGGCGCCTTCCCGTGGCGGACAACGCCAAATTTCGGCGCCGATGTTTTTCGATAGCAGTACCACCTGTACGAAGCTGTTCGCGGGCGCATACGGCGCAAAAAACCGGTCCATCACGCCCGCAAAAACACGCAGGCTGCTCGATGCGAACGCATGCTCGTCGACGGTCGCGGTGATCTCGATGCCCCGAACGAATGCGGGCGACGGTTCCATCGCGATCCACTGCATCGTCGGGCGGTAGTCCAGCGACACGATGCCGTCGATGTGTGGCGCCTGTGACTGCGATAGCGTCGCGAATTGCCGAAAGAACTGCTTGAACGCATCGAGCCCCGCTTGACTCAACTGCAGCGTATGAGGTGCCATCTGACCGATGAGCCGCCACAATGCGCCATCGCCGCGGGGCAAGCGCACCGGCTGCGTCGGCCGCGACAACATCGCCACGTTGCGTCCCAATTCGCTGCCTCCGCTTTGCAGATCGCCCCCGGGCATGCCGATCGGCAGTGAGGCGGGCAGATCCCCGTTCGTGCAGGTCATATCGACACCGAACTCGCGGAACTCGGGCGTTACCGGTTCGCCATCGAGTCCCACGAACACGAGTTCGGTTCGGCCGCGGTTCTCGGCATCGGCTCGCCATCGGTCGCGGCGCACCGTCCAATAGGGCCCGGCGAGCTTCTCCGCGCTGCCGTGCATCAGGGAGTTGACCGGATGGAGCACTGTCTTGCGAGCGGGGGAGGGCCCCGCGGTGCTGACGCCATCGATCGAAAAAATCTCGGCCTCCGGTTTGCCCGGTAACGACGGGAGCAGCGAATAAGCGGTCACGTCCGGATTGATCTTGATCGATGCGGCATCGCGTTTGAAGACATTGACCACGGGTGTACAAAACGGCTGGAAGGTATTCGCCCCGATCCTCGCGAGACGCTGCGATGCCCAGGAGTCCTTATGAATTTCGGCCAGCGCGAAGTGGACCGTCACACTACCGCAGGGACCGGTGGTACTCAGCAATGCGGCCAGATCGAGATCGATGAAGTCGAACTTCTCCGGAAACGCAAAATACTCCATGAGCAAACGCAGCGCAGCGGGAGTATCGTCGGACCCCGCGACGAGCGTCTCGCAGTCGTCGAACCCCACCGCGGAAACAGGCGAGGGCTCGAGGCGCTTCCAACGGCCCAAACCGTCTGCTTCGACATACGCGGCGACCGTCTTCAGATGCAGGGCATCGTTCAACGCCGCGATCACTTCGCGCGCGCCGGCCAAGTGCAAACGCAAGCGAGGCGGTGCAGTGGCGTTGAGCAGGGCGCCTGCGCGCGTGGCCGAAATTCCGAGCGAAACGAGTCCCGTCGTTTCGGCAGGGAAGATCGTGCCGGTAGGCGCATGCGGGGACGCGGTGTAGGACCCCTGCGTGACGCGCAGCGGCGCGAGCGTTACGTCGTACGTGCTGCGAAAGCCGCATTCGGTGGCTTTGGCGACGAATTGCGTACCGCGCGCGATCGTCAGCGGGGCGGTCAATTTCTCAAAGACTGCATCGGTGCGGACCTGCGCGATGCAGCATGAAGGAATCGAACGCAGGTACTGCGGAAACAGTATCTCGATCAACGCTTCCGTGAAATCGGGGTAGTCGTCGTCGAGCTTGACGTCGATGCGCGCGGCCAGCAAGGCGAACGACTGAAGCATGCGTTCCACATGTGGATCTTCCGAGTGCTCGCCCGCAATCGCGAGGCGCGCGGCGATTTTCGGATAGCGCGCGGCGAATTGCTGCAGCGATTGCCGGAGCAACGCAAGCTCGCGCTCGTAATGCGGAAGCAATTCTTCCATCTGTTCGAACCGTCGATATTGAAAAGGACCATGCCAGCGAGCGTTTTTCGCATCCCGCGTTGAAAAAGGAGACGCTCATACGTTCGCGCGGGCCTATTATCGGCGATTTGAACCGTAAACTCCAAAACGACGCCGTTTTCGGAAAATGGCGCCGATTCCGATTTTCAGGTTCGATCGCCGGTTATCGCGGCGATATACCCGGTTCAAACAGTCGCCGTGCCGACCGTTCATTCCGCCAACGTCTTCGGTGACATTCCGGCGTCGCTAAGCACGCGTGGTTTGGCTGCGTCATCGCCCAGCAATTTCATCAATTGCTCGAACGGCATGGGCCGCCCGGTAAGGAAACCCTGCACGATATCGCAGCCCGATTCGGCGAGCCAGGCAAGTTGCGCGGCGTGCTCGACACCTTCTGCCACCACGGCGATACCGAAACTGTGCGCCATCGAAATAATCGCGGTCACGATGGGTTGCCCCGCATCGGGAAGCGGATGAACGAAGCTGCGGTCGATTTTGAGGCTGTTGACGGGAAACGATTGAAGATACGAAAGCGACGAGTAGCCGGTTCCAAAGTCGTCGAGAGATAGTCTTACGCCCGATGCTCGAAGGCGGTTCATCGAATCGATGCCCGCATCCATATTCGCCATCAATTGACTTTCCGTCAGCTCGAGCTCGAGCAGTTGAGAATCCAGCCCGCTTTCGGACAGCACCGCCTTCACCTGATGATCGAATTCCGATTGCCGCAACTGACGGGCCGAGACGTTGACCGCCACGTGAATTCGCGTGGCGGACACTTCATTCCAATGCGCGGCGTCGCGGCAAGCCCTCCGCAGCACCCACTGTCCAAGCGCGACGATGAGATCGCTGTCTTCGGCAATAGGAATGAATTCGGCCGGCGAGACGGTACCGTCGGCGGGGTGCTCCCACCGCACGAGGGCCTCCGCGCCGACGAGCGCGCCGGTTTTGCAATCGAATTGAGGCTGATAGACGAGATCGAGCGCATCCATCTCGATTGCTTTGCGCAATTCGCTTTCGAGTCTGGCGCGCCGCCGCGCCTCCACCGTCATGTTGGGGTGAAATTCGACCGCCGTGTTCTTGCCGCGGCCCTTTGCGGCGTAAAGCGCCATGTCCGCGCTGCTGACGAGCGCGGCGACTTCCCGGGCGTCGTCGGGAAACACGCTCACGCCAACGCTCGCGGATGCCACGATACTCGATCGCTGCAGGTTGAACGGGCGAGCGAGCGCACGGGCGATGCGCATCGCCGCCAGATGCCCCTCGCTCTTGTCTTCATTGATCTCGACGAGTACCGCGAATTCGTCGCCGCCGATCCGGCTCACCACATCGGTACTGCGTACGGCTTGACGCAAGGCAGTCGCGACCCGCGTGAGCAACTCGTCGCCCGCACCGTGCCCCAGCGTGTCGTTCACAGTCTTGAAATCGTCGAGATCGACAAGCACCAGTGCGAGACGCGTGCCGACGTAGCTCGGCCGATGCAGCCGCCGGTCGAGCTCGTCGTAGAACGCGCGACGATTCGGCAGCCCCGTCAACGGGTCGGTGGACGCCAGGTATTCGAGCTCTTTCTCCGCTTGCGCGACGCGCGCGCCCATTCGCGACGTGACCGCGAACGCGACCCAGATCGCCACCAACGAAGCCGCCGAGAGAAACGCGCCGTAGTGGAGCAGTTGAGCGACGACCGCATCTGTCGTGGCGACGAGCACGACTTCGCCGATTGCCTTGCCCTTGACCTGGACCTCGGATTCGACGATGACATCGGTGAGCGACCAGGGCCCCGCGTGCATGCGTGCATGCTCGAGCGTGGCTTCGCCGCGCTCGCGTTCTGTGAGTCCGGGCTTCGCGTAGCGGGCGAACAATGCTCCATTGCTCTTGAAGACCGCCACCGTTTCGACGTAAGGCACCTTGCTCAGCGAATGCAGGACTTCGCCCGCAGCCGGCTTGTCGTCGAACATCAGCGGCGCCGCGGTGTTGTCCGCCACCATCTCGGCAATCATGTTGGCGTCTTCGGTCAGGGATGTCCGCAGCGTCACGGCTTGATAGACAAGGAGTACCAGGCTCGATATGAGCAAGGCTACTCCCACGCGCAACGTCTTGATCCGTGCCATTTCGCGCGCCGGACTTGGCGTTTCGAGCTTGACGTGCTTCATGTGACATTCCTCGCAAGCCGAAGCAATTTGGAGCTCAGGCCCAGATGGCGTCGGGCTGCCTCGCTATTGTCGATATCGAAGCGCAGTTGATCGCCTTGGCGAACCAGCAGGACCACGCACGGACCCTCGGGGGCATCGGGCGTGCGCACGATGAGCAATGGCGAGTCCGTACCCAGTGCGGATTTGATTGCGGTCGATGTCGCCGGGCTGCCATCTACGATCAGTACATCGCATCCCGCGGCAGTTGAACCTTCGGAAAGCATGCGCAGGTGCCACGTACGCGCCGCCACCTGGCGCCCTTCGAGTTTGGCGAGCGCGGCACCGAGCTCCCCCTTGTTGCTCGAGCAGACCATGAGACTCGTCGAAGCGGCACGCGTCGAAGGCCATTCAGTGAAGGCGGTGAAGTTGAAGATATAGGCTGCTTCGAGTGAAAAGAGATCGACCTGAGCATGTGCCGTCACACGCAGACAGGCTGCGATAGCAAGGATGAACACGGCGGCGGCAAGCTTTCTTCTCATGTGCGGTCCATCAGAACCCATACACGAGTTTGGCGAGGAACGTGCGGCTTTGCTGCACGATGACGCTTTGCGTGAACCCGGGACCGGCGGGATCGGTAAAGCGCCGGTCGGTGATGTTGTAAATCGAAAACGACAGGTCGGCATGCGGAATAAGCCGCGCTGTGCCGATGCTCAGATTGCCGAGACAGTAGCCGCTTGCATCGCCGGCTTGCGCCAGCCGCGACGATACACACCGTAGCTCGGCGCCGACTCGCGCCGAATGATGGAAGACCGGTACGAACACATTCAGCTTGGCGAGCCGTCGCGGCGAATCCTGCAAGGCCGCGCCCGTATCGCTGTTGCGGGCTCTTTGCCATGAATAGCTCGCCCGGATCGTTGCACCGCCGGCCAGCTGCTGCTCGTAGGCAAGCTCGGCGCCGTTGGCCTGGACGCGATCGACGTTCTGAAACTGGAACAGCCCGGAATCGGTGAGTACTTCGGTGATCAGGTTGCGCACGTCGTAATGGAAGACCGACAGCGTGGCATGTCCGGAGTCGCTGATCTTTCGATCGTAGATGAACTCATACGTCGTGATGTGCTCGGGTTTGAGCGCAAGATTGCCAGTTTGGCCGTCCGTTCCCGGAATGGTGTAATAGAGCTCGTACGCGTTGGGTGCACGATAAGCACGCCCGTACACGAGCTTGAGCGTGTCGGCGGCTGTCGCTTTGAAAATCAGTGCAAGACGAGGACTCGCATTCGCACCGGATACGCTCTCCTCGTCGAATCGCGCACCGGCGTTCAATGTCAATCGATCCGTAAGCTGGATCTCATCCTCCGCATAGACACCGAAAATGTTCGAACTGCGATGATCGTCGAGTATCGATTGATACGGGTCGACGTTGTAGTTGTATTGATCGCGTCTCGCATTGCGCGTCACGCTCATGCCGACGACGATCTTATTGCGCGGCAGGCCCGTGAAAGTCGCATGGACGTCGGCGCCGTACCAGATCGCCTTGTCTCCATCGACGTTGACTACAGCGGGGGCCGTGCCGTATAGCGACGGCATGCGATAGTCATAGCGTTCCCAATAAATCTCGGACGCGACCTCGAGACTGCCCGAGAACGCATGGCGGTAGGTTGCGTTGGCGAAGGTGTGCGTATCGCTCGTACTGTCCGGCGCGTTGAAGTTGGCGCCATAGGCCGCGGTCGGCACACCTTTCGTTCGGTTGCCGTAGCCGGCACTGAATATGAAATCACGGTAGGCGAATTTGGCAAACAGATACTGCGCGCGATCGTAATCGAGTCCGTTGGCCACGCCATTTTTCTGGTCGGGCGTGTCGAACTCGCCGTAATAGAGGTCTTGCCCGCTGCGGACGTACGAAGTGGCCGACAGCAGCAGATCGGCCCCGTTGCTTCCATGCCAGCCATAGCTCGCGCGTGCGCGCTTTTCGCCGAAGCTGCCGACCGAGACAGCGGTTTGGGCGCCGCCCAATGCCGCGCCCTTTTTCGTCACTACGTTGATGACACCGAAGAGCGCGTTCGAGCCGTACACCGCCGATCCGGGGCCCGGCACATATTCGATTCGCTCGACCAGATCCATATCGAGCGGAAAGTCGGTTCCGATCGAAGCTTGATCGTAGACGGAATCGTTGAGGCGCATTCCGTCGATCAACAGCAGAAAGCGGCTGTTGTAATCGCCCGGGCGGCGAAAACCGCGCGCGCCGAGATAGTCATAAGTCCGGTCGTACGAGACATAGAGCCCGGGCAGGGAGGCGAGTGCATCGGAGAGCTTGCGCCAACCGAAGTTGCGGATATCGTCGGCGGTCAGTATGACGGCGGCCGCGGGTGCTTCCGAAACAGGTTGCTCGAAGAGGGACGCCGTACTGACCACCTTGACGTTCATGAGCGCTTCGAGCGGCATCGATGCAAGCGCGTCGGCGGTCAGCGGCGCGTCGTCGGGACCAGATTGCGGCGGCGCAGCAACGCTCTCGTTCGACCCGACGAAAATCGGTACAACGGCCAGGGCGATGCGAACGATGAACGTGATACCGCGTTTGTGTTGTCTGGGGACCATTAGAGCGAAGTCGTAAAGCCGGTGGCGCGAGTACGTGCCTCCTTCACTTAACGGCAGAGTGGAAGCGGTTCTTGAGCTTGGCAGGCGCGTTCGACGGCGCGGCCTGGCGCCAGGAAGAGCTCGCGCGTGTCAATAGGCGGAGTCCTCAATCGACCTGGGCACGGGAAGCCGCCATCCTGGACCCGAGCCCGACGCGGGGTGGCCCGACGCACGGCCAGGCGGCGTGCGAGACTCGACGTAATGGTTGGGAGTCCTAACGAGGTCGGCCGCGGCCGGTATGGACCGGCGTGGGGAAGCGCGCGTACGAACGCCGCTTCTTGCCGTGACGGCTCAAATCAACTCGAGCTTGGAGGTGAGGTAGGTGAGTTCGATGCGATTCGCTACGCCGAAACGCTTGCGTAGCTTGCGCAGGTGGTAATCGACATTGTGTGCGCTCGTGTCCAGGCGGCGGCCGATTTCCTTGTCGGACGCACCTTCGGCAATACCCATCAGCAATTCGCGCTCGAATGGCGTCAAACTATTCGTCGCACAGCTGCGCGAGGCCGCGGTCAATTGCGGCAAGGCAAACGCGTGGACCGACAGCGCGATCGACAACGATTGCTCGACCGTTGCGGACGTGATCCAGTCCCGCGAGCGGCGCGGTGCGGTGAAGCTCATGAAGGCGCTCAAGCGCGTGCCGGGGATGGGCATGGCGAACATCAGGCCGCTGCACATACCGTCATCGCGCATGGTGCTCAGAAAGCCGTCGACTGCTCGATCTTCCGGGGTGCCGATGCTCGATCCGATGCTTTGCTCGCGCAGATGGTACAAGTCCCACACCATCGGCGCATTGGCGCGCCGCGCAGCGAGCGTGCGCGGATCGATCTCGTGATAGCCTTGCTTCACGTAGTCGCCGCGATAGGTGGGAGGCACGAACGCCTCATGCAGGAAGAGCCGCTCGGCTTGCTTGACGTTGCTCTCCAATGCGAAATAGGCAAACGTCGAAAAACCGACCAGATGCAAGAGGCCGTTGATCATGCGATTGCGCTCTGCAGCGGTGCGCGCGCTGGCCAGCGCGCCGGCGATACCGAGGGACGGGCAAGGTTGATCGTCCGCACTCGTTTGTCGCGGGTCGTTGCACCAGATCACATCGATCGGATGTTGCTGCGAAGTTGGCGTTTCGGACTGCTGAGCGTCCAATGAACGACGTGAGGGCGGGAACGACGACGCGTCCTCGCGCAATGCGGCGTGATGCATCGATGAGCCTCCGGTCGAGAGTCGCGTTGCGCGCCACGTAACGCGGCACGGTGGTGCCGGTCAGTGCGTGTAACTTATGGTAATGATAATCAGAAAATCGCATATCGGCACGCGAGGCGTACCCTGATGACAGATGTCGACGAATTCCCGACGCTCGTATGGTTTTCGCAGGCCGACGCGCTCGCTCATCTGCACGAGATCGACGCAAGCGCCGATGTCGACCGTGCCGCATCGGATCTGCTCGGTTGTCACGAACGCCTATTGCACATGGGGTTTCACATGCTCAATTACGGCGCGTTCGAAATGATAGGCCGACGCGTGTTGCGCATCTATTCGATGAGCGATTTAGCCGATATCTCGTTCTCTCGCCTTTATTGGAAACACCGGTTGTACGAAAGCGATCCGCGTTTTGCCGCGCTGTGGCAAAGCGGATTGCCGGCTACATGGCAGGCGGGGCAGGTCACAGCGTACGCAGAGCGGACCGGAGACTCGCGGGCGCGCATGCTTTCAAACAGCCTGCGGTCGCATGAAATGAACGCGGGATTGACGCTCGGCTTGCCGGCACCGCAGCCCGATTTGCGCGTAGCGGTCAATCTGACCTCGCGAGCGCACGAGATCGGGTGGATCAACGATCGCACCGTGGGGGGCGCATTGACGATCGCCCTGACCGTGCACCGCATCGTGCAGCCTTATATCGACGCTTGCGTCCGGCGCGCGCGGGAGCTCATGTTGAGCGCAGATCAGGCCGCGGTTCTCGAGCGGCTCCTCAAAGGGCTGTCGGATCAGGAGATCGCCACCGCAACGGCGAGTTCGCTGCACAAGGTGGCGTCCCACGTGCGGGCGCTGCAAAAGATGTTCGGCGTCGAGAACCGCGCGCAGCTCGTGTACCGCGCTGCGCGCTGGGGTTGGGAAGGTTAAGCGGCGTTTAGCGCGCCCGCGCGAGTCAAGCCGCCTGAAGCCGTCCGGCGAGATAGGCGAGCTGGCTGCGATTACGCGCGCCCAGCTTCTCGCGCAGTTGCCGCAAGTGATAGTCGACGTTGTGCACGGTCGTATCGAAGCGCGCTGCGATGGCCTTATCGGACAGCCCCGCCACGACCGCCGACAAGATCCGTTGCTGCAGCTCGGACAGCCCGTTTGTGGCCTCGCGCCTGCACATGGCCTGGATGTAGGCCGAGCAGCGTTGGTGCAACGACAGACCGAGTCCAATGGCCTGCGCGATGACGCTGTCCGTGATCCATTCGCAGTGCTCCGGCGCCCCAGCAAAAACGATGATTGCGCGCATCGGCGTTTGCGAGATCGGTAACCCGAATGCCAGGCCGCTGGCGAGGCCGTGCGCACGAAGCTCGTCGAAGTGGCGACGGACCTGCGGGTCGAGGGCGTCGTTACGCGACGCATCCAGGATCGAACGGATGTCCCAGACATGAAGCCGGCTCGAGTCGAGTGCACGCCGCATTTGCGGATCCCGGAGGAAGTAGCCGCCCTCGAGCGCCTTCGGCAACAAATCGCTCGCCAGGTAATCGCGTAGCAAATAAGCGCGCTCGGCCTGGGCCTGGGCATTGAGTTTCAAGGCTGCGTAGCCAAGGCCTCTGAAGCCCACGATGTGAAGTACCCCGCGGATCATCCGGATCCGTTCCTCGGCCGTTCGCGCCGCACTGAGTTCGGCCGCGAGAAACGTCGAATCCGCCGCGCCGTCGGCGCGGGCTAACGGAGACAGCGCCGCTTCGTCGAAATACCGCGTATCGCAACGCGGCGCGATCTCCCGGAGCATCGCGGAGCCCGTCCGACGCGCCGGCGCGGGTTGGAGCGGTTCGAGATCTTCGCCTTCTTCCACTACCTCGAGGTAAGACATGCGGAATTCCTATATGGGCCGAGGCACGTCGCTTGTGGCGCCGAGCCGCGGCGCGCGAACAGCACGCGGTTGAGGCAGCTCGTCGAAGCGACTCGCCCTCATGAAAAGGATTGTATTGAGCGCGCTGGCGATGTGTAGCCCGGTATTTCGTAGTGTTTGGCACCCGGCCCCTACGAAGTCGCCATGCAATTACGGAAGTACGCGAGCAAAAATGCCGGGCGGTGCGTTCGTCGGCGCGTGTGCCAATGATACTGTGTTTTTATACAGTATCAAGTCGACGCATGGGGGGGCAGGGCGAGATATCGTTCCAGCACCCATTCGAGCGCGTCATCGAATGGCGTGCGGCGCCCGATCCCGAGCGCTTCGAGCCGACTTGCGTCGAGATGGCAGTCGCGCGGCCGCGGCGTGGAATCGACGCTCGATGCCACCGGCTCGAGGCGCGCATCGAGCCTCAGGGTGCGGGCGATTCGCACCGCGATATCGAATTTGGTCATCGGCTCGTCACCGGACCAATGGGCGCGGCCGCATACGGCGGCCCCGCTTGCCGCCCGCTCCAGCAGGCCGCGAATCACATGAGCCACATCGCCGGTGAACGTGGGGTAGCGTGTCGCCCAGGCATCCATGCGGGCGGCGGGCGCGCCTGCCTTGGCGGATGCGACGACAGCCGGCACGAGGCTCGTCACCGCCGATTCGCTCAAGTCCGTTGTGTGGCCGAAAAGCAACGGTAGACGAAGCACACAGCCGAAATCCGTGGCCTGCGCCAGCGCGCGCTCTCCGTCGAGCTTGCTGCGGCCGTAGGCGTTGAGCGGGCAGGGCGGATCGTCTACGCGGTACGGCGGCCTCGTGCCGTCGAACACGTAATCGGTCGAGATCGACAAGACCCACGCATCGTGGCGCCGTCCGGCCGATGCGATCGCCCGGACCGCGTCGACGTTGAGCGCGCGAGCGAGTGCCGGATCGCTTTCGCAAACATCGGGGCGCCGCTCAGCTGCCGCAATGACGACGGCGTCCGGCGATGTTCGCGCCATGAACGCGTCGATGGCCGCTGCGTCCCGGATGTCGAGGGACATCAGCGCGCCTCCCGCTCGACGATGAGCGGTGCCGATCACGCGCCAGTCCGCCCGCTCGGCCAGCGTTTCCATGACGGCCCGGCCGACCAGCCCCGAGCCGCCGATCACCGCGACTGTAAACATGCGGTGTCTCAGCCCGGATCGGCGACGGTCTTTGCTTCCTGGACCGCATAGCCGGCTTCATCGATCGCGGCAGTCAGCGTCCCGATATCTGCGCTCGACGCGACCCGCACACGTCCCCCCGCAAGGTCGACGTCGACCTGTGCGTCGGCATCGACCGCCTGCACCGCTTGGGTGACAGCTGAAACGCAATGCTGGCAGCTCATGCCTTCGACATGGAATTCGATCATTCGGTGTCCCTTCGATGTAAGTGGGTTCGAAGCGCGAACGCCGGATCGTTGCCGGTCATCGTCACGCTTGCATCGAGCGTATACCTTGCCATAGTGGGAAGGTATACGCTGTCTTCACGAATCGGGAGGTATCGATGAATATCGGCGAAGCTGCGCGCGCGTCGGGCGTGAGCGCAAAAATGATCCGCTATTACGAGCAGGTCGGGTTGCTCGCACCCCGGGGCCGCACCGAATCCGGTTATCGGCTTTACGGTCCGGCCGAGGTGCATACGTTGCGGTTCATTCGTCAGGCGCGGCGTTTGGGTTTTCTCGTCGAAGATATCCGGAAGCTGGTGGCCCTCTGGCACGATCGATCCCGTGCAAGCTCCGAGGTCAAGGCGATCGCACTGGAACACGTCGGCGAACTGGACAGGCGCATTGCCGAACTCAAAGAGATGCGAGACGTTTTGGCGCACCTCGCGCGCCATTGTCACGGCGACGCGCGCCCCGACTGCCCGATCCTCGAGGAACTCGCGAGCGAGGATCCCGTCGCATTTCAAGAAAGCCACTCGACGTTTGCCGCAAAGGTCGTGTGAGGCTGGGAAACGACGCTCGCACGCCGGTTGCACCGTCAAGGTGCATTCTCGACGAAAAAGACGGCTGCCGGCACCATTCCATAGCGGAATGCACGTCATTCGTGCATTTCACTGGCGACTTTCCGTGATCACTATATAATCCGGGTTAACCCTTTTGCGGGAAATCCCTAGCTTCGGCAGCGGTTTCCCGACCCCGGAGAAACGTCATGCTCGCCTATATCATCGAAAAGCTCAGCAACTGGTTCGAATCGGCCGAACGCACCCGCCGCGAAGCATATCTCGCCTCGTCGTCCGATGTCGTCGATCTCGAAAAGCGCCTGCGCGCCCTCGAAAGCAACGGCTATACGCTGTAATTGTGTAGTCGCAGCAAGCGGGGCAGCATTGAGTGCTCCCAGCTCGCCGAGGACGATCATCACAATCGGCGTTGGCTCGACCCGGTGTTTCGCGCGTTTCCGGTAGCCGGAATGTCCGGGCCGCGCTAAGGTGTGAGCGTCGCGTACGCGTTTTGCGTCGCGCGCCTTGTGGATAGTTCTCCATGCACCTCATTTCTTTTTTCTCCGCGCCTGCGCGTTCACTCGCGGCGGCGGCCGGACTCTCGATTGCCGTTGTAGCGAGCCCCGTTCTGGCGGACTCGGACCGCGCACCCGTCGTGCTCGATACTCAAACCGGCATCCACGACGGCAGAAGCGGCGTTGTACTGCAAAACGCTCCGCTTGCGCGCCAGGCGATGGTGCCCACGCAGCCCACGGCCATGCTGCCGGAGATGGCGCCTCAAGCCCAGCAGCCTATCGTGGTTGCACCTTACATTGAATTGCCCGGTGCGTCGGATCGGCGCGCCGTGTACCGGCCGCGCCCGGCCGCAGGGCAGTGACGCGCTACGACACGCGCGCTTCGATCTCGAAGCGCGCTTCGCCGTCCTCGTTCAGCACATCCTTCAGAAACGGCAACATCTCCCGCACTGACGCCGCGAGCGTATAGGGCGGATTGAGAACGAACATTCCGCTGCCGTACAGCCCGAAGCCGTCCGATGGCGGCCGGCTTACAGTCAAGCTCACATGTAGCCAGTCCGTGCTTTGCAGGCGCTTCAGCTGCTCCGGGAACCGCTGCGACTCCGGGCGTACCACCTGCGGATACCAGACCGCGTACACGCCCGTGGCGAATCGGGCGAGGCTTTCCTCGAGGCACGTTATTGCGCGCGCATAGTCGCGCTTGTCTTCATAGGACGGATCGATCAGCACGAGCGCGCGCCGCGGTGCGGGCGGCAGCAGGGCCTTGATGCCTTCGAATCCGTCCCCGGCGTAGAGCATCGCGCGACGGCCCGCGTCGCGGAAGTTATGACGCAGCACCTCGATCTCCGTGCTATGCAGTTCGAATAGGCGCATGCGGTCCTGAGGGCGCATCAAGCGCCAGGCCAGATAGGGCGAGCCGGGGTAAAGGCGCAGATTGCCATCGGCATTGATGGCGCTCACTTGCTCGACGTAATCGGCAAGCGCGGCTGGCAAGTCGTTGCGATTCCACAGTCGGGCTATGCCCGTTTCGAATTCGGCGGTCTTGGCCGCGTAGCCTTCGGTCAACGCATAGACGCCCGCACCGGCATGCGTATCGATGTACCAGTAGGGCTTTTCTTTTTGGCCAAGATAGCGCAGCAACTGTACGACGACAGCGTGCTTGAGGACATCGGCGTGATTGCCGGCGTGAAACGCATGGCGATAGCTGAGCATGGCAAATCGAACGAGAGTTGAACCGCGACACGAGACTCGCGCCGACAGCGTATGGGTGCGCCGCATTGCGTCCTGCAAACGGGCGCGTCATTGTACGCGAGCGATTCCCGTGCAGGTTCGAGTGCGGCGCTCGGAGTTCGAGCGGCGATCCGGCGCCGTCGAGCAAATCGCCACGCGCCGGCCGTCCCTTCATGCACAATAGCGAAGTCGATCCTGGCGCGCGAGTCGACCGGACGGCATATGCCATTCGGCCAGGTTGTCCCGCATCGTGCGTCATGGTGTCATTGTGCTCGAGTCGATGGAGATCTGAATGTCCTCGTTGAATAGCAATTTGAGCGGTAAGGCCGCGGTCGTGACAGGCGCGGCAAGCGGCATTGGCAAAAGCATCGCGCTGACGTTCGCTGCGAATGGAGCAGCCGTCGGCATTGCCGATTTGAACATCGCCGGGGCGCAGGCCGTGGTGGAGGAGATCGAAAAAGCCGGCGGCAAAGCGCTTGCGCTTGCGATGGACGTGACCGACGAAGCCGCTGTCACCCAAGGCATCGATGCAGTGGCCGAGCGGTTCGGTTCGGTCGATATTCTGGTGTCGAACGCCGGCATCCAGATCGTCAATCCAATCGAAAGCTACTCGTTCGCCGATTGGAAGAAAATGCAGGCGATCCACGTGGACGGCGCATTCCTGACAACGAAAGCGGCCCTCAAGCATATGTATCGCGACAATCGCGGCGGTGTGGTCATCTACATGGGCTCGGTCCATTCGCACGAGGCTTCGCCGCTGAAATCGGCTTACGTCGCCGCCAAGCATGCCTTGCTCGGACTGGCGCGCGTGCTGGCGAAAGAAGGCGCTCCGCACAACGTGCGCTCGCATGTGATTTGTCCTGGCTTCGTGCGTACGCCGCTCGTCGACAAGCAGATTCCCGAGCAAGCGAAGGAGCTCGGGATCAGCGAGGAGGAGGTTGTCAAGCGGGTCATGCTGGGGCAGACCGTGGACGGCGTTTTCACGACGGTCGAGGACGTCGCGCAAACCGCATTGTTCCTTGCAGCGTTCCCCAATGCGGTCCTGACGGGTCAATCGATCGTTCTCAGCCACGGTTGGCACATGCACTGAAAAAAAAGGAGCCACGATGGCGGAGCACAACGCTCAGCCGTTGCACGCGCAGACGCAATCTCCGTCCCGAGAGGGACATGTGCGCGCACGGGAGCAGGAAACAGCCGAACGGCCACGCATTGCGTTGCCGCCCTATGAGACGATCGCGCTGGTTTTGCAAGGCGGCGGTGCGCTCGGCGCTTATCAGGCTGGCGTCTACGAGGCGCTGCACGAAGCCGGGGTCGTCCCGAATTGGATAGCCGGCATTTCGATCGGGGCGATCAACACCGCGATCCTTGCCGGCAACGCACCCGAGCGTCGGGTCGCGCGCTTGCGAGAATTCTGGGAAACCATTTGCCAACCGGCTTACGGGTTGGCGCTGCCGCCCGCGGTCGAACAGGCATTCTTCGATTCGACAGAGGTGGTGCGGACCGCATTCACCGCCATGCAGGCGGCCAGCGCGCTCGTTGACGGGCAAAAGGGGTTTTTCGTTCCGCGTGTGCCGCCGCCGTTGCCGTTTTCGGTCGGCACGCCCGATACGGCGAGCTGGTACGACACGGCTCCGCTGAAAGCAACGCTGGAGCGTTTGTGCGATTTCGACAGGATCAATTCTGGCGAGACGCGCGTCTCGGTGGCGGCTGTCAACGTTCAGACCGGTAACTTCGCCTATTTCGACAATCAGCATACGAAGCTGCGGGCCGAGCACTTCATGGCATCGGCATCGCTGCCGCCCGGTTTTGCCGCCACGGAGATCGACGGAGAGTTTTACTGGGATGGCGGTTTGATGTCGAATACGCCGCTTTCGGAGGTCGTCCAGACAACGCCGCGCCGCGACACGCTCGCATTCCAGGTTGATCTATGGAGCGCGCGCGGCCCTGCGCCGAATACGCTCACCGATGTTCAAAGCCGCATCAAGGATATTCAGTATTCGAGCCGCACGAGACTCGTCACGGATATGCTGCAGCACTCGCAGCGGTTCAGGCATGTGCTGCGCGAAGTACTCGCGCGCGTATCGCCCGAGCATCGGGACGATCCTTGGTGCAAGCTTGCCGAGGAGCTTGCGACTTCGCGTCGCTATAACGTATTTCAGCTCGTCTATCGCGACAAGGAATTCGAGGGCAACTACAAGGACTATCAGTTCGGGCTCTCGACGATGCGGCTCCACTGGGAAAGCGGCTTGCAGGATATGCGCGCGAGCCTGGCGCAGCCCGGATGGCTGGATATGCCCGAGAACGACGCCGGCTTCGTTACACACGACATCCACCGCGACTCGCGGTGAGCCGTGCCTCCGAAGCTGTCCCCGGGAGAGCGGGTAGCCGGTTCGGCGCTTTCGTTCAATAAAAAACGGCACGCAGCGAGCGTGCCGTTCAGCGAAGCGGGCGTTGGGCCGCCCATGGGGGGGCGCGGCCGGCAGCGCCTGGATTACTTCAACACATGAGCGATGGCATTTGCCACCGTATCGATGTTGCGCATGTTGAGGGCGGCGACGCAGATGCGACCCGTGCCGACCGCATAGATGCCGAACTCTTCGCGCAGACGATCCACCTGAGCCGCGTTGAGTCCCGAATACGAGAACATGCCGCGTTGCGCATTGACGAAGCCGAAGTCTCGCGCGACGCCGGCAGCCTTCAGGCGTTCGACGAGTCCGGTGCGCATGGCGCGGATGCGATCGCGCATCTCGCCCAGTTCCGTTTCCCACGTGGCGCGCAACGCCGGCGTGGCCAGCACGCTCGCGACGATGGAGCCGCCATGCGTCGGCGGGTTCGAGTAGTTCGTGCGGATCACACGCTTCAATTGCGACAATACGCGCGCAGCCTCGTCCTTGCCCGTGGTGATGACCGACAGCGCACCGACGCGCTCGCCGTAAAGCGAAAACGACTTCGAGAAAGACGACGAAACGAATGCGTTGAGCTCAGCCTCGGCGAACAGGCGCACGGCGAATGCGTCTTCCTGGATGCCGTCACCGAAGCCTTGATACGCGATGTCGAGAAACGGTACGAGCCCGCGTGCTTTCACGACTTCGACGACCTGCTTCCACTGCGCTTCGCTGAGATCGACGCCGGTCGGATTGTGGCAGCAGGCATGCAGCACGACGATCGTGCCTGCCGGATAGCTGTTGAGCGCATCGAGCATCGCCGGAAAATTCACGCCGTGTGTTGCGGCGTCGTAGTACGGATAGGCGACGACCTCGAAGCCAGCGCTTTCGAAGAGGGCACGGTGATTTTCCCAGCTCGGATCGCTGATGGCGACCTTCGCGTTCGGTTCCACGCGCTTCAGGAAATCCGCACCGATCTTCAGTGCGCCTGTACCGCCGAGTGCCTGTACCGTCACGACGCGCCCGGCTGCGATGAGCGGCGAGCTTTCGCCGAGAAGCAGCTTTTGCACGGCTGCGTCATAGACGGCGATGCCGTCGATCGGCAGGTAGCCGCGCGGCAGCGCGGCTTCGACGCGCGCTTTTTCAGCCTCGCGCACCGCGCGCAAAAGCGGAATCTTGCCTTCTTCGTTGGTATAGACACCGACGCCCAGATTGACCTTCGTCGAGCGGGGATCGGCGTTGAAGGCTTCGTTGAGGCCGAGGATCGGATCACGGGGGGCCAGTTCGACAGCGGAAAAGAGTGACATGGTCTGTATCGGCTGAGTAGAAAAGCGGCGGCTTCGTGCATGCCGGCAGCAGTTGGCCCGGGAGTACGGGCCAGGAGCTTGAACCGACGGCGAGCGCTGAAGATCGTAATTGTAACGAATCCGGGGCCGGCGTCGGAGCCTTTTCTGCCCGGGCATGCGGCGTTTCGCCGGACGGGCGTTCGTTTCCGTGTATATCGCGCTCGTCGGGTCGCTCCGCTGCTTGCCTATCCGTAAAACGCTAAAATAGCTTTTTTCTTCGGCGAACGATGCCCCTTTTTCCCTCATGTCCGAACATCAGCCTCATGCCGCCGATGCACTCGACGAATCGAAATTCATCGAGTTCGAGGGCTCCCCGTTCCACCTGTATCAACCGTATCCGCCGGCCGGCGACCAGCCGGAGGCGATCCGCTTGCTCGTCGAGGGCATCCACGACGGCCTGTCGTATCAGACGTTGCTGGGCGTGACGGGCTCGGGCAAGACCTTTACGATGGCCAACACGATTGCGCGGCTCGGCCGGCCCGCCATCGTCTTCGCGCCCAACAAGACGCTTGCCGCGCAGCTGTATTCGGAGTTTCGCGAGTTTTTTCCGCGCAACGCGGTGGAGTACTTCGTCTCTTACTACGACTATTACCAGCCGGAAGCGTATGTGCCGCAGCGAGACCTTTTCATCGAAAAGGATTCGTCGATCAACGAACACATCGAGCAGATGCGGCTGTCGGCCACCAAGAGCCTGATGGAACGTCGCGATGTCGTGATCGTCGCGACTGTCTCGGCCATCTACGGTATCGGCAATCCGAGCGAATACCACCAGATGATCCTGACACTGCGCACGGGCGACAAGATCGGCCAGCGCGACGTGATCGCGCGGCTGATCGCGATGCAGTACAGCCGTAACGAGGCGGACTTCCAGCGTGGCGCGTTTCGCGTGCGGGGCGACACCATCGACGTCTTTCCGGCCGAGCACGCCGAGATGGCAGTCCGCATCGAGCTTTTCGACGACGAGGTCGAATCGCTGCATCTGTTCGATCCGCTCACGGGACGCGTGCGCCAGAAGATCCCGCGCTTTACCGTCTATCCGTCCTCGCATTATGTGACGCCGCGCGAGACCGTCATGCGCGCAGTGGAGACGATCAAGGCGGAGCTGCGCGAGCGGCTCGAATTCTTCCATCGCGACGGCAAGCTCGTCGAAGCGCAGCGGCTCGAGCAGCGCACGCGTTTCGACCTGGAAATGCTGCAGGAGCTCGGTTTTTGCAAGGGCATCGAAAACTATACGCGGCATTTCTCGGGCGCGGCGCCGGGCGAGCCGCCTCCGACGCTCGTCGACTATCTCCCGTCGGACGCGCTGATGTTTCTCGACGAATCGCACGTGTTGATCGGCCAGTTGAACGGGATGTACAACGGCGACCGCGCTCGAAAGGAAAACCTCGTCGATTACGGTTTTCGCCTGCCGTCGGCGCTCGACAATCGTCCGCTCAAGTTCCACGAATTCGAGCGCAAGATGCGCCAGGCGATGTTCGTGACCGCAACGCCCGCGGAATACGAGAGGAAAACGTCCGGGCAGGTCGTCGAGCAGGTCGTGCGGCCTACGGGGCTCGTCGACCCGGCGGTGCAGGTGCGCCCCGCACGCACGCAGGTCGATGACGTGCTCTCGGAGATCAATGTCCGGGTCGCGGTGAACGAACGCGTGCTCGTCACCGTGCTGACCAAACGGATGGCCGAGCAGTTGACCGAGTTTTTGGCCGACCATGGCGTGAAAGTCCGCTACCTGCACAGCGATATCGATACGGTCGAGCGCGTCGAAATCATCCGCGACCTGCGACTTGGGACGTTCGACGTCCTCGTCGGCATCAATTTGCTGCGCGAGGGGCTCGACATTCCCGAAGTGTCGCTCGTCGCCATTCTCGATGCGGACAAGGAAGGCTTCCTGCGTGCCGAGCGCTCGCTGATCCAGACGATCGGGCGGGCGGCACGCAATGTCAACGGCTGTGCGATTCTCTACGCGGACCGCATCACGGATTCCATGCGCCGCGCGATCGACGAAACCGAGCGTCGGCGCGCAAAGCAACTGGCTCACAACGAACGCATGGGGATCACGCCGCGCGGCGTGGTCAAGCGGATCAAGGACATCATCGACGGCGTCTACAACGCCGACGACGCGCGTGCCGAGCTCAAGGAAATGCAGCAGCGCGCGAAGTTCGAGGATATGTCGGAAAAGCAGCTGGCCAAGGAAATCAAACGGCTCGAGAAGCAGATGATGGAGCACGCCAAGAATCTCGAATTCGAAAAGGCGGCGCAGGCGCGCGATCAACTCGCCGTGCTCCGCGCCCGCGTATTCGGCGCGAACGTCGGGGACTCCATCGTCGGCGGCGACTGAGACGTTTCGCCGGCGTTCTTTTGTTTGTTTGTCCGACGGAACGATGCTAGACTTATGCGCAATTGATAATCGTTCGCATTCGCGTTACTTTTCGCAATGCGAACGGCGATCGGATTACGTCGAGTCACAGTTCAGCGCGGGCGGAATGGCCCGCGGTCGTCTTTCGAAGGAGTGTAAATGCAGCGTTCTTCCTGGATGCGCGGTGGCCTGATCGTGGCTGCCGCGATGGTCGCCACGGTGGCGTCGGCCGCCGAATACCCGATCGGCAAGCAAAAGATCGAGGGGGGAATGGAGATCGGCGCCGTCTATTTGCAGCCGATCACGATGGATCCGGAAGGGATGATGCGCAAGGCGTCCGATTCTGACGTCCATCTCGAGGCGGACATCCACGCTGTGAAGAACAACCCCACGGGCTTTGCCGAAGGGGATTGGATGCCCTACCTGCAGGTCAAGTACGAACTCACGAAAGCAGGTGCGAGCTACAAGCAGACGGGCGACCTGATGCCGATGGTGGCCGATGACGGTCCGCACTATGGCGATAACGTCAAGCTCGCCGGCCCGGGCAAGTATCACCTGAAGCTCGTGGTCAATCCACCGATGCAAACGGGCCATATGGCATTCGGCCGACACGTGGACAAGGAAACCGGCGTCGGCCCCTGGTTCAAGCCGATCACGATCGAATACGACTTCCCGTTCGCCGGTATCGGCAAGAAGGGCGGATATTGATCCGTTGACGAAGGATTGCACGTATGAAATTTCATCGTCTCAGTCTATGGCTCGCCGGCGTCGTTCTCGGGCTGGCCGGCGCCTCGGTCCATGCGGAAGACTTGCCGACATTCAAGCTCGACATGGCGGACGGCAAAGTCGAGCCGGCGCGCATCGAGGTGCCGGCGGGCAAACGCATCAAGATCGAAATCCGGAACACGGGCAAAGGCGCTGTCGAGTTCGAGAGCGTGCAGTTGCGCAAGGAAAAGGTGCTTGCACCGGGCGCGGATTCGTTCGTCGTGATCGCGCCGCTGACGCCCGGGGAGTACAAGTTCTTCGACGATTTCCATCAGAGCGCGCAGGGTGTGATCGTCGCGAAGTAGTGGGATGAGTCGAGCATTGCGCGCGGTGGACGCAACCCGCGTTTGCCGCGTGCCGGAGAAGTTCGGATGGGGCAGGTATTGTTCGTCGTATGGCGGGAAAGCGTCGAGGCGTTGCTCGTCGTCGGTATCCTCTATGCGTGGCTGAAAAACGGCGATATGTCCGCGCGGCGGTCTTTGCCGTTTCTCTGGGCCGGCGTCGGCGTGGGTGTACTGGCGGCTATCGCGCTGGGTGCTGCGCTCGTCGGATTCAGCGAATTCCTCTCGGGCGATGCGGCTGATTACTTCCAGACGGGCATGGTACTCGTCGCCTGCGTGCTGATCGTGCAGATGGTGCTTTGGATGAAGCGGCACGGGCGCACCTTGAAGCGCGACATGGAGCGCTCGCTGCAGACCCATACACGCGACGGCAACGGCTGGGGCATCGCGATCCTCGTCGCGCTCGCCATTGCCCGCGAAGGCAGCGAAACGGTCATCTTTCTTTACGGCCTGGGATTCGGGCAGTCCGGACATGTCGGCGGCGCCGATGTGCTCGCGATCGTGCTCGGTCTCGCTCTGGCGTTTCTCACGTTCTACTGCCTGCAATTGGGCGGCCGGTTCTTCTCGTGGCGGCATTTCTTCCGCGTTACCGAGATCATGTTGCTGCTGCTCGGTGCGGGCTTGCTGCAGACCGGTGTCGATAAGTTGATCGACAAGGAGATATTGCCGCTCGGTATCGCGCAACTGTGGAACACGTCGGCTTTGATCGACGATTCAAGCACCGTCGGCTCGCTCGTCGCCGCATTGACGGGCTACCGGGCTCATCCTTCGTTGACCAATCTCGTCGCCTACGTTTTGTATTGGGCGGTCGTCGGTTGGCTTGCGCGCCGCGCGAGCCGCATGCCGGCAACTACAGCGGGCCGCCCGGTATGAGCAGCCCCGCGGTCACGATGTTGGGTTCGAGTCGGCTCGCGCAAGTTGGCGCATGGATGCAGCGTCACGGTGCGGTCATTCGTGCGGTGCAATGGGTTGTCGTATCGATCTATGCATTCCTCATTGTCGTGCCAGCCTGCATGCCGCTGCCCGACAACACTGCTCATCTCTGGACCAATTTGACGCTTGCCGCCCAGTTCGTCTTCTGGGGGATCTGGTGGCCGTTCGTTTTGCTTTCGATGGTGATGCTCGGCCGCTTCTGGTGTGGCGTGCTCTGTCCCGAAGGCGCACTGTCGGAATTCGCGAGCAAACATGGGCGAGGACGCGCCATTCCACATTGGATGCGTTGGGGTGGCTGGCCGTTTGTCGCGTTTGGGCTCACCACGATCTACGGACAGATGGTGAGCGTCTATCAGTACCCGCGAGCGGTTTTGCTCGTACTAGGCGGCTCGACGGTGGCGGCAATCGCGATCGGTTTGCTGTATGGCCGGGAAAAGCGTGTGTGGTGCCGGTACCTGTGCCCGGTCAACGGTGTGTTTGCCTTGCTTGCGCGCCTCGCGCCGTTTCATTACAAGGTCAATGAAGACGCGTGGCGGCGTTCATATAAAGCCGGCGAGCACGGTCACCGCGTGATTCCGATCAATTGTGCGCCGCTCGTTCCCTTGCGCAATATGAAAGGCGGTGCCGCCTGCCATATGTGCGGTCGGTGCAGCGGGCATCGCGACGCGATTGCGCTGTCATGGCGTTCGCCGTCGCAGGAGGTCGTGGAGTTGGGGCGTGATGCCGCGAGCGGCTGGGATACCGCGCTGATTCTCTATGGCCTGCTCGGGATCGCCATCGGCGCGTTTCACTGGACGGTCAGCCCGTGGTTCGTGCAGATCAAGCAGTCGCTTGCCATGTGGCTGATCGATCACGATATCACCTGGCCGCTCGACACGAGTGCACCGTGGTTCCTGCTGACTCACTACCCTGAACAAAACGATGTTTTCTCGTGGCTCGATGGCGCGCTCATCGTCGGCTACATTCTGGCGACTGCCGCCGTCTATGGCACCGTGCTGCTCGTCTGTTTGTCGCTTGCTACGCGCGCGCTGGGCCGGTTCGATTTCAAGCGGCTGCATCATCTGACGCAGGCGCTGATCCCCGTTGCAGGCGCCGGCGTTTTTCTGGGATTGTCCGCTACGACGCTTTCGCTGCTGCGCGCGGAGCACATTCCGCTCGAGTGGGCGCCGGGCGTCAGAATCGCCGTGCTTGCGATCGCGAATCTATGGAGTCTATGGCTCGGCTGGCGCGTGATCAGCCGTTATGCGACCACCTTCCTTGCGCGTGGAGCGGCAATGCTGCCGTATATTGCGGCGCTTGCCGTCGCCGATAGCGCCTGGTGGTTGATGTTCTGGGGTTTCGCTCGCTAGTCGAGCTGGAGCAGCGTAACGCCGCATAAAAAAAACGGCATGGCTGGCTGCGGCGGTTGCAAAAAGTGGTTGCACGAAGGGGTCTAGACTCGCGTGCAATTCCGTCGCGGCTGGCTACTGCCCAACACCTCTTGGGAGGTGGTCCCCACAATACCCGGTCGTTACTTCGTCAGGATCAGCTTGCCCAGGCGCGTTGCGCGCAGCTGGTACGTTTCGCCGTTATGGGCGATCAGCACATGCGTTCCTCCCTGAAGCAGCGTATCGCTGCGCACCACGCGCTGCTCGCGACGTTCGCTGCCGCTCCCATCGCTTGCTGAAGCCGTGCCCAGACCAGAAGCCGGATCGGTCCGTTCGTTTCGGCTGTGACGTGAGGCGGTTGGCATAGCGCGTCGCAAAGTCAGGGTTGTCGGGCGGTTGAATTCACTCATCTGCGCATCAATGTCTCGATTCGATAAATCAAAGTATAAATGAGAATCATTATTAATTGCAAAAAAGATTTTCATCGAGATACGGCACCGATAGCGACGTATCGATGCCGTTTGCTTACTTCGCGTGTGGCTCGCCGTTAATGCAAGGCGCGCGGTTCTTTCGGGTTGCTGGCGTACTGGCGAATGAGGCGCACGGTGTCGATATCGGATTCCCGATATGCGGACTTCACGATTTCCGTCGTTTGCCTTGCGTCTTCGGTGTCAGCGGTAGGGAGGGTCGTCTCGTACTGAAAACGCAGAAAAAGCTGGGATGCGTTCGGTTGCTCGATCGTCATCGTAAGCGAGCCGCCCACATATGCCTGCGTCGGGAGAATGTCGTACCGCACACTTTCGTTCGGCGTCAGCGTGACGCGGTCTCGAACCGTAGCGGAGCCGTAGTGGAGTTCGCGTTCGAGCGTCAAGTCCGTTCGTGAGAGGATCGTGCAGCTATCCAATCCGATCACGAACAGTTGCGGCTGCTCAGCACGCAACACGAGCCCCTCCCAAAGCTGCTCGCGCGTCAGCTTCTCGACGAGCGGATTGAGCGGGTCGTTGATCTGGATGAGGTGTTCGAAATTCAAGACGGGTCCTTCGCTTCAGGCGTTCATGCTCCGGTGGCATCCACGGTCGACGGGGGCACCGCGGCAAGGCCGGTATTGATGTTGATCGGACGCGTGAGGATTTTGTGAACGGGGCAGGCGTTGGCGATTTGCAGAAGCCGTTCGCGTTGCTCGTCGGACAGCGGCCCCGTGAGAACGATCGTGCGATTGATCGTCGAACCTTCTTCGGTGGGCTCGAGCGAGAGGGTGACATGCACATCCTCCAGCGGCCACTGTTTGCGCTGGGCATACATCTTCAGCGTGATCGAAGTGCATGCGCCTAGACCGGACAGCAGCAGCGAGACTGGGGTGGGTGCTCGATCGCCGCCGCCGAGCGCGGCGGGTTCGTCGGCATGCCAGAGATGGACACCGTCATCGAACAGAACTTGATAGGGGGTAGGACCGATCTTTGCGTGGACGACGCGTTCGCTCATGCCTGGGCTCCGGGTTCAAGGGCGGGCTCGACGTTGCGGTGCCGATAGCCGTCGTACGGCTGGCGCGCAGACGGTCAGCCGCACGAACGACTATTGTGACGCAATTCATCGCCGTCTGCGCGAGAGACAGCGCGCGCATGGCAATGCCCGGAGCCGGGAATCAGTGGGCGATCTGGCCCATGCGGCCCGTCTGATAGTCGACGACAGCCTGCCTGATTTCCTCCTCTGTATTCATCACGAACGGACCGTGCCGCACGATCGGCTCGTTGAGCGGTGCGCCGCCGATGAGCAGCACCTCCAGCGGCTCGTCGCCCGCGCTCAGCGTCACGCTGTCGCCGTCGTCGCCGAATACGACCATATGCTGCGCGCGAACGGCTTGCCCCGTCGGACCGAACCGCCCCACACCGGAGAGCCCATAGGCAAATACGCGGAACCCTTCCGGCACCGGATGGACGACCGAGCCGCCAGGCTGCAGCGAAAAGTGCTGATACAGGATCGGGGTGCGCGTTTCGATGGTGGCCCGCACGCCGAGCGCTTCGCCCGCGATCACTTTGACTCGTACCTTACCGTCTTGCGAAATCGCTATCGGAATCTGCTCCGAAGGGACTTCCTGGTAGCGCGGCGCGATCATCTTGTCCTTGCGCGGCAGATTGACCCAGAGTTGGAGCCCGTGTACGCGGCCGCCACCGGCGGCGAAGGCCGCCTCGGGCATCTCGCTGTGAACGACCCCCGCGCCGGCCGTCATCCACTGAACGTCGCCCGGCTTCAGTACACCGGAATGCCCGGCCGAATCCTTGTGGCTGAAACGGCCCTCGAGCAGATAGGTCACCGTTTCGAAGCCGCGGTGCGGGTGATCGGGCGCGCCCTTGGCCGCGCCGGGCGCGTAGTCGGTGGGCCCCATCTCGTCGAGCAGCAAAAATGGATCGAAGTCCATCAGCATGCGGGTAGGGAACGGTCGATGGACGACAAACCCGCCGCCTTCCGTCGTGCGGACGGCGGGGAGCGTATATCTGATGCTGCGAGTGGCTGACATGTGGAGTGATCTCTGCGATCCCTCTCGGGCATCGCGGTTTGAGTGTGTAGGCTTATTATATGGACCGGCACCCGCCATTCCAGCCACCTCCAGGGCAATGGACCGTCCCATTGATGGAACAATCAGATGCAGCTCGATTCGCACAACCTGAACGACCTGATGTATTTCGCGCGCGTCGTTGAACACGGTGGTTTCTCCGCGGCTGAGCGTGTGCTCGGTATTTCGAAATCACGCCTGTCGCGCAGAGTGGCGGAATTGGAATCGGCGGTGGGTGTGCGGTTACTGCAGCGCTCGACACGCAAGCTTGCACTGACCGAAGCGGGGCAGCTCTTTTACCAGCATTGCCGAGAGATGCTGACGCAAGCGCAAGCCGCAATGGATGCGGTTCAGGAGTTGCGGTCCTCGCCGCGAGGTACCGTACGTGTGAGCGTTCCAGTGACGGTCTCGCAGACGCTGCTGTCGGACGTCCTTCCTGAATTCCTGCTGCGATATCCGGAAATTCGGCTATCGATCCGTGTGACCAATCGGGTGATGGATCTTTACGACGACTCCATTGATGTGGCACTGCGCGTACGTTCGGAGCCGCCCGACAACGCCAACATCGTCGCGCGACCGCTTTGGCGCACCGAGCAGATGCTCGTGGGAGCCCCGAGCCTGCTGAGCCAGCATGCGCCGCCCGTTGTTCCGGCCGATCTGGCACGCTTCGAGACGCTCGATACCCCGAGCGGGGACGGGCGCCACGTGTTCAATCTGATTTCACCCGATGGCAAGCGGCACGCGCACGAGCATGAGCCGCGCGTGGTGACGGCCGATCTCACGACGATTCGTGACGCAGTGCTGGCCGGTGTCGGTATCGCTGCATTGCCTGTCATGATGTATGGCGCCGCCATGCGAACGGGACAGCTTTCGCCCGTGATGCCGGGTTGGACGTTGCCGGCGCCGCAACTTTTCGCGGTGTTCGTCTCGCGACAGGGCATGATTCCGGCGGTGCGCGCCTTCGTCGATTATCTCGTCGAGGTCATCGATCGGGCCGAACATCCGGGCGAATGCCCCACAAAAGAGCAGGTTCGCGCGGCGCAACGGCAAGCGTCCCTGGTGGCGCCATGAGGCGGGTGCATCGCTTTTGTCATTGAAGCGCCGGCGACGATCAGTAGTTTCTATGGCGGTTCGCTTGAACCGTCCGGCAGGGAGACCTATAGTGGAATCCCGTTCGCGCTGGCGGTCCAGTGCGGAATATGGCGGCTTCTCTCATAGCAAGCCGAATAGGGCTGAAACGCGCTGTCCGTGACGATCACGGCTGTCGCATTTGCGTGCTCCCGCTACCCCGATGGCGAGCGAGCCCGCCGCCCGAAGGCGCCGTGTGCGCATGAAAAAAAGGGCCCTCGTCGCATGATGAGGGCCTTTTTTATTGAGCGCGGAATGCGCGCTCAACGGGCGCCGCGTTCGGCTTGGGTGCAGTGACGAAACCGATTCTCGTCAATCCGCCCGCTTGCGCCATCGACATGACTTCGGCGACCCGCTCATACGGAACCTTCCGATCGGCTTCGAGATGCAACTCGGTTTGTGGATCGGCCTCGGCCGTCTTCCGAATTCGTTGCAACAGCGCGTCCGGCGCAACGGGCTCGTTGTTCCAGAAGAGGGCGCCGTCGGCGCGCACGCTGACGCTCACATGGGCGGGACGTGGAGCCGGCGCGCTTCCCCCGGCTTGCGGGAGATCGACCGCGATTGCGCGATGAATCGCGGGAACGGCTACGAGGAACACGATGAGCAGCACGAGCATGACATCGATAAACGGTGTCATGTTGATCTCGTTCATCAGATCGTCGTCGTCATCGACATCGAAGGCTTGCATGGTCGTTGCCCGTCCCGTGTTCAGTTCGCGCGCGTCGCGAGGCGCAGGCTTCCCGTTCCCGTCGATGAAAGCCGTGTCCCTGTCACGAAATACGCGTGCAGGCCGTGGGCAAACCGACGCAGACCTCCGACGATCGCCTTGTTCGAGCGGGTGAGCGCGTTGTAACCGAGCACGGCCGGAATCGCAACGATCAGCCCGAACGCCGTCATGACGAGCGCTTCACCGATCGGGCCGGCGATTTGATCGATCGATGCCGCGCCGCTCGCACCGAGGGAGATCAGCGCACGATGAATGCCCCATACGGTACCGAAGAGCCCGACGAACGGCGCAGTCGATCCGATCGACGCGAGCACGCCGAGGCCGCTCTGCAGATGCCCGACACGATTGTCCATCGTGTCCTTCAAGCACCGCGAGATCCATTCGGAAACGTCGAGTTGATCGTGCAAATGGGGCTGCGTTCGCTTGTGGTGATCGGCGGCTTCCTGGCCCGACAGCGCGAGCGCAAGGAAAGGGTTGTCGTGGGCGGCGCGCGCCGATGCGCCAAGCTTCTCGATGCCGCTCGTGAAATCACCGGAATGCCAGAAATCGCGCTCGGCATGCTTCGTCAGGCGGCGCAGCCGGAGCGCGCTCCATCCCTTCGCGATGATCACGCTCCACGACATCAACGACATTGCCAGTAACGCGATCGCAATCGCGCGCGTGACGAAATCGCCCTGTGCCCAGACATGGGCTACACCGTAGCTCTGCATTGGTTTCCTCTTTTCTCGGTGACGTCAATCGCCGAACGCGAATATGAACGGCTTCGTATAGGCCACGCGGACCGGCGAGCCATTTTCCGTATAAGGACGGCAAGAACTCGCGCGCATCGCAGCAAGCGCCGCTTCGTCGAGCCGCGGGTAGCCGCTGCTCTTGGCAAGTTCGATGTTTTCGATCGTACCCGTGAGGCCGATCACGAAATTCACGTCCGCCGTGCCGGCTTCCCCGCGGCGACGCGATAACGCGGGGTAGTCCGGTTTGACGATGTTGCAGTCGACGTGACGTACGTCTTTGGGCGCGCTCATCGCAAGCGTTTCGCGCCCTGTGGCGGCCGGCGCGGGCTGAGCCGGCTGGCTGGCCGCCTCGTTCGCTTTGGGAGGCGCGACGACCGCAGCCGGCTCGGGCTTGTTCTGTGACGCGGCTGATGGCGCGGGCGCCGCTGGATGGTCGGGAACGCGCGGCGACACCGTGTGCACAGGCGCTGGCGGCTGCACGCGCGGCTCGATGTGCTTTTTCACGACGGGTTGGGGTGCCGGAGCGGGCGCGGGGCTCGACCGTAATGCGCTTGGGGCGGCTGGCGCCGGTTCGGGGCTCAGCAATTGTGCGCGGATGACGGGAGATTCGATCTCGACGGGCGGGGCCGTACGCTCGCTCGCCCGCATGATCAGGGCGATCAACACGACGTGGATGATGGCAACCGCGGCCACGGTCGACACTGCGCGCATGCGCGCCGCTGGCGGCAGCGCCGATGCCGTCGAGGCCGGGACGTTCAATGGCGCGCCCATCATCAATACGGCAGTGCGCCGACTTCATGGCGCGCGCGACCCAATGGCTGGCACTTCATGCGCGAAAAATCAGGAGGGAGATACCCAGCGCCATGGCGAAACCGATAAGCAATTCCATCTCGAAGTCCTCCGACGAACACGAGCGGCTGCTGGCGGGTGACGAAACTGGCGCGCCGAACGAAAAGATAAACAGCGAAAGCAAACTGCGCAATGCTCAAGCAGCTTTGCGATCGTAAAAAGTGACTTCCATCGGATGTGCGTGCGCCGGGCGCTGCACGCCGCAGCGCGTCTCACATACCCCGCACTGTGCCATGACGTCTCGCACCGATTCCTCGCACTTGCCGCAGCACGTGGCGACGCCGAACTCGAATTGCAGTTCGTCGAACGAATCGACACCTTCCGCGATGGCGGCGCGAATCTTCCGGTCCGAAACGGACTTGCAGACGCAGACAATCATGGCTCGTGCAGTAGAGAACGTTAATGCGAACTATTATCATTTCGTTCGCAACGCTTTGCAAGCCTGTGCGTTGTTTTTTTATCGGGGAAGGATGTCCTGCCCCTTTATTGGGGCAGGAAGGGCGGGCCGGTGTAGGCCGGTGTAAACGGTTTTGCTGTTATGCCGCCTTGGGAGCGTGTCCGGCCACGCCGCGTTCCGAGCCGGGCGCGCCAACGGGCTGCAACTGCTCCACCGGCAGATCCAGGCTCAAGAGAGCCTGGGCCAGCTGCCGCAGATGGGCTCCGTCGCTCGTGGAGCAGAGGCGCGGCGCCGCGGGTGCGGTGCCTTGCACAGCACGCAACCCGTGAGTATCGAGGATGCGTTCGAGCTGTCTGGCGATGGCAACGCTCGTGTCGATGAGCGTCAACCGGTCTCCGACGATTCGGCGGATGGCCGTATCGAGGAACGGGTAGTGGGTGCAACCGAGGACGAGGGTATCGGCGCCCGCTTCCAGCATGGGCTCGATGTAACCCTCGAGGAGCCGCGAGAGCGCCGGCGAATCGATGTCGCAGCGTTCGATCGCCTCCACGAGGCCGTGTCCCGGTTGGCAGATGAAGCGGCAATCGGCCGCGTGGCGCTCCACCAGTTGGCGAAACCGCTCGCTTTTCAGCGTGACGGGCGTGGCCAGCACCCCGGCCACGCGCGTCTTCGACTGCGCGGCCGCCGGTTTGATGCCGGGCTCGACGCCTACGACGGGAATGGGCAGGCGCTCGCGTAGCGCGGCGATCGACTCGGCCGTGGCCGTGTTGCAAGCGACAACGAGCGCTTTCGTACCTTGCGAAACGATCCAGTCCCCCATGGCGAGCGTGCGCTCGACGATATACGCGTGGTCGCGCTCGCCATAGGGGGCGTGACGGGAGTCGGCCACGTAGAGGAGGGACTCGCCGGGCAGCACGGTGCGAACGGCCCGCAGCACGGAAAGACCGCCGAGGCCGGAATCGAAGATCCCGACGGGTGCGGCGGCCAGATCGGGAACGGTGCCCGCCGGGCTGCTTTCGAACGAAGTTGGGGTGGTCGTCATGAAAGGTGACAAAGTGACGAAGCGACGAAGCGACGATCGCGTAGTCGGGCTACTGCTCGATCAGGATTCGATCGAACCCATTGCCGACTGTTGATAATTCTGAATGCCGAGTTTATCGATGAGATCGAGTTGCGTCTCGAGCCAATCGATATGTTCTTCCGTATCGTCGAGGATTTTTTCGAAGATGGAGCGCGAGACGTAGTCGCGAACCGATTCGCAGTAGGCGATGGCTTCCTTGCAAGTCGCCTGCGACCCTTGCTCGAGCTTCAGATCGCACTCGAGAATCTCGCGCGTTTCCTCGCCGATGAGCAGCTTGTGCAGATCCTGGAGGTTCGGTAATCCGTCGAGCATGAAGATGCGTTCGATGAGCATGTCGGCGTGCTTCATCTCGCCGATGGATTCATCGTATTCGTGCTTGCCCAGCTTTTCGAGCCCCCAGTGCTTGTACATGCGGGCGTGCAGGAAATATTGATTGATTGCCGTCAGCTCGTTGGTCAGTTGGCGGTTCAAATAGTCGAGAACTTGCTTGTCGCCTTGCATGATCTTCCTTTGTCGTGAGGCATCTGTTTGCGAACGATAAACGCTGCTGTCCGAAATGCCAAGCCGCGTGCGCGAGCGTTGACCGATCGGACGATGTTCGGCGTGCCGCAGTGAAAAAGCCGGGCGCGACGGCCCGGCTTTCGCACGCGAGACGCCGCGGCCAGGTCGTCGCCTTAAGCCGGCACCACGGGCAGCTTACCGATCTTGGCGCGCCACTCCTTCGGGCCGGTTTCATGCACCGACGTACCCGTGGAGTCGACCGCCACCGTGACCGGCATGTCCGTCACGTCGAATTCGTAGATGGCTTCCATGCCGAGGTCTTCGAACGCCAGCACCTTCGCGCCGCGAATGGCCTTCGACACCAGATAGGCCGCTCCGCCGACTGCCATCAGATAAGCCGCCTTGTGCTTCTTGATCGCCTCGATCGCGACCGGGCCGCGCTCGGCCTTGCCGATCATCGAGATGAGACCCGTTTGCGACAGCATCGTCTCGGTGAACTTATCCATGCGCGTGGCCGTGGTCGGGCCGGCCGGGCCGACCACTTCGTCGCGGACGGGATCGACGGGCCCGACGTAGTAGATCACGCGGTTCGTGAAGTCGACCGGCAGTTTTTCGCCTTTCGCCAGCATGTCCGCAATGCGCTTGTGCGCCGCATCGCGACCGGTGAGCATCTTGCCCGACAGTAGCAGCGTTTGCCCCGGCTTCCAGCTGGCGACTTCTTCTGCCGTGAGCGTATTGAGGTCGATGCGTTTGCTCGTCTCGGTGTCGGCCACCCATTGAACCTTCGGCCAGGCGTCGAGCGGGGGCGCCTCGAGCTTCGCGGCGCCGGATCCATCGAGCGTGAAGTGCGCATGACGGGTGGCCGCGCAATTCGGGATGATGGCGATGGGCTTGGAGGCGGCATGCGTCGGCGCGGCCATGATTTTGACGTCGAGCACGGTCGCAAGGCCGCCGAGGCCTTGCGCGCCGATGCCGAGGGCATTGACCTTTTCGTGCAGCTCGATGCGCAGCTCTTCGATCCAGTCACGCGGGCCGCGCGCAATGATTTCCTGAATGTCGATGGGATCCATCAGCGATTCCTTCGCCATTACCATCGCTTTCTCGGCCGTGCCGCCGATGCCGATCCCGAGCATGCCGGGGGGGCACCAGCCCGCACCCATCGTCGGCACCGTCTTCAGCACCCAGTCGACGATCGAATCGGACGGGTTGAGCATCGCGAACTTCGATTTGTTCTCCGAGCCGCCGCCTTTGGCCGCGACCTGCACATCGACAGTGTTGCCGGGCACGATCTCGTAATGGATCACGGCCGGCGTGTTGTCCTTCGTATTCTTGCGCGCACCTTCCGGCGGATTGACGATCGAGGCGCGCAGCACGTTGTCGGGATTCAGATATCCGCGGCGCACGCCTTCGTTGATCATCTCCGTCACGCCCATCGTTGCCGGGCCGCTCTCGCTGCCCCAACGCACATCCATGCCGACCTTCACGAAGACGGTGACGATGCCGGTGTCCTGGCAGATCGGCCGGCGGCCTTCCGCGCACATGCGGCTGTTGGTCAGGATTTGCGCGATGGCGTCTTTCGCCGCCGGGCTGGCTTCGAGTTCATACGCGCGACCGAGTGCCTGGATGTAGTCGAGCGGATGGTAGTAGCTGATGTATTGCAGCGCATCGGCGATGCTCTGGATCAGGTCTTCCTGTTTGATGACTGTCATGGCTTGGATGCTGTGGGGGCGAGGCGGCGCGCCGGCCGCCGGGAAAACGCGAAAAATCGCGCTATTGTACCGCGCTGTGCATTGGCCGTTCGTCTCGGAGCCCGGCACCCGCCCGGGCCCGCCGGAGCCGGCGCCCGATCAGGAGGCGACGGGCGGCGTGCGTTTCGTGCCGACGCTCGCCAGCGCAATACCGGCCATGACGCACGCGAGAGCAATGCCGTGCGCGAATGTGGGGCGTTCGTCCAGAAATACGATGCCGTACGCGGCAGCCGCGATGGGCAGTACGGCGCTGAAGACGCCGGCAAGGCTGCCGTGAACGTGGCGGATGCCTTTCATCCAGAGCCAGAACGAGAAGATGCTGGCGGACAGCCCGTACCAGACGACGAGCACCCAGGTGTGGCTGGGCACGCTCGTGTAATCGAAGTGCGCGAGCGTATTGGCGCCGAGCGGCAACATGAGCAGGAAACCGAACAGGTGCGTGTAAGCGCAGATATCGATCGGTGCCAATGTCTGCGTGAGGCGGCGCGACAAGATCACGTACAGCGATTCGCAGCAAACGGCGCCGAGCACCATCAGGTTGCCGGCCAGCGATGCCGCAACGGGCCGCGCGGGTGCGTGTGCGCCGACTTGCGAGAGATTGATGACGACGATGCCGGCGACGGCGAATGCGATCGAGACGATGGCCCGGCCCGTAGGTCTTTCACCCAGAAAAAGCCATGCGAACAGGGCGACCACGGCCGGGATCGTACTGGTGATGACTCCGGCCGCCACCGCGCTGGTACGCGCGACTCCGCTCAGCATCAGCAGCGTGAAGCCGAACGTACCGAAAAGAGCTTGAAGGAAGAGATTGAACCATTCGTCGCGCTTGACGCGTTTCATTTTGCTCACACGCAAAAGCGGCCAAAGTACGGCGAGCGCGATGACGAAACGCAGCGTGGCGAAAAGCGGGACGGGGACGAAAGCGACGATCGACTTGCCGATCCCGACATTGCTGCCGACGAGCAGCATGGCGGCAATGAGAAACCAGGCGTATCGATTCATGGGGTGCGGGGGCATGGGTCAGGCTGGCATTGTATGGGCGCGCCTGGGCCACGGTAAAGCAAGCGCGATGTGCGCATGGATCATCTCGCCAGCAGTATTCAATCCCCAGCGCGGCGTATAGGACAGAGCGACCGGTAGGTATCACGCGAGTTGCGGCAGGGCGGGTGCAGGGAATATTCTCGGGATTGTTACGCGATACCCGGGATGGATGCGCTTCATGTTGCAGTGCCGCATCCATCGGCGCCAGCTTGCAAGCTGCCCGACCGAATGCTCGAACGACGGGCGCGCCGGCGGCGGATAGAAAATTTCATCTTGTCGATTAGGAGTTGTCGATGTCTGCGATTGAATCGGTCCTTCATGAAAGTCGCGTCTTTGCGCCGCCCCCCGAATTGGTGGCGAATGCGACGGTGTCCGGAATGGACGCGTACCGCGCGCTGATGGAGCACGCGGAGCACGACTACGAAGGATTCTGGGCGAAGCTCGCTCGCGAGACGTTGTCGTGGCACAAGCCGTTCACGAAGGTGCTCGACGAATCGAATGCGCCGTTTTACACCTGGTAT
>NZ_JBMRBK010000094.1:0-5690 GCF_057351765.1 Trinickia sp. | reverse complement strand
TACTTCGAAAACGTTTCGCCGATCAACGGCAAGCCGTTCTGTCGCATTCCCCGTTCCGGCGCAGCGGACGTCGAGCTCGCGCTCGATGCGGCTCACAAGGCGCGTCGCGCCTGGGGCAAGACTTCGACGACCGATCGTGCCAACCTGCTGCTCGCGGCAGCCGATCGGATGGAGAGGAATCTGAAGCTGTTGGCCGTGGCCGAAACGATCGACAACGGCAAGCCGCTGCGCGAGACGATGGCCGCCGATCTGCCGCTCGCGGTCGATCATCTGCGCTACTTCGCCGGCTGCATTCGCGCGCAGGAGGGTGGCATTTCGGAGATCGACGACAACACCGTCGCGTACCACTTCCATGAGCCGATGGGCGTCGTTGGCCAGATCATCCCCTGGAACTTCCCGTTGTTGATGGCGGCATGGAAGCTTGCCCCCGCGCTCGCGGCCGGCAACTGCGTCGTGCTGAAACCGGCGGAGCAGACGCCGGCTTCGATCCTCGTGCTGATGCAGATCATCGGCGATCTGTTCCCGGCCGGCGTCGTCAACATCGTGAACGGCTTCGGCCGTGAGGCGGGCGAAGCGCTGGCCACGAGCAACCGCATTTCGAAGCTGGCCTTCACGGGCTCCACGCCGACGGGCAAGCACATCATGCGTGCGGCAGCCGAGACGTTGATTCCGACCACGGTCGAGCTCGGCGGCAAGAGCCCGAACATTTTCTTCGCCGACGTGCTCGATCGCGACGATGCGTTCCTCGACAAGGCGCTCGAAGGCCTCGCGATGTTCGCGCTGAACCAGGGCGAAGTCTGTACCTGCCCGTCACGCGTGATGATCCAGGAATCGATCTACGAGCGCTTCATCGAAAAGGCGATCACCCGGGTGCAGGCGATCAAGGCCGGCCATCCGTTGGATCCGTCGACGATGATCGGCGCGCGGGCTCCGCAGCAGCAGCTCGACAAGATCCTGTCGTATATCGACATCGGCCGCGGGGAGGGCGCGCAATGTCTGACGGGCGGCGAGCGAAGGAGTCCTGCCGAAGGCCTGTCGAGCGGCTACTACGTGATGCCGACGATGCTGCTCGGTAACAACAAGATGCGCGTATTCCAGGAGGAGATCTTCGGGCCGGTCGCGTCGGTGATGACGTTCAAGGACGAAGCTGAAGCGATCGAACTCGCCAACGATACGTATTTCGGACTCGGTGCGGGGGTCTGGACGCGCGACGGCACGCGCGCGTACCGGATGGGCCGCGAGATCGAAGCGGGTCGCGTATGGACCAATTGCTATCACCTGTACCCGGCACATGCGGCGTTCGGCGGCTATAAGCAGTCGGGCATCGGACGCGAGACCCACAAGATCGCGCTGTCGAACTACCAGCAAACGAAGTGTCTGCTCGTGAGTTACGACGCCAAGCCGCTTGGGTTCTTCTGATCGCGCGCAGTACGCGAGGCGGCGCTGTTTACAAAGAAAAACGCCAGAGTCGTGAGACTCTGGCGTTCAAGTGCTCGCACCGAAGTTTGAGCAGCGCGGCATCGATAACCGATGCCGCGCAGTCGTTGTTGCTTAGAAGCGGTGGATGATGCCTGCGCCGATCGCAACTTGGTTTTGGCTCGCCGACGCGCTGATGCCGTCGCCGATTTGTGCCGTTGCGTTGATGATCGCTGCGCCGTTACGCGTCTTGCCCGTGGCGTGCTGGTACGCTTCGATCACGTAGAAGCCCGTGCGCTTCGACAGTGCGTAGTACTGCGACAGGTTGAACTGGTGGTACTTGGCAGCGCTCGTGATGCCGTTGGCTTCCGATGCGGCCGTGTAGCTGTAGCCTGCAGCGAGGTCCAGAGCAGCCGTCGCCTTCCAGTGCAGCACAGCGCCAAACGTGTTGAACACGGCTTCGTTCGTGAACGTCGAACCGGCGCCCGGCACGTAGACCACGTTCGTGTACGACGCGGACACGTCCCACGCCGGCGTGAACTGATAGCCGGCCGTCACGCCGAGGCGGCGCTGAGCGACAGCCGTCTTGTAGCCATTGTTGATGGCCGACACGGCTTCTTCAGCACCGTTGTTGCTCGCCGCCGACGTCCACGTAGCACCGTTGGCGTTCTTGATGTTCTGATATCCGACGCCGATACCGAACGGGCCGTTCTTGTATTGCGCAGCCACGCTCCACACCGAGTTCGCTGCGACGCTGCCCGGCGTGCCGCCGAACGCGTAGCCGCCGCTGAACGTGAAGCCGTAGAGGTTCGGCGACGTGTAGATGACCTGGTTGTTGGTCCGGTAGTTCGTATCGAGCGAGTCGATATCGCCCGGATGCGCGCCGAATGCGCCGGTCAGCCACGTCGTCGGGCTCCACGGCGAGAGCAGCGTGTAGTACGGCGTGTACTGACGGCCCATCGTGACCGTACCGAAGGCGTCGTTCGTCAGGCCAACCCAGGCTTGACGGTGGAATTCGAGACCGGCCGTGCTTTGCGTGCCGTTCATGATGTTGAAGCCTTGCTCCAACGTGAAGATGGCCTTCGTACCGCCGCCGAGGTCTTCGCTGCCCTTCAGGCCGAAGCGGTTGCCCGCCCACACGCCGTTGTTCATCTTGACCAGCGACTTACCGCCCGACGTCGCGCCCGTCGAAGGAGCGACGTTGTTCACATAGGCGAAGCCGTTATCCACGATACCGTAGAGCGTAACGCTGCTTTGCGCTTGCGCAGCGCCAGCAACGAGGCTCGTCGCGGCTGCGGCCACCATCGTGGCGAGTACTTTCTTCTTCATCAGATCTCCGGGTGCTGAGAGGGACTTCTTATCGATACCGGCGCCGCTGGCACCGGTACTTATATGTCATCGTATGACTGTAACTGCCAGTAAAATTGTCGGGGCGACCCCGGGGCGGGCATACTAGGGAAACTACTACGTATTAACCCGCTAGCTCCTGCTTGTAAGACAACGTATGATGTGCGCCGCCGCGTATTTCCATCGACTATCCAACGCCCGGGCTTGATTTAAGTCATTCAAGAAAACCCTGACAGGACCGATAAATAGGGGATCGACGTAATACGGGGGACACAAGATGCGCAACTGGACAGTGCGACACAGCCTGCTCGCGGTATTGATCGTCTTCGCGGTCATGATCATCGTGGGTGGAGCAGTAGGCGTGGTGGCACTCGATCGCTCCAACGGCAACGCCCGCTTCCAGCGCCAGGTCGCGCGTCAGGTCATTCTCGCCAACGACGGCTACAAAGACACCACGCGTACCCGCTCGGCGCTCACGCGCGCCTACGCCGCGCTCAAAGAGAACAACGACAAGGCCACGCGCGACTCGGCGCTCAAGAGCGCCCAGACCACGATCGACCGCGCCGCCGAGGAAACGGAGGCGTTTCGCCGTGCGGACCGGTTCGACGGGCAGGATGACGCGTTAAAACAACAGTTGCTCAATGCGTCCGACCAGCTCGCAACCCACCTGAAAGCGGCATTCGTGGCGTTGCAAAATGACGACACTGCGGCCTACGTGACGATCAACGACGGGGACATCCGGAACGCCGGCATCGCCTATTCGGCGGCTGTGGAGAAGTTTCAGCAGCTTGCGCGCATGCTGGCCGATGCCTCGGCCGAGCGCGGCGAGGCGGAGTTCAAGTGGGTGCTCGGCATGGTGATCGTCGGCGTATCGTTCGCGCTCGCCCTCATCATCGCCACGCATTTCGCGCTTCGCCGCATCGTGCTCGGGCCGCTGCGGCAGGCGGTCGATATGCTCGACCGGATTGCCGCGAACGATCTGACCGTCGAGGTGCCCGAGGCCGGCAGGAGCGAAGTCGGCCAGTTGTTCGGCGCCATGCGGCGCATGCGGCTCGGGTTATGGCGGACCGTTTCGGACGTACGCACGAATTGCGATGCCATTCACACTGCCGCGCGGGAGATCGCCGCCGGCAATCTCGATCTGTCGAGCCGGACCGAACAACAGTCCGCGTCGCTGCAGGAGACCGCGGCGAACATGGAGCAGCTCACTTCGACCGTCAAGCGCAATGCCGATAGCGCGCAGCAGGCGAGCAGTCTCGCGTCGAGTGCCGCGCAGGTCGCGACGCGCGGAGGCGATGTCGTCGCGCGCGCGGTGCAGACGATGAACGCGGTGTCCGAAAGCTCGCAAAAGATTGCCGATATCACCGGCATGATCGACAGCATCGCGTTCCAGACGAACATCCTCGCGCTCAATGCGGCCGTCGAATCGGCCCGGGCCGGGGAGGCCGGGCGCGGCTTTGCCGTGGTCGCATCCGAAGTGCGCGCACTCGCGCAGCGCAGCGCCGCCGCGGCCCATGAGATCAAGACGCTCATCGGCACATCGGTCGCGGACGTCAAAAACGGCAACACGCTCGTGGTCGAGGCCGGGCAGACGATGAACGAGATCGTGACGGCCGTGAGCGAGGTCGCGGGCATCATGGCCGAAATCACCGCGGCCACGGCCGAGCAAAGCATCGGCATCGCCCAGATCGGCGACGCCGTCAGCCAGATGGATCAAGTCACCCAGCAAAACGCTGCGCTCGTCGAGGAATCGGCGGCCGCGGCCGGCGCGCTCGAGCAGCAGGCGCAAGCCACGGCTTCCGCCGTCGCCGCCTTCAGGCTCGCTGCCGCCTGATACCGCGCGTTCAGTCGAATTGCGTCGCCGCGTGCTGATTCGCGCGGCGCAGCCGCTCGCGGCTGTTCGAAAGATGCATGCGCATGGCCGCGCGCGCGCTTTCGGCGTCGCGCCGCGCAATCGCGTCGAAGATGCTTTCGTGCTCGCGGTTCACGAGCGAGAGATAGGCGCTCGGGTCTTCGCGCGCGATGCTGGCGGAGTCGACGCGCTCGCGCGGAATCAATGCCGTGCCGAGCTGCACGAGAATATCGACGAAGTAGCGATTGCCGGTGGCCTGCGCCACCGCGACATGAAAGTCGAGATCCGCTTCCACACTGTCCGAGGCATTCGCGCGCTTGGCCGCGATCGTATCGAGTGCGGTGCGAATGCGCGCGATGTCGGCCGACTTCGCCCGTTGCGCGGCGAGCCCCGCGCATTCCGTCTCGAGGCTGATGCGCAACTCGAGAATTGCCAGTACGTCGCGTAACGTCGTACCCGGGACCACTTCGAGGCCAATCGATTGTTTGCTCGGCTCGAGCACGAAGCTGCCGATGCCATGGCGCGTCTCGATCACTTTTGCGGCCTGCAAACGGGAAATGGCCTCACGGATGACGGTGCGGCTGACGCTCATCGTTTCCATGAGCTGGGATTCCGTCGGAAGCTTGTCACCGGGCTTGAGGACGCTTGCCTCGATTTGCTCAGTCAAGCGGCTGACGACGAATTCCGCCAAGTTTCGAGCCCGTCTTTGTGGGACGGCAGTGGTGGGCGGCGCGGACATCGATGTACCTCGTGGGGACAGCATTTTATGAGTGCGAATGCCTATTCATTATAGCTAGTCACGCCCGCCGGTCGTCAGATGACGGACATTCGGTGGGCGAGGAAAGCGGCATGGACCGGCACCGGCGCGCCATGGGCGGCCCGTGCCGGCTTTGCCGACGCCGTCTGCGTTACTCGAACGTGACCACTTCGACCCAGTTCGGGTTCTTCCCGGTCTCTGCACCGCCGTTGGCCGTCAGTGCGCCGGTTTTGCGATCGATACGATACTCGGTCAAATGATTCGAGAGTTGTCCAACCGCGAACAGATATTGACCGGATGCGTCGATGCCGAAACCGC
>NZ_JBMRBK010000093.1:0-5238 GCF_057351765.1 Trinickia sp. | reverse complement strand
GTGGACGCGAGCCCCGGCAGCGCCATCGGCGTGAGCAGATAGACGATTTCCTGCCAGGTCGACGCGCCGTCGATGCGGCCTGCTTCGAGAATGTCGCGCGGAATTTCGTTGAAGTACGTGAACGCCATCCAGACCGCGATAGGCAGGTTCATCAGCGAATAGACGATGACGAGGCCCCAGACCGTATCGAGCAGTCCCATGTTCTTCCAGAGCAGGTAGATCGGCACGAGTACGCCGACGGACGGCATCATCTTCGTCGAGAGCATCCACAACAGCAGCTTTTGCGTGCGCCGCGTTGGAAAAAACGCCATCGTGTAGGCGGCCGGCACCGCGAACGCGAGGCACAGCAGCGTAACGCCGGCCGAGATCAGAATCGAGTTGCGCGCGAAAGCAAAGTAATCGCTGCGGGCAAAAACCTCCCTGAAACTGTCGAACGTCGGCGAAAAGATGAGCGAAGAGGCATAGGCGTCGCGCTCCGTCTTGAATGCGGTGATCGTCATCCAGAAGATCGGAAAGAACAGCGCGAGCGCGATCAGCCACGCGAATGTGCCCGGTATCGCGCGCTTGAGCGCGGCGAGCGACGGCAATGGCCAGCCCGTGCGGGCGGCAGGCAGCGTCGGATGGCTCATTTGTCGTACTCCCCTTTGAGGTTTTTCGCGAGCATGCGCACGAGAAAGAACGCGACGACATTCGCGAGCACGACGGCGAGAATGCCGCCCGCCGACGCGAGGCCGACATCGAACTGCTGCAGACCGAGCGCATAGATGAGATACGACAGGATCGTCGTCGCATTGCCCGGGCCGCCCGAGGTCGTCGTGTAGATCTCCGCGAAGATCGACAGCAGGAAAATCGTCTCCATCATGACGACCACCGCAATGGCACGCCGCAGGTGCGGCAGCGTGATGAAGAAGAACATCGCGATGGGGCCGGCGCCGTCGATGCGCGCCGCTTCTTTTTGCTCTTCGTCGAGCGATTGGATCGCCGTGAATAAAATCAGAAACGCGAATGGCAGCCATTGCCAGGCGACGATCACGATGATCGAGAACAGCGGGTAGTCGGCCAGCCAATCGACGGGCTGCATGCCGAAAGCGCGCATCAGGTCGGCCATGATGCCGTAGACCGGATGCAGCATCATGTTCTTCCAGATGAGCGCGCTGACCGTGGGCATGACGAAGAACGGCGCGATCGCGAACAGGCGTGCAATACCCTGGCCGATGAATTTTCGATCGAAGAGTACCGCCATCAACACACCGCCGACGACCGTAATACCGAGCACCGACCCGATCAGCTCGAGCGTGTGCACGATCGAGGGCATGAACGCAGGGTCGGTGATCAGATAGCGGTAATTGTCGAGGCCGGCAAAGCCGGTGGCATCGGGATTGAGCAGGTTGTAGCGCGAGAACGAGTACCAGATCGTCATCGCGAGCGGAATCGTCATCCAGAGCACGAGGACCGCGACAGAAGGCATCGCGAGCCAGCGTGTCGGCAATGCGCGCCGCTCGGGACTCGGCACGGCGGCCTCGTTCTCCGCATGCGCCATGGGAAGGTGAAGATGTCGCATCGTTAAGGCCTCCTGATCTTCCGTCACCTCGTTACATCGGCCCGGCGCGTCTTGCACGGCGTGCCGGGCGGACGGCACGGGACCCGACGATGCGTATTGCACGTATCGCACGCATCGTCCGATCGATTACCGCGTTTCGGGTCCCGCTACCGCGGGTGCGTCTTGCCGGTTACTTTTGATAGCCCGCTTGCCGCACCGCGCGATCGGCCGCCGCGTTACCGGCCGCAAGCGCCTGATCGACGGACATCTGGCCCGCGAGCGCGCCCGAGACGCTCTGCCCGACCACCGTACCGAACGATTGAAACTCAGGAATGCCGACGAACTGCACGCCGGTGTAGGGAACGGGCTTCAACGTCGGGTGATTCGGGTCGGCCGTCTCGATCGCCTTCAGCACGAAGTCCGAGAACGGCGCCGCCTGCTTGTACTCGGCGCGCGCATACGTCGATTGGCGCGTGCCGGGCGGCACGGAAGCCCAGCCTTCGTCCTTCGCCACGAGTTCGATATACGGCTTGCCCGTCGCCCAACCGATGAACTTCTTCGCGGCATCCTGCTGCTTGGACGTCTTCGGAATGGCGAGTGCCCAGGCCCACAGCCAATGCGAGCCGTTCGCCGTGACTTCCGTCGGCGCCGCGGCGAAGCCGATCTTGTCGGCCACCTGCGACTGCTGCTTGTTATAGAGCATGCCGGCAGCCACCGTCGCGTCGATCCACATCGCGCACTTGCCCGAGGACATCAGCGTCAGGTTTTCGTTGAAGCCGTTCGAGCTGGCGCCCGGGGGGCCATCCTTTTTCATCAGATCGACATAGGTGCTGACGGCCTTTTTCCATTCGGGCGTGGTCAACTGTGCGTGCCATTTCTCGTCGAACCAGCGCCCGCCGTAAGCATTGACACGCGTCGTCAGGTAGGCCATGTTTTCGCCCCAACCCGCCTTGCCGCGCAAGCAGATGCCGTAGATGCCGGCCGACTTGTCCGTCAGCTTGTCGGCAAATTGCGCGATCTGATCGTAGGTCGGATTCGGCGGCATGGTCAGGCCCTTCGCCGCGAACAAATCCTTGCGGTAGAACGTCATCGAGCTTTCCGCGTAAAACGGCAGCGCGTAGAGGGTACCGCCGGACGAGAGGCTGTCGCGCACGGGTTTGAGGACATCGTTCAAGTCGTAGTCGGCGGGCAGATTCGTCATCGGCGAGAGCCAGCCGCGCTTGCCCCACTGCGGAGCCTCGTAGGCGCCGATCATCATGACGTCGAACTGGCCGCTGCCCGTCGTGATATCGGTCGTGGCGCGTTGGCGCAGCACGTTCTCCTCGAGCACGACCCAATTGAGCTTGATATCCGGATTGGCCTTTTCGAACTCCGCCGAGAGCTTTTTCATCTCGAGCATGTCGGGATTGTTCACGACAGCGATCGTGACGGTCGCAGCCGATGCGGCGCTGGCGGCGCCTCCCGCCGCGCAAGCCAGCACAGCGGCGCCCAACGCCTTGTACGCGAAACGGCGGGCGGTACCGAATTCAGATTGCATCGTGTGTCTCCTAGTCTTGTACGTTGTAGGGAACTGCTCGGGCTCACGCCGCATCCGTCAGCCTTTGTTGTAGGCGCGCATGCGGCAAAGGTCTAGCTCATCCAGTTGCCGCCATCGACATTGAGTGTTTGCGCAGTGATGTAGTCGGCATCGGCCGAGGCCAGAAAAAGCGCGGCGCCCGTGAGATCGGCGGGTACACCCATGCGCCCGAGCGGCACGGCTTCGCCCACGAGGCGTTTTTTCTCGCCGAGCGGCCGGTTTTCGTAGCGGGCGAACAAGGCGTCGACGTCTTTCCACATCGGGGTGTCGATGACGCCCGGGGCAATGCCGTTCACGTTGATCTTATGGGGCGCGAGAGCCAGGGCAGCCGATTGCGTGTAGCTGAGGACGGCGGCCTTCGTGGCGCAGTAATGTGAAACGAGCGCTTCGCCGCGGCGGCCTGCCTGCGAGGACATGTTGATGATCTTGCCGCCCCGGCCCTGCTCGACCATGCGCCGGGCCACCGCTTGCATCATGAAGAACATGCCCTTCACGTTGACGGAGAACAGTTTGTCGAAGATGTCCCAGGATTCGTCGAGCAGCGGGCGCATATCGAAGATGGCCGCGTTGTTGAACAGGATGTCGATGCCGCCGAAGCGCTCGACGGTGCCGGCCACGATGCGTTCGATGTCCTCGCGGCGCGTGATGTCGGCGGTGACAGCATGGACGTGATCGGGGTGCCGTTCGACGAGCGAGGATATGGCATCGGCGGATTTGACGTCGACCAGCATACAGCGAGCGCCCTCGCTCACATACCGCTCAGCCACGGCCTCACCGATTCCGCTCGCGGCGCCCGTCACGATTGCCACTTTTTCGCGCAATTTCACGAAACGTCTCCGATTGGGTAATGAAGTGACCCGTTTTCTTTGCCGGTGAGCTATCGCTCAACGACAGAGCATTTGCTCGTTTGGTGATCGAATGATCGGATACGCGCTCGGGGCTGTCAAGCGTGAGGAAGCGGTTTCGATGTTGCAGTGCGGGAGAGGGCGTACTGAGGAAAGCGGGACGTGAAATCGCCTTTCGCCGAAATGCGAAAGGATCTTGGTCGAGGGAAAGTGGCTCCGTTGGGCTAACGGAGCGAATAGGCCAAGGCGGCTTAGCCCCGCGGCCCCAGCATGTCGTCCACCAACGGCACTGCGGCGAGCGCGAGTAGAACCGTTGCGAGGGGCACCGTCGATACGAAGCCGAGATGCTTGAAGCCGATCGCGCCCGCGAGCCCGCCGCAAATGAACGCGGCCAGCAATGAGGCCAGGAGCACCAGCTTCTGCCGATCACCGCGCACGAACAGCGGGTCGGGCGCCTCGTCGCCGCGCGACGCATTCCAGTAAAAGAGCTTGCCGAGTTCAATGCCGAGATCGGTGACGAGCCCCGTCACATGGGTGGTACGAATCTCCGCTTTCGAAATCTTCGTGATCATCGCGTTTTGCAGCCCCATCACGAAGCACAGCAGCGCCACGGTAGCCGGCACGAACAGCACCCGATGGCCCTCGAGGTGCGAGCCGAGCAGCCCGAAGCAAAGCAGTAGCACAGCTTCGAGCATTAGCGGCATGGCGTAGAGACTGGTCAGCGCACGTCTGCGGCCCCAGTTGATCAAGATGGCCGAAGTCGCCGCGCCGCAAAGGAACGAGAGCAAAGACGCCACGCAGGTCACCGCCGTCTCGATGCTGCCAAGCGCCAGAGAGTCGGCAAACGTGGAGGCGATCCCCGACATATGCGACGTGTACTGCCCCACGGCAAGAAAGCCGCCCGCATTGGCGGCGCCTGCGACGAACGCGAGCGAGCGCCCGAGCCGACGATTGGCTTCGTCGGTACGCTCGGGCATGGTGAACCCGCGGAGGTATTGAATCGGCATGCTGAACGGCTCGCGCGTCGTCGAAACGGCGCATAAAGACGCGCCGCTGAGACCGCGAAGGCACATGTCAAGCATTGGCGCGCAGCAAATCGTAGCACGCCGCCAATCGTCGCGCTGAGCCGTCTGTCTTAGGGCCTGTTCACGCTAATTACAGGCTTGCGCTGGCCACCAGAAGGGCCGAGCGCAAGGAATGGGACGAAGGGAATACTCGACGTATTCACAAGGAGCATGACGCGGCGATCGGCCCTTCTGGTGGCCAGCCCCACGAAG
>NZ_JBMRBK010000092.1:0-66345 GCF_057351765.1 Trinickia sp. | reverse complement strand
TGCAGATGCGCGACGACGAAATAGGTATCGGTCAACTGCCAGTCGAGCGGCACGGCAGCCGTCATCACGCCCGAGACGCCGCCGATCACGAACAGCAGTACGAAACCGGCGAAGAACAGAAACGGCACGCGAAAAACGGGGCGTCCCGTCCAGATCGTCGCAATCCATGCAAACGTTGCGACGGCGCTCGGAATCGAGATCACCATGCTCGCCGCGCCGAAAAAGGACAGCGCGAGCGGCGGCAGGCCGGTGGCGAACATATGATGGATCCAGACGACGAAGCCGATCACCATCGTCGCGACAGTCGATATCGCCACGGGCCCGTAGCCCACGAGCGGCCGCCGGCAGAACACGGGCAGCGCATCGGAGACGATGCCCATGGCCGGCAGCACGACAACATAGACCCACGGATGCGCGAATATCCAGAACATGTGCTGCCATAAGAGCGCATGCGAGCCGGCGGTGACATCGAAAAAATGCGTGCCGATACGGCGATCGAGCCACAGCATGAGGAACGCGAGGCTCACGGACGGCACCGCGAAGAGATTGGCGCCCGATGCGGTCAACGTGCCCCATACGAGCACCGGAATGCGATCGATCGACATGCCCGGCGCGCGCATTCTCAGCAGCGTAACGACGAAATTGACCGCCCCCACCGTCGTCGAAATGCCGAGCAGCACCATGCCCAGCGAATAGACATCGATGTTCGGCCCGACATCGTAGGTCAATTCCGATAGGGGTACGTAATTGAACCAACCCGCATTCGGCGCTTCACCGAGCGGAAAGCTCGCATACAAGAAGATGCCGGCGAACAGGAAAACCCAATAGGAAAACGCGTTGAGCCGCGGGAAAGCCATATCGCGCGCACCGAGTACGAGCGGCCACAGGAAATTCGAAAAGCCCGACAGCACCGGCGATGCATAGAGAAAGATCATCGTGATGCCGTGCATCGTGAACAGTTGGTTGTACTGTTCCGGCGAAAGCACGGTCGCGTTCGGCTGGGCGAGCTGCACGCGCATGACGAGCGCTTCGACGCCTCCCAGCAACAGAAAGAGAAACGACGTCACCAGATAGCGCAGGCCGATCGTCTTGTGATCGACAGTGGAAAACCAGCCCCGCCACCCAGGCCGCGTTTCCCAGATTTCGGCAAGGCGCTCGGCACGGTCGGCATCGATGGACTCGCGCACGAGCGGCCTCGAAAGCCGCATGGTTTCCGGCGAATCGCCGGACAATGCAGGGGCGGGCGTATCGGACATCGGCTATCTCTCGCTTGTTCCTCGTTGAGTCCCGGTTCATTGAAGCGTCGCCAGATAGGCGGACAGCGCGCTCGCATCCGAGGCGGACAGCGCCATCGAAGGCATCATCGAATCGGGCTTGATGCGCTGGGCATGCTGGATCCAATCGAGCCGATTGGCAGCGGTGTTGGGCAACTGCCCCGCGGCGATCAACCGTCTCGAGCCCAGATGCGTAAGATCGGGCGCTTGCGCGCCCGCCGCATCGGTACCGCGAACAGCGTGGCATCCGGCGCAGCGCTCGCCGAACAGACGCTTGCCTGCATTGATCGCGGCCGACTGAGCGGCGGGCGACGCATCGCGCGCCTGCGCCCGCCGCCATGCATCGAATTCCGCCGGCGGCTGCGCGACGACCTCGAACGCCATATGCGCATGCTGCGCGCCGCAAAACTGCGAGCACTGCCCGCGATAGACGCCCGGCGCATCGGCCTCTATCCACTGCTCGTTGATCTGCCCCGGGATCATCTCGGTCTTGCCGGCCAATTGCGGAACCCAGAAGGCATGGATGACGTCGGCGCTGCGCAGCTTGATCTGAACCGGTACGCCGACGGGGATATGAATTTCGTTCGCAGTCGCGAAGCTGCGCGAGGCATCGTCGGCATCCGGGTACTCCACCTTCCACCACCAGTCATAAGCCGTGACATCGATTTGAAGCGCGGGCGCCACGCGCGGCGCGGCCACCGATTCGAGCGTCGCCATCACATAGATCAATGCGGCGAACAACGCGAGCGACGACACACCCGTGCCGATGTAGATCCACGACATGCCCCCCGCTTCGGCTCCGATCGCATCGGGCCGCCCGCTCCCGCGTCGACGCATGAGTGCGGCTACGAGCAGCGCGGCCACGACGATCATGACCGCGCTCACGAGCGCGATGAGCGCCCACTCGAGCCGTTGCGTCGGCAAGCTCGCCGGCCCAGCGGCATGCGCCAGGTATTCGAGCGGCGCCGTCTTCATCGCTCAGCGTGCGGGGGGACGGCCTGTCGGTGCGGCAGTGCCTTTGTCTTCGCTGCCCCCGGTGCCATCCTCGCTGCCGTTGGGGGTGCTGTCGCTTTTATCGCGATCCTTGCCCCCTTTATCGTCTTTCGAACCGATCTTCGTCGTGCCGCCGACGGCAGGTGGGTCGCTGGCGGGAAAGGTATCCTCGACCGACTTGTCGATGAGGTCCTCCTCGTGCTTCGACTGCTCGCCCTTCTTGCTGGTATCGCTGCTCATGGCAAATCCTCCGTCCTCAAGGACCCTGCGATTCGCGCATGGCACATGCCTGACGACACCCGCAACGCAGCCGTGCATGACCATTGCCATCGTCTGTAAAAGTTGACCACCGGCCGCCTGTAACTCGCGGATCGGCGCCGGGGCCACGCAATGCCACGCATCGTTCATGCCCGGGCCGCCTCGCGCGCCCCCGGCCTCGCGGCGGGGCCTCCCGCTGGGCCGGCGCAGCGCGGCATGCGGCTTGCGTGTCGGTGGCGTTGGGTAAGCGTTTACCGATTCCGCTGAAAATGAGCGTTGCCGACCACTCCACACGCCGTGCTGACTCCCCGAAGGCACCAAGCCGCGACACGACCCCGATCGCGGCCGTCCGCGCGCACGCCTTCACGATACCGACCGATGCGCCCGAAGCCGACGGCACGTTCGAATGGCATGCCACGACGCTCATCGTCGTGGAGATCGACGCAGGCGGTTGCACCGGTATCGGATATACGTACACCGATGCCTGCGCCGTCGCATTGATTCGCGAAACGCTCGCCCCCGAGCTGCTTCATGGCGACGCGGGCTGCGCGCGTGCGCTCACGCAGCGGCTTTGGCGCCGCGTGCGCAACATCGGCCGCGCCGGCGTCGCCGCCACGGCCATTTCGGCCGTGGACTGCGCGCTGTGGGACCTGCAAGCGAGACTCGCCGGATTGCCGCTCGTACGATTGCTCGGCGGACCGATACGCGAAGCCGTACCGGTGTATGGCAGCGGCGGCTTTACGAGCTATAGCGACGAGCAGCTGCGAGAGCAATTCGAGCGATGGGTGGGCGAGAACGGCTGCCGCGCCGTCAAGATGAAAGTCGGCAGCGAGCCGGCTCGCGATCCTGAGCGCGTCGTATGCGCGCGCGCGGCGATCGGCGACGCCGCCGCGCTCTTCGTCGATGCGAACGGCGCGCTTTCTGTCAAATCCGCACTCGATTGCGCGCAGCGCTTCGCCGAGTGCGACGTCACCTGGTTCGAGGAACCCGTTTCTTCCGACGATCTCGCCGGGCTGCACGCCGTGCGACGTCGTGCACCGCCGGCAATGGACATCGCGGCCGGCGAATATGCCTATAACCCCGACGATTTCCGCCGCATGCTCGAAGCGCAAGCGGTCGATGTGATGCAGGCCGACGCGAGCCGATGCGGCGGCGTGAGCGGCTTTCTCAAAGCGGCCGCGCTCTGCGACGCATGGCATATCCCGTTGTCCGCACACTGCGCCCCGGCGCTGCATCTGCACGTCGCGGCCGCGGCGCCCGGCCTGCGTCATGTCGAGTGGTTTCACGACCATGTGCGCATCGAAGCCATGCTGTTCGACGGCGCGCCCGTCGCGCGCGACGGCGTCATCCGGCCCGATCTCTCGCGCCCGGGGTGCGGCCTCGAATTCAAGCACCGCGACGCGCAACGTTTCGCGGTATGAAGGAGCCGACAACCCGATGAACGGATCGAACCACGGATGGCTTGCCGCCTTGGGCGTCGTGGCGCTCGCTGCCGCAGCCGCGTCGCATTCGAAGATGAACGTACGCCGGGTCCCGCACCGTGCCGGTCGCGCAGAAAACGACACCCGCGATGGCGCCGTCCCCGCGCCGAGCCGGCCGCGGCACGACGAGCGCTCCAGGCACGTTCCCGCTTCGCAAATCGCCACGCACATTGCCGCCGCACGCAGCTTCAACCGCAGCTCGGCATTGCTTGCCTGGTCGGCGCTGACCGATTCGGCCATCGAACACTATCGCGGCTCCTATGCCAACCCGGCGATGTTCGTTCCGCTCGCGGCCGGCGCGCTCTGTCTCGCTGCCGGGGTACATGGCGGCACGGATGAATCGCCCAGCACGCACGGGTTGCGCCGCGCGATTTATCTGGCCGCTGCCGGCGTTGGCATCGCCGGTACCGGCTTTCATCTTTATAACGTGACGAAACGTCCCGGCGGCTGGAGCTGGCACAACCTCTTTTACGGTGCGCCGCTCGGCGCGCCGATGGCGCTACTGCTGTCGGGCACGCTCGGCGCCGTCGGCGAGACGCTGCGCGACGAACCGCTCGAGGACCCGCGTCTGTTCGGGCTGCCCGCCGGCAAGGCGCTCGCGTTATTGAGTGCGGTCGGCTTGGCGGGGACTGTCGGCGAAGTTGCGTTGCTGCATTTTCGGGGCTCGTTCCAGCACCGGGCCATGTATGCGCCCGTCGCCGTGCCGCCCGTTGCGGCGGCGTTGCTGGCTCGCGCGGCGCTCGGCGAGCCGCGCGTGCGTTGGTGGACCCGCGCGTGGCTGCGCGTCACCGCCGCGCTCGGCGCGCTGGGCGTGGCGTTCCACGCACGCGGCGTCGCGCGCTATCAGGGCGGCTGGCGCAACTGGTCGCAAAACGTATTGAGCGGACCGCCCCTGCCCGCCCCGCCGAGCTTCACCGCGCTCGCGACGGCCGGCCTGGCCGCGCTTCGCCTCCGGGAGACCGAGCGATGAACCCGAAACACCCCCTTGCGTCGCCCTACCCCGGCTACGACGTACTGAAGCTGCGCGACACCCCGTCGTGGGACGATGTCACGCGTGCCGTCATCGACGAACGCCTCGCCCAACCCAACGCGCCGCGCTTTTGCAACGACACGCAATGGCGCGCGTTGCAGGCGCTGTGTGCCGTGATCGTTCCGCACTCGCTCGACCCGTCGGTCGACGTTGCGCATCGGCGCTTCGCAGCGCCGCGGATACCGGTAGCGGGCCTCGTCGATACGCGGCTCGACCAGGATACGCGCGACGGATATCGCGACGCACGCCTTCCCCCACTGCGCGAGGCATGGGAAATCGCGCTCGCCGCGATCGATGCCGAATCGCAGACGTTGTATGGCGCCGCGTTCGCCGATATCGACGAAAACGCGCAATGCGATGTCCTTCGCCGCATGCAGACGGGCGAACTGCAAAGCCCTGCATGGCAGGGCATGGGCAGCGACGTTTTCTTCCGCTTGCGTCTGATGGTCGACATCGCCTCGGCTTACTATTCGCACCCGCACGCATGGAGCGAGATCGGCTTCGGCGGCCCCGCCAATCCGCGCGGGTACGTCCGCATGCAGGCGAACAGACGCGATGCGTGGGAGCCCGTGGAGGCTCGCCCGGGACAAGAGGAGAAGGCGCGTCGGGAGAACGGCCGTGTTCGATGAAGCCATGCATACGCCGCGCGGCAAAAACGGCCGCGCGCCCGACGTCTTCACGATCGGCGGCTGGGTGCCGATGCGCGAGTATTCTCAGGACGAGCCCGTCGATTTCGCCATCGTCGGTACGGGTGCGGGTGGCGGCACGCTCGCCTGCCGGCTTGCCGAACTCGGGTTCTCGGTCGTCGCGTTCGATGCCGGCGCATGGTGGCGTCCGCTCGAGGAGTTCGCATCGGACGAAACGCATCAGGCCAAGCTCTACTGGACCGAGGAGCGCATCTGCGACGGCGACGATCCGCTCCAGCTCGGCAGCAACAACAGCGGGCGAGCCGTCGGCGGCAGCACGGTGCACTTCGCAATGGTCTCGCTGCGCTTTCGGCCCGAATGGTTCAAGTCGCGTACGTTGCTCGGTTATGGCGCCGACTGGCCGCTCGATTGGCGCGAGATGTGGCGCTATTACACCGAGGTCGAAGAGGCACTCAAGATTTCGGGGCCGGTCCGCTATCCGTGGGGCCCGCCCCGACCGCGTTACCCCTACCGCGCCCACGAACTGAATGCACCCGCGCTGGTGCTGGCGCGCGGCGCCGAAGCGCTCGGCATCGATTGGACCCCGACGCCGCTGGCCACGCTGTCCGCGCCGCGCGGCCGGGCGCACCCGTGCGTATATCGCGGATTCTGCGTATCGGGCTGCGCGACGAACGCGAAACAGAGCGCGCTCGTCACCTGGATTCCGCGCGCCGTGGCCGCGGGCGCCGAGATTCGCGATCTGGCGATGGTCGGGCGTATCGATGTCGGCAGCGACGACCGCGTGACCGGTGTCGAATATTGCCGCGAAGGCCGCTGGCAGTTCCAGCGGGCACGCAACGTCGTAGTCGCCGGCTATGCGATCGAGACGCCGCGATTGCTGCTGATGTCGGCGACGTCCCGTTTCCCGGAGGGGCTCACGAATCGCTCGGGCCTCGTCGGCAAAAACCTGATGGTGCAGGCGAATCAAGCAGCGTGGGGCGTCATGGACGACGAGATTCGCTGGTACAAGGGGCCGCCGTCGCTCGCATTGACCGAGCATTGGAACTACGAGGACAAGGGCAAGGATTTCTTCGGCGGTTATTGCTATATGAGCCAGGGGCCGCTGCCTCACGTATGGGCCTACGTTCAAGCGGGCCGGGGGCTCTGGGGCGAGGCGTTGCACGAGGAGATGTCGAAGTACAACCATCAGGCTGGACTGAAGATGGTGGGCGAGACGCTACCGCAAGAGCGCAACCGCGTCACGCTCGCCGAGGAAAAGGATGCGCTCGGCTTGCCTATCGCTCGCGTCACGCATTCCCTATGCGAGAACGACAAACGGCTCATCGGCCACGCGCTCGACTATATGAGCGATGCGCTCGTCGCCGCCGGCGCGAAAGAGGTCTGGCGCCAACTCGACGACACTTGCCATCTGAACGGCACCGCCCGCATGGGCGACGATCCGCGCACGAGCGTCGTCAATGCGGACTGCCGAAGCTGGGATATCCCCAATCTCTGGATCTGCGATGGCTCCGTTTTTCCGACGGTAGGCGGCGTCAATCCGTCTCTGACGATTCAGGCCATTGCGTGCCGCACGGCCGACCGCATCGCCACGATGCGGGGCCGCGGCGAACTTTAAGGGCCTGTTCACGCTGATTACAGGCCCTGATCCGCGCGGCACGATCGTTGCATCGTCTTGTCTTATGTAGCAGGACGCAACTTCCAGCGGAGGACTGCACCGTGGAAAACAACGAACACAACCCGACCCAGAGTCAGCAAAACGAAATCGCGGCGAAGAGCCCCGCCAAGACTCCAGCAGCCGGCGGCGCGTCGCCGGACGCCGCAACGCAGGCACGCGAGTTCGGTTCCGCGCGGCACGCCACATCGGCACAGACCGTCGCGGCCAAAGAGCCTGCGCCGCTGCCCGTCCTCCACCGGCAAGCGTCTGGGGACACGGGCGACCCCGTCGCGCGGGCCAATGCCCGAATCCATTCGGTGGACAATGCGGGCATGGCCGCAACCGACGATACGGTCGACACCGACGGCAAGGGTCTCGAAGCGCGACGTGGCGCTTCGCAATGGCAAGACAACGTCATCTATTCGAACGCCTCGCTCGACGACAGCATCCCCGTGCCGCCCGAAGGACTCGTCGACTGGGACTCGCGCATGGGCGGGACAATGCCCGTTATCGCCACGCGAGCCGGCTGGGAGGTCGTCCCTCGCGGGACCATCGCTATCCCGGATCGCCATGGGACGCACGCCGAGCAAGTCTTCACCCTCGATCGAATCGGCAACTGAGCGCGGCGCCGAACGCCCCCATCAACGGACGAAACGGATATCTCGATGCTCGGCTCTCGCATACCGAAAGTAGTCGTCGTCACAGGCGCGAGTGCGGGCGTCGGCCGGGCCGCGGCGCTCGAATTCGCGCGGCTGGGCTCCGATGTGGCGCTGCTCGCGCGCGACCCGGGCGCGCTCGAACAAACGGCCGAGGAGGTGCGCGAGCGCGGTGTGTGCGCGTTGTCAATCGCGCTCGACGTCAGCACCGCGGAGGCCGTCGAAGCCGCCGCCACGCAAATCGAATCCACGCTCGGCCCCATCGACGTCTGGGTCAACAACGCGATGGTGACGGTGTTCTCGCCCGTCGCCGATATCGCCCCGGCGGAATTCGCGCGCGTGACCGAAGTCACCTACCTCGGCTACGTCTGGGGCACGATGGCCGCGCTCAAGCGCATGAGCGCGCGTAATCGCGGCGTGATCGTGCAAGTCGGCTCGGCGCTCGCCTATCGCGCGATTCCGCTTCAATCGGCCTACTGCGGCGCGAAGTTCGCGATTCGCGGCTTCACCGATGCCCTGCGTTGTGAGTTGCTGCACGACAAAAGCCGGGTCCGCGTAACGATGGTCCAAATGCCGGCACTCAACACGCCGCAGTTCGACTGGGCACTGAACCGCATGCCCCGCGCACCGCGTCCGGTACCGCCCATCTATCAGCCCGAGGTCGCCGCACGCGCCATCGTTCATGCCGCCATGCATCCGAAGCGCGAGTTGTGGGTAGGGCTGTCGTCGATCAAGGCGATCGTTGCGAACAAGCTTGCACCGGGTTGCCTCGATCGGTATCTCGCGCGCAACGCCTATGAGGCGCAGCAGCGCGACACCGCGGCGGACCCGGCACGCCCCGTCGATCTCTGGCAGCCGGTGGCCGGCCGACATAGAACGCGCGGCGCTTTCGATGCGCAAGCCAAAACGACGAGCGCCACGCTGTGGCTCGATACGCACCGCGGCGCCGCGCTGAGCGCCACGGTGGCCGTCGCGCTCGCCGCGATGCTGTTGCGGCGGCGCGCCCCTTGACGATCGATCAGGAGTCCTATCAGGAGTCCTTTTTGCCCGGCAAGACCGACGCCATGACTTGCTTGGCCGTATTGACGAGCACGCTGCCTTCGCGCGGGTCGCCTTCCATCAGCGTGCGCATGAACTGACGCGCCTGCGTGAGCGTGATATGCGGCGGCAACGGCGGTACTTCGGGGTCAGTCTTCACCTCGAGCACCACCGGCTGCGACGCCGATAGCGCTTCGTCCCACGCCGGGCCCAACGCCTCGGGGCGATCGACGTAGATGCCCTTCAGTCCGATCAGCTCGGCGAAGCGGTGGTACGGCACGTTGGGCAGGACCTGGGACGCGTCGAACTTCGGATCGCCCTCCATGACGCGCTGCTCCCACGTCACCTGGTTGAGGTCCTCGTTGTTGAGAACCATGCAGATCCAGCGCGGGTCCGCCCACTGCTTCCAATACTTCGAGACCGTGATCAACTCGGCCATATTGTTCATTTGCATCGCGCCGTCGCCGACCATCGCAATGACGGGCCGCTGCGAGTGCGCGAACTTCGCGGCGATGGCATACGGCACGGCAGCGCCCATCGATGCCAGGCCGCCCGAAAGCGAGCACATCATGCCGCGGCGGATCTTCAGATCGCGCGCAAACCAGTTCGCGCATGAGCCTGAGTCGCTCGTCAAAATGACGTCGGGGGGCAGACGCGGTGACAGCTCGGTGAATGCGCGCTGAGGGTTGACACCTGTTTTCGTCGTTTCGCCCGCACGCTTGTCGAGCGTCGCCCACCAGTCCTCGGTCCAGTGCGCGATACGCTTTTGCCAGGCGTCGTCGTCCTTCTGGTCGATGAGCGGCAACAGGGCGCGCAGCGTCTGCGCGGCATCGCCCACCAGGCTGACCTCCATCGGATAGCGCAGGCTCAGCATGCCGGCATCGATGTCGATCTGCACGCCGCGCGCGTCGCCCTCTTTCGGCAAGAATTCCGAATACGGGAAGCCCGAGCCGATCATGAAAAACGTATCGCAATTCGTCATCAGCTCCCAGCTCGGCTTGGTGCCGAGCAAGCCGATGGAGCCCGTCACCCACGGATATTCGTCGGGCACGACGGCCTTGCCGAGCAGCGCCTTCGTCACGCCGGCTCCGAGCTTCTTGGCCATTGCGATGACTTCGTCCGTTGCATTGAGCGCCCCCGCGCCAACGAGCATCGCCACGCGGCTGCCCGCGTTCAGCACATCGGCGGCCCGCGCGAGGTCGGTGGGCGCCGGCACGACGCACGGCCGCGAATAGCCCACGCCCGAGTGCGCCGTTCCGTGCTTGCGCGCCGGCGGGGCGTAATCGAGTTCCTGCAGATCGCTCGGCAAGATGATGGCAGTGACCCGCCGTTCGGCAAGCGCGATGCGTACGGCGCGATCGACCATGTGCCGCACCTGCGCCGGCACGCTCGCTTGCTGCACATAAGCGCCTGCGACATCCTTGAGCATGGACGCGATGTCGATTTCCTGCTGATAGTGCGCGCCGAGCCCCGCACGCGCCTGCTGGCCGCAGATGGCCAGCACCGGCATATGATCGAGCCGCGCGTCGTAGAGTCCCGTCACGAGGTGCGCGGCACCGGGCCCCGAAGTCCCGATGCAAACACCGAGCTCGCCCGTGAACTTGGCATGCGCGCTGGCCATGAATGCCGCCATTTCTTCGTGGCGTGCCTGAATGAATTCGATCTTTCCCTCAGCGCGGTTGAGCGCGCCGAACACCCCGTTGATGCCATCGCCGGGGTATCCGTACATTCGCCGCACCCCCCATTGATGCAATCTTTCGACGATGAAATCGCCTACTGTTTGCGCCATGCCTGCCTCCGCTATGCGTTGAACCCTGAAGCAGCGTCCGGCGCCGATCGGCACCCGGGGCGCCGGACACTAACGCAAGAAAAGGCTGCAAAAAGCGGACCCAGCGGCGGCGGCTTTCCCTGCCTCAGCGGGACTTGTCCATGCCCAGGCGGTCGCGCATCTCGCGCGTGATCCGCTGCCGCGTTTTCGCATAGTCGGCCCACGGATCGGCCCGCAACGTGTCCAACCTCTCGTGAAGATTCGTGACGGTCCACTGGGCGCCACCCGTCGTCTGCTCGACCTCTTCCCATGCGAGCGGCACCGATACGCCCATCCCCGCGCGCGCGCGCGGCGAAAAAGCGACGACCGTGCTGGAGCCCCGGTTGTTGCGCAGATAGTCGACGAAGATGCGGCCGCGCCGGTTCTGCGCCCCCATCTTCGCGCTGAAGCGATCGGGCAGCGTGGCGGCCATGTGCTGGGCGGCCGCCTGCGCAAACGCCTTGACGTCGTCCCACCCCGCCTGTTTCGCGAGCGGCACGACGACGTGCAGCCCCTTGCCTCCGCTCGTCTTGCACCACGACTCGAGCCCCAGTTCCTGCAGCAGCGAGCGCGTCAGCAGCGCCGCCTCGATCATGCGATCCCAGCCCAGCTTCGGATCGGGGTCGAGATCGAACACGACACGGTCGGGCTTTTCTATGTTGGAGGCGACGGCGTTCCAGGTGTGCAACTCCACGGTCCCCATCTGAGCCGCACCGACGAGCGCTTCGACACTGCCGATCGTCAACAGCGGCGGGTGACCGGGATCGAGTCCTTCATGCTGTGTGATATGCGGAATCTCGAGCCGGCTCGTCGTGTGCTTCTGAAAGAAAAGTTCTCCTTCGATACCCCCGGGCGCACGCACGAGCGCAAGCGGCCGGTCCTTCAAATGAGCGAGCATCCAGGGCGCGACCCATTCGAAATAACGCGCGAGATCGCCCTTGCGAAATCCCGAAGTGCCGTCGATGACACGGTCCGGATGTGAAATTCGCACACCGGCGACGGTCGTTTCATCGGTCGATGTCGAGGAGCGGCGCGAGCTTGGATGAGCCGACGCCCGCCCCGAGGTTCCACGGTGCGCCTTGCGGCCAGGCGAAGGGGCTGACGGTTCACGCGTTTGCGAACGCACTGGGTCTCCTTTGCGCGGCGTCTCTTGCGCGACCTCGTCCGCAGGCTTGTCTTGCCTGAGGCTGATGAACGATGCCTGACGCACGATGCGCTCGCTCGTCCATTCCGAGAAATTACATTCCGCGACCAGCTCGGGCTTCACCCAATGCACGCGCGTCCGACTGCGCTCGCGCGGCATTTCGGCAAACGGCATCTCAGCGGTCTCGCGCTCGTCGAGGGCCTTTTTGATGGTACGCAGCGTCGTCGTGTCGAATCCCGTGCCGACGCGCCCCGCGTAGTGCAGCCGGCCATTGACGTCATGGACGCCCAGCAGCAGCGCGCCGAAACCGGTACGGCTGCCAGACGGCTCGGTGTATCCGCCGATCACGAACTCCTGCCGCCGCCGGCAGCGCAGCTTGATCCATGCGCCGCTGCGCGTCGAGGTATAGGCGCTGTCGCGCCGCTTGCCGACGATTCCCTCGAGCGCCATTTCGCAGGCACTGCGCAAAAGGTCGTTCGCGTCGAGCGCGAAATCCTCGGAAAACCGTATCGTTTCCTGTTCGGGCTCCTCCATCAACGCACGCAACAAAGCGCGCCGCTGCACGAGCGGCACTTTGCGCAAATCGTAGCCATTGAGGTAAGGCAAATCGAACAGGAAAAAGACGATTTCCTGGGGCCGATTGGCATCGAACGCGTTTTGCAGCGCCTGGAAACTGGGCACGCCGCGCGCGTCGAGCACCGTCGCTTCGCCATCGAGCCACGCCGTTTCCACGTCGAGCGCGGCCAACGCTTCGATCTGTCGGCTGAACTTGTCGGTCCAGTCGAGCCCGCTGCGTGTGAACACTCGCACGGGCTTCGATCGATCCTTGCGATCGATGCGGACCAGCATGCGGTAGCCATCGAACTTGATTTCGTACGACCAATCGTCGCCGGTCGGTGCCGAATCGACGAGTGTCGCCAATTGCGGCTTCAGCGAGGCGGGCAACGGCGCCTTCGTCGCGCCTTCGATGGCCGGCGAGCGGGCGAGCTCGCGCAGCGACTCCGAGCTGCGTGTCGCAACGATATCGGGCCGTCCGCTTTTCTTTTCGCCCGCGTGCGGCGCCTTGGCGGGCACCGCGAGCCGACCGGCCTGCTTCGCCTCGCGCGTCGTCCTGGAGCGTGCGGTCGTCGCAGCTTTGCCGCGGCCTCGCGCCTTGTCATGACCGTTACCGAGCACGCTTCCCGGACGCTCCACGATCACATCGAATTCCGCTTCGCTGCGGGCCTCCTCGTCGCGCTCCTTGATGAGCAGCCACTGCTCCTTGTCGCCGCTGCCGCGCATACCGCTGCGTACGAGCGCCCAGCCGCCGTGAAGCTTTTGGCCATCGAGCGTGAACTTGAGCCGGCCGGCCTCATAAGCCTTGCGCGCCTCCTTCGGCCCCCCGGCCGGTTCCCAGGTGCCGCGGTCCCAGACGAGCACCGTCCCCGCGCCGTAGTTGCCTTCGGGAATTTCGCCCTCGAACGACCCATATTCCACAGGATGGTCCTCGACGTGAACGGCGAGCCGCTTCACGGAGGGATCGAGGCTCGGCCCTTTCGGCACCGCCCACGAATGAAGCGTGCCGTCGAGTTCGAGCCGAAAGTCGTAATGCAGGCGCCGCGCGTGGTGCTCCTGGATCACGAAAGACAGTTCATGCTGTCCGCGGCGCGCGCGCGCTGCGCCGGCCGGCTCCGGCGTCTCGCCGAAGCGGCGCTTTTTGCGGTAGGTATCGAGGTTTCCAGCCATGCTAGCGATCCCGACGGTCGGTGAGATGGATCGGCCGGCGCATCATCGCGATACAGACGACGATCGACGCGCCAGTGCCCTTGCTACGCCGCATGCTTGCCGCGCCCGCGCCCCAGGCTGCGCTTGAGCAGTTCGGACAAGTCGACGACGTCGGCGGTTGCGCGCCGATGCGCGGGTGCCTTGGCCGCTTCGCTGATCTCGCGTGTCTTGCCCTCGCGCACCTTCTTGTCGACGAGCGCGAGAATTTCATCGCGAAACGTGTCGTGGTACTCGCCCGGATTCCACGATTCGGTCATGTCCTCGATCAGCTTCTTGGCCATCTCGACCTCGCGTGCGTTGACGCCCGCTTTCTTGGCGTCGGTGGGCGGCAGGGCGAGTTCGTCGATAGCCAGCACTTCTCCACCCCAACGCAGCGTGTTGAGCGCGAGCACCGGGCCGGCGGGAATCAACGCGGCCAGATGCTGCTTGTTGTGCAGCACGACACTGGCGATGCCGATCTTGCCCGTCTGCGCGAGCGCTTCGCGCAAGAGCGCATAGGCCTTCTTGCCCTGCCGTTCCGGAACGAGGTAATAGGGCGTATCGAGATAAAGGAACGAGACCGAATAGGCCTCGACGAACGAAAGAATATCGACGGTTTGAGTCGACTCGGGGCTCGCCGCGCGGATTTCCTCGTCGGCGAGCAGCACGTAATGTCCTTTTTCGTACTCGAACCCGCGCACGATGTTTTCCCGGGACACCTCCTTGCCCGTGCGCTTGTTGATCTGCTTGTAGCCGATCGGATCGGCCGTTTCCTTATCGAGCAGGTTGAAGCTCGTACGCTCGGGCCGCGTGGCGGGATGCAGTTGCACCGGCACGTTCACGAGGCCGAAGCTGATGGCACCTTTCCAGATGACGCGTGACATGGCGGCTCCTTTCGCGCAACGGGCGATACTTGCCTTCAAGCACGAAACGCGCCGCCGCGCATCACGTGCCCGGCATCGGCGGATTCGTCATCGGAACGTGGCGAGCAACAGCGTCGCCACGAAGATGACAACGAAGATGAAAAAGAGAACCTTGGCGATTTCGGCCGCCCCCGCCGCGATACCCGTAAAACCGAATATCGCGGCGATGACCGCAACCACGAAGAAAACGATGGCATAGCGGAGCATGATCTTTTTCCTGGAGGAACGATGCGGGTGTCAACGCTGCGCGGGCTGCGCGCGCGAACCGTGCTCCGGGCCGGACGCCGCTTGCGCGGCTGCACTGCCACGCGAGGCGTCCATGGGTTCGACGTCTTTCGTCGGATCGAAATCGGCCCAGCGTCCGTGCTGCCAGCGCCCATGCGCACGCTCGATCTCGAGGCTGCCCGCCTCGCGCAGCACCCGGGCCACCGTGTCCTGGTTGTCGGGGCTCACGTGTACCGCAACGAGCACGCCGGAACCATGGCCCTGATGCAGAACCTGCCGCTCGGGCACCTTGCCGCCGCCTCGCGTATGCGTCATCGCACCGACGAGCGAGCCGATGTACGCGCCGACGCCCGCTGCAACGATAAGGACAACGAACGGAGCGGAGATCACGGAGAAAAGCGCCACGCCGACCGCGGCGCCCAACGCGGCGCCGATCACACCGCCTTTGCCGGCACCGACGGAACTGCGCGAGGCCTGCCGGTCGGCGTATTCGTCGCCACCGACGGGAAACCGGGCATGCTGGCCCGGCGGATTGACGAAAAATAGCGTGACGTCTTCCTGAACGATTCCCGCGTCGAAGAGACGCGCGGCGGCGGCTTCCGCCTGAGCAAACGTGGTAAACCGACCTGCGACGATCAGCGACATGGCGTGACCTCCAGTGTGGTTGGCAGTCCTTATTGGTTGGCAGTCCTTATCGAGCACCGGTTCCTGGATCCGCTTTCGGCTCCTCAGGCGTCGTCCATCCTGAACAGGCCGCTGCGCAGCACGACGGCCGCGCCGTCGTTGGCCTCGATCGCGCGCGTGCACACGGAACGGATGCGCTCCGTTCCTTCATGATAGGCACGCAGGATGTCTTCGGGCAACGCCGAACGGGCGCCGAAATGATCCTCGAGCGCTTCGGCCGTCACAGCGCAGGCGAGTTCCACGCCGTCGACCACCGCGGCGAAGCGCACCACCATCTGCGCTCCGTCGAAAACGGGTTCCTCGTCGGGGTAGTCGATACGCATCAATGCTTCTCCATGTGGTCCCCGATGCCGGCTGCCGGCCGCCGCGCGCAGCGTTCATTCACTCCATCAAGAGGCGCGCGCACCGTGCCGCGCCAGTCGCTCGATGATCTTCCGATTGAAGGCGGGGATATCGTCCGGCTTGCGGCTCGTGATGAAGTTGTCGTCCTCGACCACTTCCTCGTCGACCCAGGTCGCGCCGGCATTGCGCAGGTCGTCCTGCAAGCTCGGCCAGCTCGTCATCGTATGTCCCTTGACGATACCGGCAGAGATAGGCAACCAGGCACCGTGACAAATCACCGCCACCGGTTTGTGGGCCTCGTCGAGCGCGCGCACGAACGCCTGCGCTTCCGGGACCGTCCGTATCGCGTCGCTGTTGACGACTCCACCCGGCAAGATGACGGCGTCGTAGTCTTCGGGCCGCACCTGGTCGAACGTCGCGTCGACGGTCACCATCGCACCGCGCTCGACGTGCTGGAAGCCTTGAAGCTGTCCAGGCTTCTTCGAAATGACGTGGACGAGCGCCCCCGCTTCGGAGAGCGCGCGCTTCGGCTCGATCAATTCGGCTTCTTCGAAGCCGTCCATCGCCAGCATTGCAACCTTGCATCCTTGAAGCGTCTTGCTCATGAGTCGAACTCCTCGAACAGGTGATGAACGTCTCTCATTCCGGCATCTCATCCCTTCTCGCGAGCAAGCCCGGTGCCAGCGTCACTTTTCCCTCGTTTCCTCACTCATTTCTTCAATTCGGCGGGCAATCCTTCAAGCAGGTCGGCCATATCGTCGGCATGTTCCTCTTCCACGGCAAGTATCGATTCCATGATGCGGCGCGACGTCGGGTCCTTTTCTCCGAGGTAATCGATAATTTCGCGGTAGCTGTCGATCGCGACGCGCTCGGCCACCAGGTCTTCGCGGATCATCTCGACGAGCGATCCCCCTTCGACGTACTCGGCATGGCTGCGCGAGAGCAACCCCTCCGGCGAGAAATTCGGCTCGCCGCCCAGTTGCACGATGCGCTCCGCGATTTGATCCGCGTGGCCCAGTTCCTCTTGCGCATGCTGGAGGAATTCGTCGGCAACGCTTGTCGAATGGATCCCTCTCGCCATGAAATAGTGGCGCCGGTAGCGCAGCGTGCAGACTAGCTCGGTCGCTAGTGCGTCGTTGAGCAGCTTGAGCACAGTCTCTCGGTCAGCCTTGTATCCGGCCGTGACGGCGCCCTCGGAAATGTGTTCTCGGGCTCGCTTGCGAATCTCTTTGACGTCGGTCAGAAACGGTTGTTGAGCCATGGTCCTCTCCAGGGATTGCGCGGTTGTGTGAAGGAAAATCGATGACGCGCCGGCAGGTGCGCCATCGGCGGTCGGTCGCTATGGGCAAGGCGCGCACTTTCGTCACGCACGCATCACTCGTGCCAGCGGGAGGGCAACCGGCTGAGCGCGGCGGCACGGACGTTGCATCGAGGGTGGGAGTCGAACTCGTGTGAATCGATTCCACCTGATTGTCAGAAAGGCGTACCGATGGCTCATTCATCCACACCTCATTCGTCGACGCGTCGCCGCTCCGGTCACCCACCCCGGCAACGCCACGCCGAGGCCTCGAGCCGCAAAACGCGCAAATCGCCCCACCGCTGGTCGCATCACGTCATGGAGACGAGCGACGCACTCGATCTCGAGTCGGGGATCTTCAAATCGGGCAGCGCCGAGGAGATCGCTCAGTCGCTCAAACGCTCCTCGCTCGCCAGCCGCCGACGCCGCGGCACACCGTTTCAATCCGCAATGTCGATGCTGAACTTCTATTTGAATCGCGCAGGCAGGAATTTGCCGAAGACACGTCGGCGCGTGCTCGAGAGCGCGAAGGGAAAGCTGCGCGAAGCGTTCGGACGCGCGCGGTAGCCGCTCCTTGCTGACGGCCGCGCGCCGCGCATCATTCGCTCGAATCCGTCGGGAACACGTCCGGCTGCGCAAGCGTGCGGTAAGGAGGCTTGCCGGCGGGATCGTCCATCATGTCGTCGATGACGCGTTCGACGTCGGCCGTCTTCGCGAGCTCGGACAGGAAGGTCTTTTTATCGAACCCCGGTCCAACGCAACCCTGCACGTAGACGAAGCGGCGTTGCAGGGTCAACCACAGCGTCGTCTTTTCCTTCCAATGAGTGGCGGATTCGATGTTCGCGAGCCGCCGCTTGACCGCCTCGGCGATTTCCTTGTCATAGAGGTAGCCGTTCGAGAGCCGGCACCGCCCCTCCCACCAGCAGCTGTTGCCGCGTTCGACACGCCAGTGGCTCTCGGCACGCCACTCGCTTTCCGTTTCGAGCGGCCCGAGCGGTTCGGGGCAATGGGCAACCGCCTGCGAAATCGAAAGGAACGGATCGTTGCCGCGATTGAGTCGTTGGGTGTCCTGGGCGTGCGCCGCCGCACTCGCCAATGCGAGCGCCAGCGCACAGGCCGCGGCCGGTCGGCGCGGGCTCATGCGCTCGTGAATTCCAGCACACGCAGGATCAACTGCGGTGTCAGCGGCTTGGCGCAGTGGGCGTCGAAGCCGGCCTCGCGCGCGCGTTCGCGGTCCTGCGACGACGCATAGCCGCTACAGGCGATCAGCAGCATGTCCGCGGTGCTCGGATCGGCGCGCAACCGCCGCGCGAGCTCCAGCCCATCGAGCCCGGGCATCGCGATATCGAGCAGCGCGGCAAACGGCTGCCATTCGCGCGCGATTGCACACGCCTCGAGCGGATCGCTCGTTGCACGGCATTCGAAACCGTCGGCATCGAGCAAAAGTTGCAACGCTTCGGCCGCGTCGCGATAGTCGTCGACGACGAGCACCCGGCGATGATGAGCCATCACCGGCCGGAACGTTCGCCAAAGAACGACGTCTTCGCTTGAATCGGCCTTGCTGGGGTCGGTCACGAGCAGCTCCCTTGTCGTACGTCAACACCGCGCGAACATCTGGCACTGCAAAATACGCACCTGCCCGGCGCCCAGTGCGCTTCGGCATGCACATTGCTCCCGGTTCTGGCACGATTGACGTCGTACGAGCGCGGCATCCGATAAACAAAGCAACCAGGAACGAACCATGTCGATCTCCACAGCGGCACCGCGTGGTGCCCTCGCCGTCTTTCTGAGCGCTGCCATGCTCCCGCTTGCCGCCATCGCGCAAACACCGTCACCGCTCGCACAGTGGCAGTACTCGTCCGGCATCACGCTCGAACAAATGTTCCTGCCGCAACTGCCTACCTGGCGGATTCGCGTCGGCCCGTCGATCAGCTTTCAGCCGCGATATGACGGGGCGAGCAGCTACCACATACTCGCGGGGCCAAGCATCGACATTCGCTACCGCGATCGCTTCTTCTTTTCCACGGGCGAAGGCCTGGGTGCCAATGTCGTGACGGGGCCGAACTGGCGCGCCGGCATTGCGTTGTCCTACGATCTCGGCCGGCGTGCAGCCGACGATCTCGATCATCTGCACGGTATGGACAATATCAATCCGGCGCCCACGATGCACCTGTTTGGCGAGTATGTCGTGTCAAAAACCTTTCCGCTCGTCGTCCGCGCCGACGTGCGACGCGCCATGGGCGGCGATAACGGTTGGGTGGGGGATCTCGGCACTTATATGCCGATGCCGGGAAGTTCCGAAAAATTCAATTGGTTTGCCGGTCCGACCGTCACGTTTGCCGACTCCCGCTATATGAACAGCTGGTTCGGCGTCAACGCCAACGAATCCGCCCGCTCGGGTCTGCGCCAGTATCACGCCTCGGCCGGCGTCAAGTCCGTCGGGTTCGGCGTAGCCGCCACCTGGATGGCGAACAAACATTGGCTCGTGACGGGCAACGTCGCATATCAGCAACTCGTCGGCTCGGCCGCCAATAGCCCGATCGTTCAGCGCCGCGGCTCAGGCGTCGTCGACTTCGCTGTCGATTATCAATTCTGAGCAGGCAATGACGGTGCGTCGTGCGCCTCGCGCTGCTCGAGCGGCGAGCCGCCCAACGACTGATAAAGCGCCGCCGTGTCGGCAAGACGATCCGCCTGGGCCTTCGTGCGGTCGAGACCTGCCGCGAGCGCCTGACGCTGAGCATCGATCAGCGCGAATTCGCTGATCCCTCCGGCCGCGTAGCGAGCCGAGGCGACGTGCAGGCTCGCCTCGGCTTCGCGCGACGCCGCGTCGCGCATATCGAGCGTTTCGGCATCGCTTTGCAATGCCTGCAACGCATCGGCCACCTGTTGCAGTGCCTGCAGCACCGTCTCGCGATAATCGGCCAGCGCCGCCTGGTAGGTGGCCTGCGCCGCCCGTCGCTGCGCCCGCAGCGCGCCGCCGCGAAAAATCGGCTGGGTCATGCTCAGTCCGATGCTCCAGACGTTGAACTGCTTCAGGATGTCCCGGATATGCGTGCGTTCCGATCCCGCGCTCGCCGCAATCGAAAACTGCGGAAACAGATTCGCCGTGGCCACGCCCACGTCCGCGCTCGCCCGATGCAGCAAGGCTTCGGAAGCGCGAATATCGGGCCGCTCGCGCGCGAGCGTCGACGGCAGTGTGACCGGCACGGTACCGGGCACGCGCAATTCGTCGAGCGCGATATCGCCCATATCCGCCTCGGCGCTCGGCAGCCCGACCAGCACCGCGAGCCGATGCTCGGTCTGCGCGAGTTGCGCGGCGAGCGGCGGTATCGTCGCGCGCGTTTGAGCCAATAGCGTGCGCTGCGCGTGCACATCGAGCTCGGACACTCCGCCGGCGGCTTGCCTTCGCTCCATGATCCCGAGCTGCTGCGCTTGCGCGGCTGCGAGCTGTCGCGTCAAGGCCAGCTGCTGCCGCAACGATGCCCGACGAATCGCCGCCGACACCACGTTGCCCGCCAATGAAAGCCGCGCCGCATCGAGCTCGAATGCCGCATAGTCCACCTGCGCCCGCGTTCCTTCGAGGGCACGCCGGTTGCCGCCGAAAACGTCGAGCAGATAGGTCACGCTGACCGACGCATCGTAGAGCGTAAACGGCGGCGGGCTTGCCGTGTTGGCCAGCCCGAACGAGGCGAGATCGACTTTGCGGCGCGTCGCCGATAAGCCCGCATCGACGCTCGGCAGCTCTGTCTGCCCTGCTTGCGCGCGGTAGTTCTCCCGCGCGGCGATCAGGCGAGAACGCGCAGCCTCCACTGTCGGGCTTCGATGCAATGCTTCGTCCACGAGCCGGTCGAGTTCGCCCGATCCAAAGCCCCGCCACCATGCGCGCGGCGCGGCGTCCGAGCGGATGAAACGCTGCGCGCCGCCGCCCGGCCCCCTCGGATCGACTGTCTCGCTCGGCATCGGCTCACGCGTATACGCTTGCGCGCGCGGTGCGGCCGGCGAGTGGAAATCCGGGCCGACGGTGCAGGCACTCAAAGCGAGCAACGACAGCATGACGAGGCGTGGCGTCATCGTGGAGCCCCTAATCGAGCGTACGCCGATAAAAGCGCACGGCAACGCCCATGACGAGCAGCGTAAACAGCGCAAGCGGCCAGACCGAAGGCCACATGTCGGACCAGCCGATGCCTTTGAGCAGGATTCCGCGTACGAGCCGTGTGAAATAGGTGAGCGGCAGCAGATCGCCGATGAACCGCGCCCAGACCGGCATGCCCGCGAACGGAAACAGAAATCCGGACAACAGGATGCTCGGCAGAAAATAGAAGAACGTCAGCTGCATGCCTTGCAACTGGTTTTGCGCAAGCGAAGACAGCGTGATACCGACGGTGAGATTGGCCGCGATGAACAGTAAGGCCGCGACATAGAGGGCGATGAGGCTACCGGCGAACGGCACATGAAAGACGAGGCGCGCGGCAGCAAGAATGATCGACACCTGCAGCAGACCGATGAAGATATAAGGCACGATCTTGCCGGTCATGACCTCGAGCGGCTGCACCGGTGTCGCGAGCAGATTCTCCATGGTGCCGCGCTCGCGCTCGCGCGTGATCGCAAGCCCCGTCATCATGACCATGGTCATCGTCAGAATCACGCCGATCAAACCCGGCACGACGTTGTACTGCGTGATGCCCTCGGGGTTGTAGAGCCGATGCACCTGAATTCCGAACGCGGCGGGACGTCCGTTCAAATGCGCGAGCGCTCCCGTCAGATCCTTGTCGACCACCGGTTGCACGAGATTCGGCAATGCCTGCAGCGCGGAGCCGGTCGCGACCGGATCGGTCGCATCGGCTTCGACGAGCAACGACGGATGCTCGCCGCGCAGCAGCCGCCGAGAAAAATCGACAGGTACGCTGACGACGAACTGCACCTCGCCGCGAGCGAGCGCGCGGCGTCCCGATGCCTCGTCGGGAAGACTCTCGACCACATCGAAATAATCGGAATGCTTCAACGCCGAAATGAAACTGCGCACGAAAGGACTCTGATCGGACACCACGACCGCGGTCGGCAAGTGCTTCGGATCGTCGTTGATGGCGAAACCGAACAGCGCCAGCTGAATGACAGGAATGCCGACGATCATGGCGAACGTCACACGGTCCCGCCGCAATTGCAGAAACTCCTTTTGCACGATGCTCCACCATCGCGCGAACGAGAAGCGGGCAACGCGCGGAGAGGGCGCGGCATTCATGGCCGGGAGCCCCCGGCGTGCGCCTCGTTGTTCGGTGCGCGCGTCATGAGATAGATGAAGACATCTTCCAGGCCGGTCGCGATCGGTGCCACGCGAAAGCGCGCATGCCCCGGTTGCGCCCCTTCCTTCTCGATTTCAGCGAGGGTTGCCGCCAGCGCCGCGCGATCGCTTCCACTCACGTGCAGCGCGGAGCCGAAGACCACGGTCTGGTCCACGCCCGGCTTGGTTTTCAACCGCTCGGACAGCGCGGTCAGCCCTTCCCCCTCGATCGTCCAGGTGCAAAGGTGCTGTGCATCGATCACTTCGGCCGCGCTGCCTTGCGCAAGCAGCGTACCGTCCGCGATATACGCGAGCTTGTGGCACCGCTCGGCCTCGTCCATGTAATGGGTGCTGACGAGGACCGAAATGCCGCGCGCCGCCAGTCGATGCAGCTCCTCCCAAAACTCCCGCCGCGCATTCGGATCGACACCGGCCGTCGGCTCGTCGAGCAACAGCAATTCCGGTTCGTGCAGCATGCAAGCCGCCAGGGCCAGCCGCTGTTTCCACCCGCCCGAAAGCGCCCCCGCGAGTTGATCGGCGCGCTCGGCAAGGCCTAGCGATTCGAGCGAGCGCTCGACGGTCTCCTTGCGGTTCGGCATTTCGTAGACGCGTGCAACGAAATCGAGGTTCTCGCGAATCGAGAGATCCTCCCAATAGGAAAAACGTTGCGTCATGTAGCCGACGTGGCGCTTGATCTGCGCGCTCTCGCGCACGATGTCGAAACCCAGGCATGTGCCGCTGCCCGAGTCCGGTGTCAGCAGACCGCACATCATCCGGATCGACGTGGTTTTGCCGCTTCCGTTCGGGCCGAGAAAGCCGAAGATTTCGCCGCGCCGCACCTGCAACGAGACGTCTTTGACGACATGCTTGGCACCGAATCGCTTATTGAGCCCACGCACGTCGATCGCGTAGTCGTTTGCCGGCGCGCTCATCGCAGACGCACCTCCACGGGCTGGCCCGGATGCAGCTTCGCGGCATCGGCAACGGCAGGATGTGCTTCGACCATGAAGACGAGCTTTGCGCGCGTCTCGTTGCTATAGATGACCGGCGGCGTGTACTCGGCTTCGCGCGAAACGTAGGTGATCGTCGCGGGCACATCGGCCGCGCAGCCATCGCAATGAACCATGACCTCGCGGCCCGCCGCGAGCCCGCCCACGACCGGCTCCGGCACGAAGAACCGTACCTTGACGTTCTGCGGCGGCAACATCTGGACGACCGGATTGCCGGCTTGCACCCATTCGCCGATGCGATAAAGCGTGTCGTAGACGATGCCGGCCTGCGCGGCGACGACGCGTTTTTGATCGACCTTCCACTGTGCCTCGTCGACGCTGGCTTGGGCCGCCTCGACCTGGGCTTTTTGCGCCCCGATCTGTTCGACTCGCGCGGGCAATCTGGCAACCGCGACCTGATTCGTCAACTCGCGCACCTGCGCGGCGCTGGCGTCGGCCAGCGCGCGCGAGTCGTCGAGCTGAGCCTTGGCGATGCCGCCTGCGCGGTACTGCGCTTCGTCGCGCGCCAGTTGTTGAGCGGCCTTGCGCGCATTCGCGACGGCCTGTGCGAGCTGCGCCTTCGTCACGTTGACCTCCGGGGGGCGCTTGCCGCTCGAAATGTCGGCCAGTTGGGCTCGAGCCGCACTCAACTGCTGAGCGGCCTGATCGAGCGCCGCCGTTTCGTAAGTGGACTCGAGCGCGAAAACGGGCGCGCCGGCCGCGACCTGCTGCCCACGGTGCACGCTCAATTGCGCGAGCGTGCCCGATTGCGACGATGCGAGGTACACGAATTCGCCTTCCGCGTAGCCCTGCCAGCTCACAGGACGCTCACGCGTGCACCCGCCCGCGGCGAGGCCCAACGCCATGACCCACACGCCGAGCATCGACCGATGCCGCCCGCGCAGGCTGCGCCGCGACGTCGCGAGGGGCTTCATGTGCGGCTCCTTGCCGGCTTGCTCGCGCCGCGGCCCCGCGTAGCCGCGGCCGGTTGCAAGCCGCTCGTCAGCAATGCCGCGACGTGCCGCTGCAGCGCAGCACGGCCGAGCTTGGGCATCTTGTGCAGCCCTTGCCATATCGTCGCGGTCGCAAGCGGCAGCATGACGAGCCCGAGTATCGATAGAAAAAGAAACGGCGCCTCGATATCGGGATTCACCGTGCCGGCTCGCTGCGCGGCTTGGATCCGGTGCGCGAAACGTCGGAGGTTGTCCATCGGAATACGTGCAAGCAGCCGCTCGCGCAACATGCCCCCTTCGTTGACGACTTCGCGCAACCACAAGGACGGCAACCACGGCATGCGCCCCGTGACGTCGAACAGACGGTCGGCAAGCTCATGCGCGAGTTGCGCCGCATCCTCCTCGTAGTCCGCCTCACCGACTTGCCAGACGAAGTGAATAGCGCGTGCGATGCGCTCCTCGACGACGATATCGAGCAACGTTTCGCGATTCTTGAAGTAATAGTGGACCATCGCCGAAGTCACGTCCGCCGCCGAGGCGATCTGTGCCATCGTCGTCGCGGCGATGCCTTGCGCGGCAAAAAGCTCGGTCGCGCGATCGAGGAGACGTTCGCGTCCGTCGAGATCGGGCGCGGCGCGGCGCCGCCCCCGCGTCCTGGGTTTCGGCGCGCCGGATGCAGTCCTGTTCATGCTTCAAATTTAATTCATGCGTTAGTTAATTTCAAGGTCGATTGCGGCGATACGCCCCATGCAGGCCGGAAACCCTTCCTATTCGACCGCGTACCGTGGAATCGAAATATGGACGATGAACCCGCCCGCGGCATCGGGACCCGCCGTCACGGTGCCGCCCAGGCGGCGCACGCGGTCGCGAATACCGGCGAGGCCGGATGGCGGCGGCCGGTCCTTGCGCAACTCGGTGTCATCGCTGCCGCCCGCGGCCGCGGCCGTCCCGTTGTCGCTGATCTTCAGATCGCAAATCGAGGCGGCGCAGCTCAGCGCCACTTCGACAGACGTCGCGCCCAACGCATGGCGCATCGCATTGCTGAGGCTTTCCTGCACGATCCGGAACAACGCTGTCGAAGCCGCTTCGCTGAATGTGACGTCCTGCGTTTCGGTCACGAGCGAGACATGCAAATCGGAGCGCCGCCGACAATCCTCGATAAGCCATTCGAGGGCGGGCACGAGCCCGAAGTCGTCGAGCGCGGCGGGGCGCAAACCCGCGGCGAGGCGCCGCACCGAGACGATGGCGCGATCGACGGCATCGCGTAGTTGCGCGGCACGGGCAGTGTCGTCGGCAAGCACGGTGGCGAGCCCCATCTTGAGCGCCGTCAACTGCTGGCCGAGATCGTCGTGCAGTTCTCGCGCGATACGTTTTTTTTCTTCCTCGCGCGCAGCCTCGATTCGGGCCGCGAGCTCGCTCGCGTATTGCAACTGCCGCAGCTCGTTGCGCTCGGTCATGTCTCGCGTGACTGCCGCGAATCCGATCAACTGGCCTCGCGGCCCGTAGACAGCGGTGATGATGACGTTGGCCCAAAACCGCGAACCGTCCTTGCGCAGGCGCCAGCTCTCGTCCTCGGTACGCCCGTGGGCGGCCGCGGCCGCGAGCTCCGCCTGCGGCTTGCCGGCCACGATGTCTTCCATCGGGTAAAAACGGGAAAAATGCTGGCCTATGATTTCCGATGCGCCAAATCCCTTGAGACGCGTCGCACCCGCGTTCCAGCTCGTGACGTGTCCCTGGGGGTCGAGCATGAAGATGCCGTCTTCGACGGCATCCATGAGCCGCCTGAGCCGCTCTTCGCTTTGCTGCGTCCGCTCTTCATGGCGGCGGCGCTCGGTCATGTCGCGCGTGATCTTGGCATAGCCCGTCAGCACGCCCTGCTTGTCGCGCAAGGCCGTAATGACGACGTTGGCCCAAAAACGGCTTCCGTCCTTGCGCAAACGCCAGCCCTCGTCTTCCCAACGCCCGTGCGCGGCCGCGCGCGCGAGCTCTTCGTCCGGATAGCCGCGCGCGACGCTCTCGGGAGGATAAAAAACGGAAAAATGGCGCCCGATGATTTCGTCGGGGAGGTAGCCCTTGATCCGCTGCGCACCGCCGTTCCAGGTCGCAACGTATCCGTCCGCGTCGAGGAGGAAGATCGCGTAATCGTTGATCGCTTCCACGAGCGAGCGATAACGCTCGTCGCCCGACACACGGTCGATCGACGAAGCCGCGCGCCGGCCATTCGTGAAGTGCGGGCGTGAATCCACGGAGACTCCCGGGCAGAGATGTCGCCAGTCTAATCTCCAGCACAATGCTTGCCAACCAGCCGCGCTGGCCGAAGCTGTAAGCCGTGTCCGACACGGCCGCCCGAATGCGCACAGCAATTGCATCCTGCACCGATTTGCAACCGCGCGGGTTTCGGCCAGACTGCGTGTATGGATTCGAACCTGCCGCCACCGGCCTTGAAGGTGTTTCTCGTCGAGGATCACCCCACCATTCGCGAGCGCATCGCCGAGCTCGTCCGCTCCGTCGCCGGGACGCAAGTCGTCGGCATGGCCGATGAGCCCGATGGCGCTTGCGCCGGCATCGGCCTCACGCAACCGGACATGGTCGTGCTGGATTTGCAGCTCAAATCGGGAACGAGCGGATTGGCCGTACTCGAGTGGCTGCGCGAGCATGCCCCGGGCATTGCCGCCATCGTGTTGACGAACGCGATCTACCCGCAAATGAAAGCCGCGTGCTTGGAGCTCGGCGCACGCCTGGTCCTCGACAAATCGTCCGAAGCCCTGCGTGTACGCGACGCGGTGCGCGAGCTCGCTCACCGCTGAGGTTGTAGGCGAATCCCGACAATCGGCGCGCTCGCCGCTTACGCCAGATTCAGCCCGACCTGATTTCAAAGAGATCCGGTGAAGCCGATACTGAATCCAACACCAACGTAACCGCGACACCGATACAAACGCCGCCGGCATGACCGGATATCGAGTGCCAGGACGCGGCCAATGCGGATGCGCTACGGAGATACGCGATGTCGGACCACACAACGAAAGACGCACGCGCGAGCGAGGTCGAGGAAATCGTGCAGCTCGCACGCGATGCCGGTCTGCTGGTGACCCTCGATGGACGCATCGGACGCGAGACCTATCAGAGCGTCGGGGGCTCGCTCGCATCGTTTCTGCGCTTCGTCGATGCGTTGCGCCGCGCGCTGGCCGAGAAAGAGCCAGTCTGAATCCCGGCATTTATTGCGGCATCTATTGCGCATAGACAAGTCCAGCGTGCGGTGAATCGATTGACGCAAGTCAATGCGGTCCGTTCTTTCGGATAGCCATCATCTGACGCCTTGCGACGTTCGCCGGGCGGCGCGATGAACGCAATGTCGGTTAGCGCCGACGAGCTTCCATCCCACCCTCCTTTTTCGGCCATATCGGCCATCGCGTTCCGCCATTGGCAGGCGGCCGTAATTCGCGCACAATTTCGCCCAATGTCGCCGCTGACCGCGCAGGTCATCGGAAACACGCGTGCATTTGATCGATCACGGACCTCGCTCGGCCGTTCGAAGCCGGACCACCAAAAAAATTTCGCATGCCAGACGTTGCTGCCTCGCCGCCCCCCGCCGCACCGCCCGGTCGCCTCCGAGGCCTGTCGGGCCGTTCGCGCGAGCCTCTTTTCGCAGCGGTCGTCGCGGCTTGCCTCGTCTTCCTGATCACCGCTGTCGCCACGACGCTCGTCCGGCAACGCCTGCTCGATTCGGCGCAAGAGCGCTTCGACATGACCGCGAGCCGCCTGACGGTGGACCTGCATCGCGAACTCCAGATGTGCACCCACATCGTGCGGGGGGCTGCCGGCTTCATCGGGGCGCAGGATACGATGCCCAGCACCGACGCGTGGGAGCGCTACATCGCTCATCTGGCGCTCGACGACGCCCCGCCGTGCGTGCGTACACTCGGCTATGCGAACATTTCGAGCGGCGAACTCGTAACGGGTAGCGCCGCGAAAGTCATGCTCATGTGGCCCCGGCGTCCCGACGGCACGGGGCAATTGCAGCTCGACACCCGCCCGGATACGCTGCCCGCACTGCAACGCGCTGCCGATTCCGGGCAAGTCGTACTGAGCGTCCATGCGAGCCAGAAAGACGACGATATCGACAGCGCCGATCACGCGCAGCGCGCGCGCGTCGATATGTACCTCCCTGTCTACCGCAATGCGCCCATGCCGATGACGGGCTCGGCCCGTCGTGCCGAGCTGGCCGGCTTTATCCTGGCGCAAGTCGATACCGAATATCTGTTTGCCAGCGTCGCGGCCCGATCTCCGCGCGTCGATATGCGCGTCGCGGCCGGCACACCCGCGGTCGCACTCTATCCGCCCGCGGCATCGCTGCAGGACTTCCCCATGCCGTCCGGCTCGCCCGCACGCTTTCAGCACACGGACAAACTGCATTTCGGCGGTCAACTCGTCAGCGTCAGCTATGCGAGCGACGACCCGCTGCTGAGCGCGCCGCTCGGCTTCGCCACCGGCGCGTTCATCGCGTCGGGCCTGCTCGCGGCGCTGATCGCGGGCGCCACCGCGTTCGTATTCGCGTATCGCCGCGGCGAAACCCTTGCCACCGCCGGGTTGGCACGCTCGCTCTCGTCGCTCAACGAAGCCCGGATGATGGCCATCGTGCGGGCTTCCTCCGAAGCGATCATCACACTCGACGAGGCTCAGCGCATCGTCATCTTCAACCCGATGGCCGAGCGTATTTTCGGATGCTCCGCCATGGACGCCATCGGCAGTTCGCTCGACCGCTTCATTCCCGAGCGCTACCGCGACATGCACCGCAAACACGTCGAGCAGTTCGGCGCGACGGGCGTCACCGAACGCCAGATGGGGCGCCAGCGCGTGCTCACGGGATTGCGTGCCAACGGGGAGGAATTCCCGATGGAAGCGTCGATTTCGCAGATTTCCGACGGCGACGGACAGCGCAAGTTCTACACCGTGATGTTGCGCGACGTCACCGAGCGGGTCAAAGCCGAGAACGAATTGAAGGCATCGCGCCAGGAGCTGCGCGAACTCTCGGCCAACCTGCAGAATGTGCGCGAAGACGAGAAGACGCGCATCGCGCGCGAGCTGCATGACGATCTCGGGCAGCAATTGACCGCTCTGAAGATGGATATCTCCTCGGTCCAGCAAGTGCTGGGCGCGCAGGACGGGGTGCCGGCCGCCGTGCTGACCCAGTTGCAAGGCATGCGCCGCATCATCGATACGACGGTCGGCTCCGTCCGGCGCATTGCGGCCGATCTGCGGCCCGTGATGCTCGACGACCTGGGGCTTTTACCCGCCATCGAATGGCTACTCAACGATTTCACGACGCGCTACAGCATCGAGGTGGCGCGCCGCATCGAGCCGGGCGACGTGCTTTTTTCGCGCAACGGGGCAACGGCGCTGTTTCGTATCATGCAGGAGGCACTGACGAACGTCATCCGCCATGCCGAAGCCACGCGTGTCAGCGTCGAGTTCACGGTCGCGGACGATCGATGCCGGCTTCGGATTGCCGATAACGGACGCGGCGCCGCCCCGGAAGACACCGAAGGCCACGGGGAAAAGACTTTCGGGCTGTTGGGGATTCGCGAGCGCGCCCACATGCTCGGCGGCTCCGTCGAAATCCAGACAGCCACCGGGCGCGGGTTCGCGATAACCGTCATACTGCCGCTTGCAGCAATACAACAGGAAGAGGCGCTGCCATGACCAGAGTTCTATTGGCCGATGACCATACGCTCGTGCGCGACGGTCTGAGGCACATTCTGCAAAACACGAGCGGTTTCGAAGTTGCCGGCGAAGCCTACGATGGACCGACCACCGTCAACCTCGTCAGAGGCACCCCGGCCGACGTGCTGGTGCTGGATCTGTCCATGCCGGGACCCCGCACAGGCGTCGAGCTCGTCAAACAGATCAAGGACGAGACGCCATCGCTGCGCATACTGGTACTGACCATGCATGCCGAGCAGCAGTATGCCGTACGCGCGTTCAAGGCCGGCGCTTCGGGCTATCTGACGAAGGAAAGCGCCAGCACGGAACTCGTCGCGGCAGTCACGAAGGTCGCCGCGGGGGGCGTCTACGTCAGCCTGTCGATGGCAGAACGCCTGGCGCAAAGTCTGAACGAGCCCACCGACATGGCGCCCCATCAGCGCCTTTCGGATCGCGAGTTCGACGTCTTCCGGCGCATCGCCGCGGGCCAGACCATCACCGAGATCGCCCACGAACTGTGCGTCAGCGCAAAAACCGTCAGCACCTATAAAACGCGCATCCTCGAAAAGATGCAGATGCCGCACGAAGCGGCGCTCGTGCGCTACGCGATCCAGCACAAACTGTTCGACGACAGCGACCAGATATGAGCGCGAACCGGTTCCGCCAAGCGCACACCGGCACAATCGACGCCCCATCGGTGGCCGGTAGGAAACGTCCTACAGGGCGCTTCGTCAACACCTACGCGATCTTCTTATTTGGCCGATTTGCAGCCGCCTGACGGGCGATGATACTGGTGAGTATGAGCTCACCTACGTCATCTCCTTTGAAGGTCTTCGTCGTCGAAGACTCCATGCTCGTGCGCAAGCGGCTGGCCGAACGGATTCAGCCGCCCGCCGGGGCGGGGCTGATCGTCGGCGAGGCGGAGGATGTGGAGGCGGCGCTTCGCGGCATCGCAGCAAAGGAACCGGATGTGGTCATCGTCGATCTGCGGCTGACGGATAGCCACGGCATCGATCTTCTGCACGCGTTGCGCGACCGTACGGATCCCATCGTCACCATCGTGCTGACCAACTACGCGAGCGATGTTTTTCGCGAAGCGAGCGCCGCCGCGGGCGCCGATTACTTCTTCGACAAGACCACCGAATTCGATCGGGCGATGGAGACCATCGCGCGGCTGGCCCAGGAAAAAAACGAGGACGCGGCAGGCTGAAACGCCACGAGCCGCCCCGGCCTGCGACACGCGGGGCCGCCCCGATTCCCGCGTCGCCAATGTACGCACCCGTAGGCGCTCAGGCACTTGCGGCGCCGGATCCGAGCGGCATGCCGTCGCAACCGGCCAGCTTGCGCTCAGCGTGATCGAACGCGGCGCGCACCGCGGCTTCCGGATCGTCGTCCGCGCAGTGAGGCATCGGCAAAAGCTGGCCGCTGGGCGTCACGAGATCGAGCCTTGCGTCGAAAACCGTATGCTGATTCGCCGAAATCTCCTCTATCGCGAGGTGACAGCTTCCGAGCATGCGACTGAACCGTTCGAGACGCAGCAGTTGTACCGCAGCCTCGGCTTCTATCCGCGCGTTCCCGGGAAACCCGAGATACACGATCTGCATGCCGATGCCCATCACCGCCTCCTCGTTCAATCGATTGCGCCGTGCCCGCATAGGACAGCAGCTACGACACAATCTTCGCGCGCGCACGAAAAGACACGTTGACCTGGGTCAACGGCAAACGAGTACCGTGCGTGGAAGGATAGGCGGCGATAGTTGACGAAATGGGCGGTGCGGGTGTGCGGCGCCGTATCCCCTGCGCCCCACCCCGTGTCCGACGTCGCGCGAACTCAGGACAGCGAATGCGTTGCGTCCGCCGGCGCGACCGGCCGCACGCAATAGGCGGCTGACGTTTGTGCGGCAAGCGGGCGTACGCAGTAAGCCGCATCTGCTGCCTTCGCCATCGGCCGCACACAGTAAGCCGCCGATGCGCCCTCGGCAAGCGGGCGCACGCAGTAACCTGCCTGCGACCCTTTCGCCATCGGTCGCACACAGTAAGCCGCATCCGCCGCCTTCGCCATCGGTCGCACACAGTAGGCCGCCGACGCCCCCTCGGCAAGCGGGCGCACGCAATAGGCCGCATCCGCCGCCTTCGCCATCGGCCGCACACAGTAAGCCGCCGACGCCCCCTCGGCAAGCGGGCGCACGCAATAAGCCGCATCCGCCGCCTTCGCCATCGGCCGCACACAGTAGGCCGCCGACGATTCGTCGGCAAGCGGGCGCACGCAGTAGGCGGCCGACGCCGTTTCGTCCAGCGCCTTGACGCAGTAGGCGGCCGTCGCACCAATGCCTTCGTTCGCTTCTCCGAACTCGCGCATCATCAGCGCCTCGCTGGCCGCCGCCTGTTGCACGCGTTGCGACTCGTGCTCCGCGCCGCCGATGCCGAGATACGGATCGTGATGGAGCATATGCCCGAAGATCGCTTCGCAGTCCGAACCGTAGCGCTGCGTATCGAGAATGTGCATGTGCCAAAACTCGTCGACGGCCTCGCTCGGCACCACAGGCATGTCCGGATACTTCGCGGCCAGCTTGAGAAACTGCCGATAACCGATTTCCGCGCGGCGGACCTCCTCGACGCGCGCCTCGTCACGATGCCCGTGCAGCAGCTTCGCCTTGATGCGCTCGAAATCGAGCTCGTCGATGGCTTGCCACATGGCCGCTGTTTGTTTTTTCGATGATCGTTGCATGGTCTTCCTCGTTATGAATGAAACGAACGCCGCGAGTTCGATTCCCGCGCGTCCCTCGGTGAAAGCCCCGGCGCGTTGCCGAGGCCGGATTGGGCTGGCTGACCCAGGAAAACCCTCATGTCGCCAGCAGACAAAGGTCGGCTGAAGAAGTAGCCCTGCACTTCATCGCAGCCTTCCTTACGCAGAAAATCGATTTGCGCCTGCGTTTCCGCGCCCTCGGCGATCACCGTCAGGCCGAGCGAATGACCGAGCGCGATCACGGCGCTCGTGATCTGCGCATCGCAGTGGCTGTCCGGCAAAGAGCTGACGAAGGAGCGATCGATCTTCACGGTATCGATCGGGAATCGATTCAGATAAGCCAGCGACGAATAGCCGGTGCCGAAGTCGTCGATCGACAGCCGTACCCCGGTCTTTTTGATGCTGTTCAACCAGCGCACGGCCTGTTCCGGATGGCGCATCACCGTGCTCTCGGTCAATTCGAGTTCGAGCCTGTCGCCCGGCAGCCCGGCCTTGCCCAGTGCATCGAGGATGCAGTGCTGCAATCGCCTGTCCGCGAACTGACACGCCGAGACATTCACCGCGACGTGAATATCGCCGAGACCGCCGTCGCGCCATTCCGCTGCCTGGCGGCACGCCTCGCGCAACACCCATTCACCGATCTCGACGATCGTGCCCATTTCCTCGGCAAGCGGGATGAAATCGCCCGGCATGACACGCCCAAGCGTCGGACTGTTCCAGCGAATCAGTGCCTCGACGCCGGTGCAGTGGTTCGAGCTCAAATCGACGCGCGGCTGATAAAAGAGTTCGAACTCGTTGTTGGCAACGGCATGGCGCAGGCAGGCCTCCATCTCCACGCGCTTTTGCAGCGACATGCTCATTTGACGCAGATAGAGCTGGTAGGTGTTCTTGCCGCGTTGCTTCGCGCCGTACATGGCGATATCGGCATTCTTGAGCAGCGTTTGCGCATCCGCTCCGTCCGCCGGGAACGAGCTCACACCGATGCTCGCGCTCACCTGCAACTGCACACCGCTCAGGCTGAATGGCTGGGCCAGCGCGGCTTGAATGCGCTCGATCGTCGCAAAGACGCTGCGGGAGCCGTCGCATCGATCGCTCAGCGCAACGATGAACTCGTCCCCGCCCAGCCGGGCGATCATCTCCGCTTCGCGCACCTGTGCGCTCAGGCGCTCGGCCACCGCGCTCAACAGCTGATCGCCGATGTTGTGGCCGAGCGAATCGTTGATGTCCTTGAACCGGTCCAGATCGATGAAGATCACGTGAAGCGCGGTGTTCTCCGCGTCGGCGCGGGCCAGCGCTGCATCGAGATGGTCCTTGAACATCAGGCGGTTCGGTAGTCCGGTCAGTGCGTCGTGGTTGGCGAGAAACTGCAAATTGTTCTCGGCATTGCGCCGCTGCAGAAAATGGCTCATCTGGCTCGAGATGGAGCGCGCCATCGCCAGCGCCTGCGACTCGACGTGGCGTCGCTCCCGCGAGTAGAACTGCGCTACGCCGAGCACTTCGGTGCCTGTCACGAGCGGGAACGAAAACGTCGTCGCGATGGCATCGTCGCCGAAGGTGCCGCTTTGCGCATGGCGCCTCGCCGACCAATGCGGCACGGCCGGCACCTCGCTCGCATCGACCTGCTGCGCGCGCTCGCGCAGCCACGAAGCGAGTTCCGCCACCGTCACCGAATGCACGGCCCGCAATTGCTTCCGATGCCCCGCTGCCGTGGGCCAGAACGCGCCAGCCTCCCAATCCATGCCCGTCGTCAGCAGTCCGATCAGCTGGTGCAGGACATCGCATTCGTTGGTCGCCGTTGCGAGTTGCAGCGTGAATGCGTGTTCGAGCTCGCGAACGCGATCGATCGATTTCTGCCGCGTGATCTCATGCGCGGTACCGCGCAATTGCCGAGTCCCGGCGGGCCCGCACGCGCGACCGATCATGCGCAGCCAGCCCCGGCGGCCGCGCGGCGACCGGTAGCGGCACTCGAACTCGAACGGTTCGCGCGTCTCGAGCGTGTTGCGCAAGCGCGCGAGCAGTGCGTGCCGGTCCGCCGGTTCGATCGCGCGAACGAATCCGACCAGCGTCGGCTTGCCATGGCATCCGATCAGACGCGCCATTTCCTTCGAAAGGTGGGTGGTGTGCTCGTCGAAGTCCACGCGCCAGTCGCCCAGCCGCGCAATGTGTTGAGCCTTTTCGCGCGCCGCTTCGCTTTCGCGCAGATCGGCCGTGATCGCCTCTGCCAGTTTCACGGCTCGTGCGCGCGCACTCGAGAGTGCATACGCGAGCACGGACAGCAAGACGCTGATGACGAGACCCGAGACCAGCGCGAGCTGCGGCATGAAGCGCTGCGATCCGACCAGCGCGGGGACATCCGCGGAAACAACGATGACCCACCGACGGCCCGCGAACTCGCCGTACGTTTGGCGGGACAGCCTGTCGTGAGTGCCGGCCGCTGCGCTGGCCGCGCCGATTTGCGAGGCGAGCGCACCCGTCAACGACGGCCCGTTCGCACTGTCGTAGAGCAGGCTGAGGGGGGCTGACGCCGCCTCGTGCTCACGCAGACTGCCCGCATCGTAGATGCGGTATCGCAGGATTCGCAGCGTTTCCGGGCTGACCAGCCCGGCCATCATGCCGTTGATCCGGATGCCGGCGCCGACCGAGCCGAGATAAGCGAGCCGGCGCTCGGCCACGGTGCTCGCGGGCAGCCCGCGGCGATAGACAGGCAAGCGCATCGCCAGACCGACTTCTTCGGCGCCCCGCTCCGCGAAGATGCGCCGTCCGCTGCTGATCGACATGCCGGAATCGCGCATCTGTTGCAATACGCCGCCGCGGCCGGCCTTAGCTTCGATATCGACGCCGAGGACGTCGCGATTCGCTGCGAGCGGCTCGACGAACGTCAGGATTTCATGCGCCTCGCCGGTGCCCTTGACACGTACGGTGAAGTCGACTCCCGCATCGTGCAGCAATGGGTCGACGCGCTCATGCGCTTCGAAGCCGGGCAGATCGGCGGTGCGGACATACACCGAGTAATTGAGCGTTTGGAAACCAGGATAGCGTCCCGGCAGATCCAGACTGTTCACAAAATTGCGAAACTCACTACGTGTCACGGTGCCGTCCGCGCTAAACAGGGCACGCATCGTGACAAGCACGTCCGAATAAAGGCGAACACGCGTTGCAATCTGTTGTTCGACGTTACGTGAATCGTTTTCAAATCGCAGTTTCGCTTCGCGATCGACGAGCGCATTCAAAAGCGAATAGACCACCACGGCCGCCCCCACGCCCAATATCAGGGCGCCGAGGGCGAATCCGCCGGCGTAATGCTCGCGGCAAAAGCTCCGCGCACGTTTGAACATCATGTACACCGCAGCCCCCCGGCCGACGAGGCCAGCGCGGCGCCTCGCTATGCAAACATTCGCCGCTCGTTCAAAGCGACATTTTTACCGATTAAAAAAGATGGCTATTCTGCAAGCTGTTAATAAATTAGCCGATGCGGCTTGATTGTCTTTGCTCGAAGAATATAGGTTTCCAGGCGTGTTACAACGAACGGAAACCCTATTAACCTAAACCCCAAAATATTCTGTTTTTGGTTGCGAGGTTTAATCTAGATCAAAGAACTGTGTTTTGCGCATAACGTATGCAGCAAAAATTACCGGGGCTCTAGCATAAAGAAGGCGGCTTGGCCAATGCAGCGAATATAGAAACGCCGCTGTGGCCAAAACCGCCGGGAACGTGACCTCAATATGGCAAGCGCGTCAATCAATCTCCAAGTCCAATCTTGCCTGCGCCCGCTTGGGCCAGCACGATTGACGCCACCTGGTCCGTCGCATCGAGGTGCGCGATCCCACCGGCACCCGGACCGTTGCCGGTCGGCGATGACGACAGATCGACGGACTTGCCGTTCACGAGCGAGCCGCTATCGGTCAGGTGCCCCGAATCGCCAAAGCGCTTGACGAGGCTCTGCGCGCTGACCCCGTTCGTTTCGAATGCATTGTTCTGCGACGTGATGTTCGAGTCGACGCCAACGCCGAGGTTGTACTGAAAGCGGTTGGCCTGCGACGAACTGTCTTGATAGAGGTTGTTGGCGACGTCGACGTTGCCGAAACGCACGCGCGGATCGCGCTGCGACACGCCCGCGAAAAGGTTGTGGTCGATCGTGACGTTGAGCTTCCCCTTGTCGCTCGTCATGCCGTCGCTCGAGCCGATCAGAATCGACTTGTTGTGGCTCAGGAATTGATTGTTGGAGACCGTCGCATAGTTCGCGCCGTCGGTGAAATCCAATTGATCGCCGCTGATCGCCCCGGCTGGCGTCGTGCCGTCCTTGAACGTGTTGTGGTCCACCCACAGGTTCTGCGTTCCCTTGGCCTCGATGCTGTACACGCGCCCATGCGGATTGCCTTCCGCGTCCTTGCCGGGGAAAAAATCGAACGGCGACGTCATGTTCAGGTTGCGGATCATGATGTTGTGCTGGTTGCTGACATTGAATCCGCCGCCGCTGATGCCGGCGTCTTTACCTATGCCGATGATCGTCGTGTTGGAACCCACGTTGAGCATGTCGTGCGCGAGTTGGGCTTTCTCGTTGGCGAAGTCGCCTTTGCTCATTTCCTTGCCGTTGCTGTCGGCATTCAAATTGATGTTGCCTTTGATCTGGATGATCTTGGGCGTCGAGTTCGAGCCGTTGGTCGCATTGTCTCCGCCCAATGCGGCAACGAGCTGATCGCGTGTCGATACCGTGAATACGTGGGCTTTGTCGGCCTTCGATCCGCCGGTCACCCCGCCGTTCTGTGCTCCCCAGCCATGTCCGGCTGCGAGCGTTTCGCGCGAGTGATCGCCCGGCGTCGCGGCGGAGACCGACTGGGACGACGGCGTGCTGGCGGGCGCCGTGCCGACGCTCGAAGTCTTGCCCGACACCGCCGACGATGGGTCGTGTGCGTCGACCTTGTTATGAGCATTTTGTGCTTCGCGCGACTGATGCCCATGATGATCGTTGCCATGCGCGTCGGCGCTCGGTCCCCGTCCGGACTGGGACATCATCCTCAAGATGTCTTCGAGTTGCGCTTCCACTTTAGCGAGCAGTGCCTGGGTATTTTGCTGCGGACTTTCGGCTGCGGAGCGTTCATGCTGAAACGACGTTGCAGTGGGTCCCAGTCCATCGACGCGAGCGTTGATGCTTGACATGATTTTTGCCTCGGTTGCGTACGTTGAAATACGGTGCGACCGTAGATCACTGGGTCCCACCGATGTGGAAACTCGGATATCCGGCTTTCGCATCGCGCGCGTCGTCCGAAGGCCCTTATGGCACGCTCGGGCAGCCGTTAGTCTTACCCTTTTGTTCCATGGTACGAAGCACCCGCGTCAGCCATCGAAACGAGCCACGAATTTCCGATGCCGCGTGCGAAACAGCAGCAAACCTAGAAGAGGTGGCGCATGCCGAGGGAAACGACGGCTTGCCGTGTGGAGCTGGACGCCGGAAGGAGGAATATCTGCGCCTGCACACCTGCGCTGGCGCGCAAGTAAACCGCATGGAAATAGATGTCCGTGCGTTTCGAAAGCGAATAATCGGTGCCCGCGACGATCTGACTCCAGGCGTGGCTCGCAAGCGTCGATCGCGCATAACTGGCGGATAACGAAAGCGCATAGTCGACCGAGTACTTGACGCCGCCCTCGGTCGTGCGCAATGACGTGCTCTGGCCGTGGGAATGGAAGCCAACCGCGGTATAAACGGCATGCAGATAAGCCGGGCCGAGTTGGTAGCCCGCGCCGACACCCGACACCGTCAGCTTGTCGAACGTCTGGAATCGCGGCAGCAAGCCTTGCTGAGCGGTGCCGATCAGCGGCGTGCCCAAGACCGTCGTTCCGATACCCGACACCGCGGTGAAGTCGTGGATCTCGACATAAGCGGCGCCGGCCTTGAACGGTCCGTGACCATAGGTGAGCCCGAAGCTCGCGGCGCTATGCGAAGCGAAGTTGCCGGGCTGCCCGCCAAAAGCGTAGAGCGCGCCGAGTTGAAACCCCGCCATATCCGGCGTCACATAACGGACAGCGTTATCGATGCGCTCGGCGCCGAGCCGGTCGAGATCGCCGAGATGAAAGGCGAAGACGGACGGGGTCAACGTACCGGAGGCGAACGCCGTGAGGTTCGTGCTCATGAAATCGTATTGGCGCCCGAACGTGAGCGTACCGAAGCGCTCGCTCGCGAGGCCGACCCACGCCTGGCGGCCGAACTCCAGTCCGCCTTGGGACAGCCGTCCATCGTTGAGCGTGAAACCGTTCTCAAGCCGAAAGACCGCGCGGTAACCGCCGCCGAGATCTTCCTGCCCCCGTAACCCCCACCGGTCCGATTGGCCGATGCCGCTCGTCTGGGCCCAAGCGTGATGGCCTGCTTCGTTCGTCACGAACGCCACGCCACCGTCGACGATTCCATACAACTGGACGGTACTCTGGGCATGCGCGCACGCGCTCGCCAAACCGCAGACCGCGGCACTCATAGCCCAGCGCTTCATGAGGAGCCCCCATCCGGAATTTTTCGTTTTATCGATCGATGGCGTACCGCGTAGCGTCATCGACACATTCGGACTCAGCATAGGCGATTCTCGATGACGGCGATAGCTGTACGACGAAACTGCTTGCGCCGCCTCCGATGAAACACGGACGGCCTCGCGGCGAGCGCGCTTACCGCACGCGCGCATCTGCCGAGATGAAGTCGAGGAACGTCCTCACTTTCGGCGAGAGATACTTGCGGTTCTGATAAACGCCGTAGAGCTGCGAATCGAAGACGCGATACCCGGGCAGCACGGCCTCGAGCCATCCCGCCTGGATATCCCGCGAGACGAGCGCGTTCGGCAGTAATGCGAGGCCCATGCCTTCGAGTGCCGCGAGGCGCATCAGCGATTCATCGTTGCTCTGAAGTACCGGTTCGACCTTGACTGTTTCGCGGCCATCGGGTCCTTCGATGTCGAGGCGGTTGACGTCCGGCATCAACGAATAGGAAAGCATGGCGTGCGTGCCGAGATCGGCCGCACGAGTCGGCCGCCCGGCACGGTCCAGATACGCGGGAGCGCCTACGATGTAAAACGTCACGGGAGCGATCGGCCGCGCGATCAGCGACTGCCCGAGCGCCATCGGGTTCGTGACACGTAACGCAAGATCGATCCGCTCTTCGACCAGATTGACGAATCGTCCCGACAGGTCGACGTCGAGCCTCACTTCCGGATAACGGGCGCGGTAATCGTTCAGCACACCGATGAAATCCGGGTTGGCCATCCATACCGGTGCACTGAGCCGAAGCGTGCCGCGCGGCGCAGCTCTCGATTGAGCGACGCTCGCCTCGACATCTTCCAGATCGTCGAGCATTTGCCGCGCGTGATCGAAATAGACCGTGCCTGCTTCGGTCAGGCTCAGGCGGCGGCTCGTCCGGTTGAGCAGCAATGCACCGAGGCGCCGCTCCAGATGCATCACGTGTTTGCTCGCCATCGCGGGCGACATGTCGAGCCGCCGCGCCGCCGCGGCAAAGCTCTTCAGCTCGACAGCCAGACGGAACACCTGCATGCTCGTCAATGTATCCATCCGATCGTCAACCAGGAGTAAATGATGGATCAATCATAGCCGAGTTGATCCGCGCGCGCCGCCCCACCGTATCGTTCGCCACAGGTCGCAACCGGAATGCCCGCGAATGTTGTTGGACGAGCGTGCCTCCGGTGCACTCCCTCGTTATCGCTTCATTTCCGGCCACCATCATGATCAATCCGAGAACCGCCCCTTACGCCGCCCTGCTTTTACGAATCAGCCTCGGCATCCTCTTCCTCGCCCACGTCGGCCTGAAGTTTTTCGTATTTACGATACCTGGCTTCGTCGGCTTTTTCGGCTCGCTCGGATTGCCCGCTATTGCCGCCTATCTGACGATCGCCCTCGAGCTCGTCGGCGGCATCGCGCTGATCTTCGGTATCTACGCTTCGTGGGTGGCGATACCGCTCGCCATCGAAATGCTCGGCACCATCGTCATGGTGCACGGCGCGAACGGGTGGCTCTTCACGAACAAGGGCGGCGGATGGGAATACCCCGCCTTCTGGGCCGTCGCGCTCATCGCGCTGTTCTTGCTCGGCGACGGCGCACATGCGCTGCGGCCCGCGCCGCAACGAGGCTGAAACCGCGCGGCTCAGCGCATGTTTCCCGTATGCCCGAGCGAATAACGCCCGGGCTGCGGCCATACCGTGAGCCCGTGAGGCTCCATCCCGACGGCGATCGAGCGCACCGCGCCCGTCGCCGTATCGATCGCATAGGCCACATCGTCGAAGCGGCCGGACAGCCATAGCGTCTTGCCATCCACGCTGACATTGCCCATATCGGGGCTGCCGCCGCCTGGAATCGGCCACGTCGCCACCACCTTGCGCGTAGCGAAATCGATGACCGACACGCTGCCCTTGCCGTGCTTCATGCCATGGACATGGCTCGAGCCGCGATTGGCGACGTAAAGCTTCGTGCCGTCCCGGCTTGGGTACAGGCCGTGCGTACCGACCCCGGTGGGGATGAACTCGAGCTCCTTGAAGCTATCGCCATCGACGACATGCACGCCATCCGCCGTCATGTCGGCCACATAAAACACCTTTCCGTCGGGCGCGATGCGCACGTCCTGCGGCATGCTCTTCTTGCCGAACGTGATGTAGCCGAGCACCTTGCGGCTCGTCATATCGATTTTGGCCAGCCCGTGGCCGAACTCGCAGGTGAAGACCGCGTATTTGCCGTCGATCGAAAAATCCGCATGATTGATGCCCTTGCATTGCGGGACATCGAGGCTCGAACGCAGCGCCATCGTATGAGGGTCGCGAAAGTCGAGCCGCGCATGGGCCTCCGCGACGACGATCGCTTCCTTGCCATCGGGGGTGAAGTACATGTTGTAAGGATCGTCCACCGCGATGGCCGCGCCGGGCTTGCCGGTCTTCGGATCGATCGGCGTCAACGTTCCATCGGTCCGCTCCTCGGCGTTGTTCGTCACCCACAGCGTTTGCAGATCCCATGACGGCACGATGTGCTGAGGACTGCGGCCGACCTTGAATTTATCGACGACTTTGAAGGTGGCCGGATCGATCACATAGACGTCGTCCGAACGCAGGTTCGGCACATACACGCGCGGCAATGCGCCGGCAACCGCTTTGCTCAGGTGAGCGCTGCCCGCTTCGCTGTAAAGGTTGCGCGGATCGACGACCGGCGGCATGCCAGGCACGGTCGTCACCGCCGGCTGGGCGCTTGCGGCGAACGCCGATGCGCCGCTCGACAAGCTCGCCAAAACGACGCAAGCGGCGCCGATCGAAGCGCGGACTGACAGCAAGGTAACGCGGGCATCACGGTTCTGGCGCATAGGGAAGTCCGTTGTCGAATGTCGAATGTCGAATGTCGAAAAGCGAAGCGATCGCAAAACCCCAAAAAAAAACGAATCGAAAAACCCGAGAATCAAGACCCAAGCAAAACCCGAAGCCGACGAAAGAGCAAGCCGGCGTAATGTCGCTACTGCTTGCCCGTCGCTTTTTTGATGGCTTCGACGGTGCGTGCCACGATTGCATCGGTGCCGAGCCGCCCGAGCTCTGCGCTCGCGCGTCGCGGGTCGCCGCCATAGACGCCGTCCGCCGGTCCCGGTTTGGCCGCACGGCGCAATTCGTCGGTGCGGACCATCTGCGGTGCGACGGCCAGCAGCAGCGCCGTGTCGGCAAGCCCGGCATGCGTGCCGATCTCATCGTCGCGATAGCCATGTTGACGAAGAATCTGCGCGTAGCCCTCCGAACTCGTGCCGTAGTACTCCGGTGGCACCAACGCGTGCGCGCTGCCGCCCCAACGGCGGTTGAGGCTCACCACCGCCTGTTTGATGTCGTTCTGATATCCGCCATGATCGCCGAGGAATACGACGTTCTTGAAGCCATGAATCCGTAAGCTGTTCGCCGCGGATTCGAGTGTCTTCTCGAACACCTCGTCCGGCACCGTGATCGTGCCCGCGAAGCGCATATGGGAGGTGGGGGGTGCGTAGCTTCCCTCGGGCACATAGGCAATGACCGGCGCCACGAGCGCGTTGCCAAGCGCCTGCGCGATTCGCGCGGCGAGCACCTTCACGCGCGCATTGTGCTTGCCGAGCGCGACGTACGGCCCGCTTTGCTCCGTGCCGCCGATCGGAATGATCGCGGTCGTCTTGCCGGCTTTCACAGCGTCGCGCAACTCTGTCCAGGTGAGATCTTCCATCTGCACGGTATCCGGCGTTTGCGCGTGTACCGCATGCATTGCAAGGAGGATTGCGGCGAAAACGAAAGCGTTTTGTAAAAAACGATGCATGACGCAAGCCTCGAGTGAAAGTCCGCATTAAAGAGCCATCGGCAAACGTAGCGGCGATTATCGCCAAATACGTAACGGTGATTTCTCCAAATAGGAGTTAACCCTTAGCGTTTGGCTCGCTAGACTGCAGTCATCGGTTCAAGCAGTTGCATCGGCAATAACCGATAGGACAATCAAATCGGAGGTTAGTTATCATGAAATCGCTCATTCAAGCCGCAGTCATCGCCACGCTCATCGCCGCGCCGGCTCTTTCTTTCGCTCAATCGGACGCTCCGGTGTCCCGCGCTCAAGTAAAGGCGGAACTCGCGCAGTTCGTGCAGGCCAACCCGCACACGGCATTCGGCAAGGATCCGTACTACCCCGATAACGTGCAAGCCACCCAAGCCCGCATTGCCCAACAAGACGGCAACGTTGCGACTTCGTATGGCGGCACCGTAGCCGGTTCGTCGGCATCGGGCAGCCGCGCAGTCGGCCCGGCATTCAACGCTGTCTATTTCGGTCGCTAATACCATCGATCGGGCGCCCGGCCGCAACGGCAAAGGCAGCGCCCTGAAATCGTTCGGCCCTGCTGATCCGCGCCGGCCCGATCGTCGATGAAACGGCGATCGGGCCGGTGTTTGCCATCGGTACCTCCGCCGCCGGACATCCGGCGGTTTCGCCTGGCCCCCTTTGGCCGGGCGCTTTTTCGTTGCATACGCGCAATAGTGTTTTGAAAGCGAGGATGCGGCACTCGCGGCATAATTCGCGGGTGCGGCCGCCGGCCGACGCCCTCGCTCCGGACAACTCCCGATGCTCCACGATCTCGTCGCGCGCTACGGTCCCATGCTCGTATTCATCAACGCGCTGGCCGCGGCACTCGGACTGCCGGTGCCGGCCATGCCGACGCTCGTCCTGTTCGGCGCATTGGCCGCCATGCATCCCGGCTCGCTCGGCATCGCACTCGGCCCCGTGCTCGTGCTCGCCGTGTGCGCGACGCTGATCGGCGACAGTCTGTGGTTCTATGCCGGCCGCATCTACGGCGGCACGACGCTGAAGACGATATGCAGGCTGTCGCTTTCGCGTGACACCTGCGTACGCAAAACGGAACGCTTCTTCGGGCGATGGGGCGTACGTGTGCTGACCGTTGCGAAACTGATACCGGGCCTCTCGCTCGTGTCCGTGCCGATGGCAGGCGCGATGGGCACGTCGTATCGGACGTTCGTCGCGCACGATGGCGTCGGTGCCGCGCTTTGGGCCGGCATAGGGCTCGCACTCGGTGTGGCGCTCTCGCCGCAGATCGACTATCTGCTCGTGGCAGCGGGCCGGTTCGGGCGTGCCAGTGCGCTCTTCGCCGTCGCTTTCCTTTCGCTCTACGCGCTGTGGCGATGGGCACGCCGCCGGGCATTGCTTCGGGCGCTCGAATCGGCGCGCATCGATGTCGATACGCTGCATGCCCTGATGGAGTCCGGCGCGGCGCCGACGATCTTCGATGTCCGTTCGGATGAGACGCGCAGGCTCGATCCATTCGTCATTCCGGGTGCCCGCTTTGCCGACGAACGCGAGCTCGATGCCATCATTGCCGGGTACCGCCCCAGTCAAAAGCTCGTGATCTATTGCTCATGTCCGAACGAGGTGACAGCGGCATGGATGGCGAAACGGTTGGTCGATGCGGGCTTCGTCGACGTATTGCCGCTGAAGGGCGGTCTCGATGCGTGGCGCAATGCGGGGCTTGCCGTGTCGCCGCTGCCGCTCGAGGCGGCCGCCTCGCCGTTCAACGATGCGCCGCTCGGCGGGGGCGACCCGAAGATCGTCTGATGCCGCCCGCTCACGAACGTTGCGCGGCGCGCGGCACAGACGATGCGATGGCAGACGCTTGGCTCAGCGCGACTCGCTCAATTGCTTGCGTCGCACCTCGCCCTGACGCGCCAGCATCCAGCCCGGATACTCGGCGGGCATCGCGCTGACCCTGTCGAGGACGGCCAGCTCTTCGGCACTGAGTTCGACCGAGGTGGCGGCGATATTGTCATCGAGCTGATCGACACGCTTCGCGCCGACGATGACGCTGGTCACCACTTTTTGATGGAGCAGCCACGCGAGCGCGATCTGCGCGACGGATACGCCCTTTGTTTCGGCGATGCCGCGCATTGCCTCGATGCAGTCATAGCCGCGCTCGAGTTGCACCGGGGGGAAGTCGAAGGTCGTGCGTCGGCTGCCTTCCTCGGCCTTCTCGTGACGACCGTATTTGCCGCTGAGGAACCCGCCCGCGAGCGGGCTCCATACCATGAGGCCGAGGCCTTCGCTCGCCAGCATCGGCACGATCTCGCGCTCCAGATCTCGCCCCGCGATCGTGTAGTACGCCTGCAGCGATTCGAAACGGGCAAGACCGAGGCGCTCCGCTACCCCTAATGCTTTGACGATCTGCCAGGCCGCCCAATTCGAAACGCCGACGTAGCGCACGTGCCCCTGCTGCACGAGGTTATCGAGCGCGCGCACCGTTTCCTCGATCGGGGTCGCGGGATCGAACCCGTGCACCTGGTAAAGATCGATGTAATCGGTCTGCAAGCGGCGCAGGCTTGCTTTGACGCCATCCATGATGTGATGGCGTGATAATCCGCGCGAATTGATGCTTTTCGTGCCGGTCTCGCCGAACACCTTCGTTGCGACGATGACATTCTCGCGCGGCGTATCGAGATTCTTCAGCGCCGTGCCCGTCATCGACTCCGATACGCCATCCGAATAGACATTGGCGGTGTCGATGAAATTGATGCCCGCATCGATCGCGCGGCCGATCAGCTTCTCCGCGTCGGCTTGCTGCAACTGCCCGATCTGCCCCCAGATGCCGCTCGTACCGCCGAACGTCATCGTGCCCAGGCACAGCTCGGATACGAATAGACCTGTGGAGCCAAACTTTACGTAACGCATGACCCGATTCCCTCCATACACGCTTCGTTCATGACATCGCCGCGCCGCACGGCTGGCCCGCCTGGCCGGAGGCGGGACGCGTACGCACGAGCCGCGGCGCGCAAAGTATGATCCCGATGCCGCACGGCCTCGATACCCGATCGTCTCGGATTCTTGCCTGATTCTCTCGATGCGGTGCGCGAAAGCAGCGCTGCCGTGCGGCCATCAAAGCGACTGGCGCTGAACGGGCGCGCCGGGCTTGCCGGACACGCTCGGCGCGATGACGAGGTAGCGGCGCACATCGCCGGGCGCGCTTGCACCGGGGGCAACGATCTCGCGAATCTGGCCGACAGCGTTGACGACCGCGGAGCCCGCCGGGTTCGTCATGAATGCCGCGAGCGGCTCGATGCGACCGGTACCGTCGGCATGCTCCGTCAGCCCGAGCACATAGGCCTGCTTGGGCTCGAGTCCTGTCACGGCAGCCTGGAGCACCTGCAACAGGCCTTGATCGAAGAGCGCGACCGTCGTTCGCGCCGGGCCGCCTTGCACCGGTACGAGTTCGAGATGCGCCGCGCTCGCGGCAAGGCCGAGCGGCTCGGTGTTTTGCGTGCCGTCGCCGCGCGGCACCGCTTCAGGCACGTAGGCCACCGCTTGGGGCGCCTGGCCGACCGGGACCGTCGCCACGACCTTGTTGGTCGCCGTATCGATGACAGCCAGTGCATCCGCATTTTCGAGGCCGACATAAAGACGGCTACCGTCGCCCGACGGCCAGAGGCCATGCGGCAGATTACCGACGGGAATCGTCGCCACCTGCGAAAAATCGTCGGTGCGGAATACCTTCACCTGATTCAAGCCCCCGACCGTGACATAGGCGAACATTTCGCCGCCGCGACGAACGATGTTGACATGGTTGGTGATCGGTCCCGTGTCGAGCGTGGCAAGGACCTTGAACGGCGGCCGCGCGTCGAATACCTGGGTCTTGCCGATATCTTTCAGTGTGAACCACACTTGCGTGCCATCCGGCGTCGCCGCGATGTTCGGGCAAAACGGGCTTGCCTGGCGCACCTTGCCGACGATCTCGTGATCGGCGACGGAGATCACGTCGGTCTCCGGATTGAACGACGAGCAGACGTATCCGTACTTTCCGTCGGGCGAAAAGATCTGCATGCCGGGGCCGGCCGGCACCCTGATTCTCGTCTTCTCCTCGAAGGTCTTTCCATCGAGCACGGCGATATAGTTTTCGCCCCGGACCGTCACCCACACCTCGCTGCCGTCGGGCGTGAAAAAAGCCTCATGCGGCGAACGGCCGACATAAGTGATGTGCTTGACGGCATTCGTCTGCGTATCGATGAACGCGACCGAATTCGAACCGATCGAGACGACCGCGAGCGTGCGATGATCGGGCGAAAATCCCAGGCCGTGTACCAGTACCTGGCCCCGGTAAAGCGGGGACAAGTTCTTCGGCGCCGGATCCCCGAGCCGAATCGCCCCGACGAAACGATTGGTGACCGGATCCACGATCGACACGGTATTGGAGAACTGCTCGGCGGCATACACCCGGTCGCGATGCGTGATCGGCACATCGGGGCTCGACGCGGAGCCCGGCACCTGGCCCGCCCACGCGAGTTGTGCGGCAACAGCAGACATGGCGCAAGCGAGCGCGCGAAAACAAAGACCGTTCATTTGGACTCCTCAATGGCTGTGCCCGTGGGCTGGGAATGTTCGTGGGGGCCAGGCGCCGCCGATCGAGCCGGCTCAGATGCGAACCCGCCCTGGTCGGGTGCCGGTGCAGGCGCGGGCAGCGCCTCGCCGAGCGCGAGCCGCATGGCGACGATTTCCTGCTGCTGCTCGACGACGATCTCTTGCGCGATCCGCCTCAATTGCTCGTTGCGCCCGTGGCGCAACTCCGCCTGTGCCATGTCGATCGCGCCTTGATGGTGAGGAATCATCGTCTGCACGAAGTCGCGATCGACGTCGCCGGCCGGCTTGACGGACATGCCCTCCATCATTCGGGTCATCGCCCGATCGTTTTCCGCGAGGAAAGCGGATTCCTCTGAGCTGGCGGTAAATTTGCCGGCAGCGAACGCGGCACTGCCGAGCGCCAGCGCCGCTGCGAGAAGTGCAGTTTTTTTCATGAAAGTCCCGATGAATGCAAAGCAAAAACAAAGCGAACCATCACTGGGCGAACTGCACGAGACGCGGGGATATTCCATCGTCCGGGCGAATTTCCTCGAGGGCGTACCCTCACACGTCCCGGCTTCATCCGCGTGGAGTGCCACACGCCGCGCGCCGCGGCCCTGAATCGAATTTGAATCGGGCGGAATAATTGGGCCGCCGGCGGCGTTTGCCTCGAACAGAACAGGAATCCGAGCCAACATGCCTGAAGCCGCTGACCGGCAAGTCCCATGAACCAACGTGACGAGTTGATGGAGCACATTCCCCGACTGCGGCGGTATGCGCGCGCGCTCATTCACAACCGGGAACTCGCCGACGACCTCGTACAAGACACGCTCGAGCGCGCGCTCGGCCGCCTTCATCAGTTCGAGGCGGGCACCGATTTGCGCGCGTGGCTCTTCACGGTCATGCATAACGTTTTCGCCAGTCAAACCCGGCGGGCCGCATCGCGCGCGCATTACGTCGAGGCCGACGAGCAGCAACTGGGACAAGCCGAATTCGCGGTGCCGGGCGGCCAGTTGCGATCGCTCGAGATGCGCGATCTCGACTATGCGCTTCAGCGGCTGCCGGCAGAGCAACGCGAAGTGGTATTGCTGGTCGGCCTGGAAGAGATGAGCTACGCGGACGTCGCGCTGACGCTCGGCGTGCCGATCGGTACGGTCATGTCCCGACTGTCGCGCGGCCGTGAGCGGTTGCGAAACCTCATGGCAGGCGCTCAGCCCGTCGAAAAGCTGAAGGTGGTGCGATGACCGGTAAAACGAACCCTATCGGTGACGAAGTACTTCACGCGTATGTCGACGGCATGCTGTCGGACGAGGAGCGTGCGCACGTCGACCAGGCGATTGCGCGCGACCCGGCGCTCGCCGCTCGCGTGAACGACTATTTCGCGCTCAATGCGCTGCTTCGCGAGCGCTACGACCGCGTCCTCGGCGAACCGGTACCGAAGCGCCTACGGCCGGCCGCGCTGCAGCGCAGGCGTACAACCGCCAATTGGCCCTGGTTTGCGGGTCTTGCCGCCGCACTGCTGATCGGCATCGGCATCGGGGCGGAAGGCGGCATGCGGTTGGGCTACGAGCGCACCCCATCGGTTGCAGGTTCGAACGAGACAGGCGCCGTTCGAGCCGATGCAAGCCAGACGTTCGCGCGCCGCGCTGCCATCGCGCACGTCGTATACATGCCGACCGTGGAGCGGCCCTCGCAACTCGGTGCGAGCCACGAGCAGGACTTCGTACGATGGCTCTCTGCCAAGCTCGGCACCGACATTCATCCGCCGATATTGTTACGCAGCGGATATGAGCTGATAGGCGGCCGTCTGCTGCATGATGCCGACGGCGAGATGGCAATGTTCATGTATCGAGACGCACAGGGCCGGCGGGTGACGCTATCGATCTCGCACCGAAAGGCGAGCGCCGATACGACGGCTTTCGCGCTGTACCGCGACGGTCCCGTCAATGTCTTTTACTGGGTGGACGGCGATTTCGGTTATGCGATCTCGAGCGGGATCGATCGGCCGGCATTGCTCGCCTTGTCGCACGACGTTCACGAACAGTTGCGCTCACGGCCGTCCGCCGCGAAGCAGCCGAGCCCGGGTTGAAAAGCGCTCCGCGCTGAATCGGCGCGTGCAGCGCCGACTATCGCGACGACGCAACCTTGCCGTTTCGGCGCGGCTCCTTCGCCGCCGCACCGCCGGGGGTCTCGAGGACCGGCGCGGCGCCCGCTCCCGTCGGCACCGGAAAATGGACGCCGGCGCGCTGTGCCGCGGCCACGATATGCGCCTCGATCGCACGCCCCGTGCGGCTGGCGTCGCGCCGCCTCAGCGCCTCGACGATCGCGGTGTGTTCGCGATGCGTCGAGAGCGCGAGCTCCCGTTGATAGAACGGCAGCCGCTGGCTTTCCTGCATGATCTCCGCACTGTTGCGCAATATCGATTCGATGGCCGAATTGCCGGCCAGCGCAACGATCCGCATGTGGAATTCGAAATCGAGCGCGGCCGCCGCCTCGAAATCGCCCTCGACGAGCGCGACGCGCAACGCCTCCACGTTCTGATCCAGCACGGCCAGATCCTCGTCGCCGACGGCGAGAGCCGCCAGCCGCGCAACGAAGCCTTCGAGCGCATAGCGCATCTGATAGGTGTCCGGCAGCGAGACCTGATCGGCGAACCGCCAACGCTGAGTCCGGGCGGCCCGAGCGCGGCTGACATAAACGCCTTTGCCCGCGCGGATCGTCACGAGCCCGAGCGCCTCCAGCGTCGAAAGCGCTTCGCGCAACGAAGCGCGGCTGATTTCGAGTTCCTCCGAGAGCTGTCGCTGGGCAGGCAGCAGACTGCCGACGGGATAAATCCCTTGCTGAATGCGCTCGCGAATCGTGGAGATCGCGGCCTCGGTGACGGTTTGCGGAATGCTGTTCATGCGCGGCGGGTCGGATTTCAGGCGGTCAGACCGGTAGTGTATTACGAGCGGGCAATCGCCGCCGCAACCGCGCGGAGCAACGTTCCGCCGACGGGACCGATTCGAGGCGCGGGTTAACCCCCTTCGATCGGACCTTGACGCTCGCATATTGGGTTTCTAATATCCGCAATAACGAGTCCGGTCTGACCAGTTCGACCAGTCTGGCCACCGCGCCGTTACCGACTCATTATCGAATGGAGGCAGACTGTGTCGCGATTTCTGAATTCCCTTTTCGGGCGCGTGGTCATAGCGCTCATCGCCGGCGTGGCCATCGGTGCGCTGTTCCCGCATGCCGGCGAAGCGCTGCGTCCGCTCGGCGACGGCTTTCTCAAGCTCATCAAGATGGTGGTCGGACCCATCGTCTTTTGCGTGGTGGTGAGCGGCATGGCCAGCGCGGGTGACCTGCGCAAGGTCGGGCGCGTAGGCGGCAAGGCCATCCTCTACTTCGAGGCGATGACGACGATCGCGCTCGTGATCGGCGCATTGCTGGCATGGTTCATCCATCCCGGTGCGGGAATGAATATCGATCTGCGTACGGTCGACGCGAGCGCACTCAACACTTACACGGAGCATGCTAAAAGCCTGAAGGACGTCGGCGGCTTTCTGCTGAAGATCATCCCCGACACGATCGCCGATTCGTTCGCCAAGGGCGACATTCTTCAGGTTCTAGTGTTCTCGGTACTGTTCGGCTCTGCCCTTTCGCTGCTTGGAGACAAGGCGGCACGCGTGTCGGGCTTCATCGACGATCTCGCCAAGGCGCTCTTTTGCGTGATGGGTTTCGTCATCAAGCTCGCACCGCTTGGCGTGCTCGGCGCCATCGCGTTCACGACCGGCAAATACGGCATCACGTCGCTCAAGCAACTGGGTTTGCTCGTCGCCGTCTTCTATCTGAGCTGCATCGTGTTCGTCTGCGTCGTGCTCGGCGTTGCAATGCGTATCGCGGGTTTCAACATCTTCAAGCTGATACGCTACCTCAAAGACGAGCTGTCGATCGTGTTCGGCACCGCATCGTCCGACGCCGTGCTGCCGCAAGTCATGCGTAAGCTCGAATGGCTCGGCATCAAGGATTCGACCGTCGGTCTCGTGATCCCCACGGGCTATTCGTTCAACCTCGACGGGTTTTCGATCTACCTCACGCTGGCCGTTCTCTTCATCGCGCAGGCCACCAACACCCCGCTCTCGATGCACGACCTGATCGTCATCGTGCTCGTGTCGCTGGTGACGTCGAAAGGCGCACACGGCATCCCCGGCTCGGCCATCGTTATCCTCGCCGCGACGCTCTCCGCGATTCCCGCCATACCCGTGCTCGGGCTCGTATTGATCCTGCCCGTCGACTGGTTCGTCGGCATTGCGCGTGCGGTCACGAATCTGATCGGCAATTGCGTTGCCGCAATCGTGGTGGCGGCCTGGGAAAACGACATCGACCGCGCACGCGCCAAGCGCGTGCTGGATGGCGAGTCCGGCCTCGAATTCATACCGCAAGCGCCGTCTGCCGGTGCCGTGCCCCACGCCCCCGCAGCAGCGCGCGCTGGCTGATCGCAGCGATCACCCCCGCCGCTCGGGACCGCTCAACTCTCAGGACATCGACATCCCATCATGGCTATCGTTTCGTTAGACCCGAACGCTCCGGCGTTCACCCGGCGCTATGTCAATCTGGCCGACCCCCGGCTCGGCGCGCAAGCGCTCGAAGCAAGCGACGAGTTCTTTGCGCCCAAGGACCGCATGCTCAACCCCGAGGCCGCCGTATTCATTCCAGGCAAATACGACGACCACGGCAAATGGATGGACGGCTGGGAGACGCGCCGCAAACGTACGACCGGACATGACTGGTGCATCGTCAAACTGGCGCGGCCGGGCATCGTGAAAGGCGTCGATCTCGATACGAGCCATTTCACCGGCAATTTCCCGCCCGCGGCTTCGATCGAGGCGACCTGCACCGAAGGCGAACCGGGATCGTCGAGCGAGTGGGTCGAGATTCTGCCGTCGGTCGCGCTCTCGGGCAATGCGCATCACTATCATGCGATCGAGGCGAACCGCCCGTTCACGCACCTGCGCATCAATCTCTATCCCGATGGCGGCCTCGCACGCCTGCGCGTCTACGGTCAGCCGCAGGTGGACTGGAGCCGGCTTGCGAACACCGATACCGTCAACCTCGCGGCGATGGAGAACGGCGCCCATGTCGTGACGGCGAACAACCAGCACTTCGGGTTCGCCTCGAACATGCTGATGCCGGGACGCGGCGTCAATATGGGCGATGGATGGGAAACGCGCCGCCGTCGCGAACCCGGCAACGACTGGTGCATCGTCGCGCTCGCGCATCCGGGCGAGATTCACCGCATCGAAGTCGATACGGCACACTTCAAGGGCAACTACCCGGACCGCTGCTCGATTCAGGCTGCGTTCGTCACCGGCGGGACCGACGAGTCGCTCGTGACGCAATCGATGTTCTGGCCCGTCCTGCTGCCGGAGCAACGGCTGCAAATGGACGCGAACCATACGTTTGCCGGTGAGATCGTCAACAACGGGCCCGTGACCCATGTGCGATTCAATATCGTGCCCGACGGCGGTGTCTCGCGTCTCAGACTGTTCGGGAGTCCGAAACGATGAAAGTCCTCGAAATCGAGCCGCTCACGCGTGAAGCATTCGCGCCGTTCGGCGACGTCATCGAGCTCGACGGCGCGCGTCGCTTTCCGATCAACGCGGGCACGACCGAGCGTTATCACGATCTCGCCAACATCGATGTCGGCGATTCGGGTGGGCGCGTGCTCGTCAACGTCTTCCGCGCTCAGCCGTTTCGCTTTCCGATCGAGATTCGGATGATGGAGCGCCATCCGCTCGGCTCGCAGGCATTCATCCCGATTGGCGATGCGCCTTACCTCGTCGTGGTCGCCCCGTGCGGCACGCTCGACGCGGGACAGCTGCGCGCCTTCGTGACGCGCGGCTGGCAAGGCGTCAACTATGCCAAGGGAGTCTGGCACCACCCGTTGCTCGCGCTCGGGGACCGCAGCGACTTCATCGTCATCGATCGCGGCGGGGCAGGTGCCAATTGCGAAGAGGTTCAGTTGAGCGAGCCTTGGACGATTCCGGATGCAGTTGATGCAGTTACTGCGCTTGACGCGCCGCACTTGGAGCAGGCGTCGAGCCTGCCCGAACACGCTCAGGTCTCGAGCGCCGCCCCGCGTGTTTCCGGCAACGTGATCGCAGCGAGTACGACGACGCCGTAGGCGATCGCCGCGAATACGCCGATGGCCGAGCCAAGCGACATCGTCTGCGCGACGAGCCCGATCAGGAACGGGAACGTCGCGCCGACGGCGCGGCCGAAGTTGTAGCAAAACCCCTGGCCGGAGCCGCGAATACGCGTTGGAAAGAGCTCGGTCATGAATGCGCCCATGCCGGCGAACAACCCCGACGCGAAAAAGCCGAGCGGGAACCCTAGCACCAGCAGCACTTCGTTGTTCATCGGAACGCGCGTATAGACGAGCGCGATCAGCATCGACGCCACCGAGAACAGAATGAACGTCAGGCGCCGGCCGAAGCGGTCGCTCGAAAGCGCACCGCACAGATAGCCAGCGTAGGACCCGGCAATGACGACGGCGAGATATCCGCCGGTGCCGACCACGCTCAGATGCTGCTCGGTTTTGAGCCAGGTGGGCAGCCACGTCGTGATGGCGTAGTAGCCGCCTTGCGCGCCCGTTGCCAGTACCGCCACGCGCAGCGTCGTGAACCAGACTCCGCCGCCGAAGATTTCGAGGAACGAGGTGCGCTGGCCTTCGGCCGCTTCACGTTGCTGTTGCTGGCGGTGAATTTCCGGTTCGTCGACGAGCCGGCGGATCAGGATGACGAATGGCGCCGGCAGCACGCCGAGGGCGAACAGCACGCGCCACGCCGTATCGGCCGGCATCAGCGAAAAAACCAGCGTATAAAGCCCGGCCGACACCGCCCAGCCGATGGCCCATCCCGCCTGCACCATGCCGACCGCCTTGCCGCGATCGCGCGGGCGAATGATTTCGCCGATGAGCACCGCGCCCGCCGTCCATTCACCGCCGAAACCGAAACCCATCAAGCCGCGCGCAACGAGCAATTGCGTGTAGTTTTGCGTCAACGAACACATCAGCGTGAAAAAGGCGAACCACACGATCGTGATCTGCAACGTCCTCACGCGGCCGATGCGATCCGACAGAATGCCCGCGATCCATCCGCCGAGGGCCGACGTGAGCAACGTCACGGTGCCGATGAGCCCTGCTTCGCCTTTGGTCAGCCCCCAGCTTGCGATCAGCGCCGGGATCACGAAGCTGAGAAACTGCGTGTCCATCGCGTCGAGCGCGTAACCGATCTTGCAGCTCCAAAAGGCGCGACGTTCGCCTCGGCTCGTGTGTGCATACCAGCCGAAGAGGCCTGGTGAGGCGGGCAAAGGCGCCTCGGGCTCCGGGACCGGTGCGCTACCGGCGTAGTGGGCTTCCGTAGTCATGACAGCTTCTCCGAACAATCAGCTTGATGGTGGCGTATCGGCTCACAGGATCGCGAGCGATGCATTGGGGATATCGGTCACGAGCATGTGCCCGGGCCTGTGTGCGATCGCGAACGGCAGCCGTGCGCTTTCGATCGCGCTTTGCGGGGTGACGCCGCATGCCCAGAAGAGCGGCAATTCGTGTTCGCGAACGGTGACGGCATCGCCGAAGTCCGGACGGCTCAAGTCGTCGATGCCGATGGCCGCCGGGCTGCCGATATGCACGGGCGCGCCGTGCACGCCCGGAAAACGGCTCGTGATCTGCACCGCCCTCACCGCATGCGCTCCGCTCATCGGCCGCATCGAAACGACCAACTGCCCGCCGAACGGGCCCGCGGGCTGGTTGGCAATCGACGTGCGATACATCGGCACGTTGACGTTTTCCTCGATATGCCGCAAGGGAATCCGGTCCGACGCCAGTATCTGCTCGAATGAAAACGAACAGCCGATGGCGAAGACGACGAGATCGCTGCGCCAATGCTCGACGATGTCGCGCGGCTGCTCGGTCAGGACGCCATCGCGATAGACGTTGTAACCCGGTACGTCGGTACGGACATCGACGTCGCGCCCGAGGGCCGGCAGATGCCCTTGTCCGGGCTCGCCGACTGCGAGCAGCGGACAAGCCTTGGGATTGCGCTGACAAAAACGCAGAAAGTCTTCGGCATAGGCTTTCGGCAGGATAGCGAGGTTCGCCTGGGCGTACTCGCCGCAATGGCCTGCCGTCGGTCCGTGGAACCGCCGGGTGCGGACCTGCTGGCGGAATTCGTATGGCATGGAGATCTCGTGGTCGCGAAGCATGAAACGCAGCGTATGCGCGTCAAAATCGACGCGCCAGCGAATATTTGTGATCGTTTCCGTTTAGGAAAACTTAACGGAAGTATCAGGGTCTTCCCGGATGGATTGCCGATGAGTCAAACCCAGTCGCAGCGTTGATCCTGCTCTGGTCTCCAATGCTGACAAGGCAAGGCACCCTTCTTTGCAACGTTCGACGCATGCGGTCGGCGGGAATATCGGCTTCAGACCAGCCCGCCTTCGATGCACGGTCTTTGTCGATTTTTGGCGCATTCATAATGCAACAATGAACACCCGCTTTCTTGAAACCTTCGTTACGCTCGCTCAGCTCGAGAGCTTCAGAGCGACCGCGCGGGCGTTGCACGCCACGCCCGCCGCGATTTCGCTACGGATTCGCTCGCTGGAAGACGAACTCAAATGCGAACTCGTCGATCGCAGCACGCCGAAGTTCCGCCTGACGCCAGCCGGGGTCGGCCTGCTCGGCTTGGCAGCGAATGTGGTCGACGCGGTGCGCGCGTTGCGGGAGGCGGCGGGACAGAAAGTGGTGGTGGGCGGCAAGTTGCGGCTTGGCGTGATCGAAACGGTCGTGCATAGCTGGCTCGCGCACTACATCGCGCATTTGAACGCCCATTTCCCGAAGCTGGAAATCGACCTGACCGTCGATACGAGTGCCGTGTTGCAACGGCGCCTGCTCAGCGGCGAGCTGGATCTTGCGATTCGCGTGGAGGGTATCGATAGCACGAAGGTCGTGTCGAGCGCCGTTGCAAGCTATCCGGTTCGTTGGATCGCACGCCGCGGGCTGCTTTCACCGCGCAAATCGGGGCTTGCGCTGCGTGTGCTCAAACGTCCGTTGCTGACGTTCGGTCGCGGCACGGCCCCGCAGGTCGCACTCGAAAGCATCGTTCATGCGCTCGCGCGGGAACACGGGATAGCTCAGGAAACGACGCGCATCACGTGCTCGCCATCGGTTGCCGCGATCGTCCAGCTGATTCGCGACGGCTATGGGGTGGCCGCCATCCCACGACTTTTCGTTGCCGACGCGCTGCGCAGCGGCGAATTCGTCGAATTGCCGCTGACGCCGATGCCCCCACCGATCGTCGTCTCGCTGTGCCGGCCGGTGGATGCCAGCGTGACAGTCAACGCCGCTGTCAACGCTGCCCAGGATGCGTGCTCCACCTATTGCCGATCGTTTGCGAAGGATCTGATCGAGCCGCTTTGATCGGCAGGCCCGGCCTCACAGAACGAGTTGCCAGTACCCCACGTCGACCCAGCGCCCGAACTTGAACCCTACCTGCTCGAAGTGCGCGACTTTCCGGAAGCCGAAGCGTTCGTGGAGCGCTTGACTTCCCTCGTTCGGCAACGCTATGCCACCGATGACGACATGCGTGGTGCCCTCGCGCAATCGAGCGATCAGCGCCTCGTAGAGTTCGACACCGATGCCCTGCCCCGTATGCCCCGCGGCGACGTAGACGGAACTTTCGACGGAAAACCGGTACGCGCAGCGGCCCTTCCACTTGCTTGCGTAGGCGTAACCGACAACCTGACCGGCTCGCTCGGCGATCACCCAGGGCAGACCGGCCTCGGTCACTTCGAGGATGCGGGAACGCATCGCCTCCGCGGAAACGAACTCAGTCTCGAACGAGATGATCGTGTTCTCCACGTAATGGTTGTAGAGACTGGCGATCGACGCCGCATCTTCCGGTGTTGCCGAGCGAATCAAGTCAGTTCTCCTTGGCGGTTGCTGTTATTGCCGATAACGCTGAATTATCTACTCGGCAGTTGATGTGCGGGGAAAGGTTTCAGGCATCAAGTTTCCCGCATATCGGCCGTTATCGGCGTTATGGGTGCTTGCCGATGCGACGAACCCAGTCCGGCATAATATGACATCCAAATTTTCATCGCAGCTCGCACGCCACGGTTCGGTTCCCGACAGCCTGCGTTTCACTGCTCCGTGCTAGCCCGGACCGGACTATGGAAGTCACGCTCATTCATTTGACCGCTGCGAAGCGGCACCGTTTTGCGGCCGCCATCGCGGCGACCGTCCTGATTTGCGCCGCGCTGTTCGTCTGGCCGCACGCGAAGGCTCAAGCCATCGTCGTGCAGCCGTTCATGCCCATCTTCGCGACGTCGGTGACGCTCACGGCAGCGCTGACCGCTTTTTTACTCTGGACGCAATACCGAGCATCGCGACGGTTCGTATTCGCAGTGCTCGCGAGCGCCTACGCATTCGCGAGCATCAGCGCGGCCATTCATTTGATCGTCTTCCCGGGGGTGTTTTCGGGCACGGGCCTGCTTGGCGCCGGACGACAAACCTCCATCTGGATCTGGCTGCTCTGGCATGGAGGATTTCCACTGTTGGTCACACTCGCGCTGGCGGCGCGATGGCGGCCGCCGATCGACGCTCGCTCGGAACACCGGCGTGGCGCCCTCGCACTCGTCGCATCGGTCTCGCTATCGATCGCATTGTCGGCGCTAGCCATCGTGGAGCATGGCCGGCTGCCGGATCTGGTTTCAAGCACGCAGTACTACCGGCATCTGACGCCCGGCCCCGCGCTGCTCATCGTCGAAGCGGTCTGCGCGGGCGCACTCGTCACGCACGCCATGGTCACGCGGCTAAAAACGTCGATGGATTTGTGGCTTGCCATCGCACTGCTTGCGGAGCTCATCGACGTAACGTTGACGCTCGCGGCGGGAGCGCGGTACAGCGTCGGCTGGTATGCGGCGCGCCTCGCATCGATGGCATCGGCCAGCGCGCTCCTGGGCATGCTGATGTACGAGACCAGCGGACTGTATAGAAAATTGGCCGAGGCACATCGTGCACTCAAAGAATCGTCGGTGCGTGACGGGCTCACAGGCTTGCTCAACCGGGCGTATTTCGACGAGCGCTATCGCCGTGAATTCGCGCTTGCGGCCGAGTCTGATCGTCCGCTCGGCGTCCTGCTCGTCGATGTCGATCATTTCAAGGCGTATAACGACGCGTTCGGACATCTGGCCGGCGACGAATGCCTGCGGCGAGTCGCGCAGGCGCTTGACGCGCAATTGCGGTATCCCGCCGGTTTCATCGCGCGATACGGCGGAGAGGAATTCATGGCCGTGCTGCCGGACTGCGATCGGCAAACCGGCCTGGCCATCGCGGAGCGCTTGCGCCGCGCGATCGCGGATCTGCAGTTGCCCGCGCCTTCCAAAAACTCGCCGTATGTCACGGTGTCGATCGGGCATGCGTCGAGTCAGTTTCTATGCGGTGCCAGACCGCAAGCGTTGCTCGCCCATGCCGACGCCGCGCTCTATCGAGCGAAGGCCGGCGGACGGAACCGGGTGGAAGACCAAAACGGCGCGCGATTGCCCATGCCATCCGGCTCTCAGACGACGACCGACTCCAGCGAGGCGATGCACTCCCGCGTGGAGTCATGAGGGGTGGCGGCCGCCGCGTGCGCTTGGCGCTGCGGCGCTGACTCCGGCGGCTGGGTAACCGCCGGAGTCAGCTCGCAGCAGCGCAAAAACTGCCTGGCTCAGCTTGCTCCCGTCACCGTCGCACGAGTCCCATGATCAGCGTCACGAGGAAGATGACGACGAAGACGAAGAACAGGATCTTGGCGATACTCGCCGCGCCTGCCGCGATGCCGCCGAAGCCGAATGCAGCGGCAATGACCGCGATGATGAAGAATACGAGAGCGTAATACAGCATGATCTGACCTCCGTTGGCTGTTGCGGGTCGTGCGCCCAAGCTGCACGCATCGCTTTTCCTCAAGCAAGCGACGTACCGCATATGCTCCGCCCCCGCTCCGCCCCGGCTGATACAGGACAGTCCAAGGTCGCTCCGGCCCCCGCTCATTGCTCGAATCCCGGGAATAACGGCAAATTTGGCCTTTCCTTGCCTTTTGGTTATATGCAAACCACAGGCATAATGCGACTGGTGCACTGCACTGAATAGGGGTCGCATAATAGTTACGTTTTTCCTCCTACTTAATTGCGCCGCCTTATAGACCACGACCCCGTTTTAGGAAACTTGCATGAAACCGGCAAAGAATTCGCCGCGCGCCCGAATCGTCCGATATATGGTCTTTGGCGCAATCTCCATAGCTATCGCGGTAATCACAGCATTCGGCTATCTGCGCTATGAGCAGCGCGGCGGCGCGACGCATCCGGCGCTGACCGGCATCGCCCTCCAGATGCGACACGATCCCGCAGCCTGGACGCGGCAAGAGCGGGACGCATCGGAAATGCTGCGCGACATTCGCGAGGAGAAGGTTGCCGCAATAGGTGTGAGCCGTGACGCGATTCTGGTGTCGACGCAAACGGGGGCTAAATACTTCGTGACCGATCACAATGGCGCGTTTTCAAATGCGCTGTTGCTCGGCGAAATGAAAGCGGGCGCCGATGCGCCTTATCAACTGGTCTGGCTGCCCGACGCGAACGTCCAAACCGGAATGGCTCGCTGGGCTGCCGTATTCGACAAGATTCGCGACCTCATTACCCTTTTGATGCCCCTGATGTTGATCGGCGGCCTCTTCTGGTTCATGCGCCGAGAAATGACGGGCGGCGCACAATTGCTCGAAGAGTCGCCGACATTGCGCTTCGAGGACGTCATCGGCGCCGGCGAAGCAAAAGCCGCACTGGCGGACGTTCAGTCGTATCTGACCGACCCGGCGCGATTCACCGATATGGGCGTGCGCGCCCCCTGCGGCATTCTGATGACGGGCGGCCCTGGCGTCGGCAAAACACGCTTGGCGCAAGCGCTCGCGGGCGAATGCGGCGCAAGCTTCATCTCGATCACCGGCAGCTATTTCAGCGCGAAGTATTACGGTGTCGGTATTCAGAAGGTCAAGCATCTGTTCGAGCTGGCGCGTAAAAACGCGCCCACCGTCATCTTCATCGACGAAGCCGACGGCCTAGGCAAGCGCACCGATACCGGCGGCGGGCCGGCCGAAGCGGAAAGCAACCGCATCGTCAATCAGTTGCTGGCGGAAATGGATGGCTTCGCATCCAACCAGGGGGTGATCGTCGTCGCCGCGAGCAATCATCCCGAGAACCTCGACGAAGCGTTGCGCCGGCCCGGCCGGTTCGATCGCACAGTACAAGTGCGCCTGCCGGATCTCGAAGACCGCGCGGAGATTCTCCGCTTTTATGCGGCGAAGCTGACGTCCAAGGCGAACGATATCGACTTCGGGCAATTGGCCCGGCTGACGACGGGGCTTTCGCCCGCCACGCTGGCGATGATCGTCAACCAAGCGGGCCTGGTCGCTCGCAAAGCTGGCGCGAGCACCATTACGGCCGCGCATTTCATCGAAGCCATCAAGATCGCGCGCATCGGCGACGTCAGCGGCGCGGAACGCGCACTGTCGGAAGAAGAACGTACGCGTATTGCCGTTCACGAAGCGGGGCACGGTCTGGTGGCGGCTCTGCTCCATACCGGCGTGCTCGAGGAAATCACGATTTTGCCGCGGGGCGGCGCACTCGGCGTGGCACTGGTCACGAAAGCGCAAGACAAGCACCTCTATCGCGAGACGGAGATGCGCAACGAAATCCAGGTGCTGCTCGGCGGACGTAACGCGGAGTTGCTGGTGTTCTCCGAAGCGTCGAGCGGCGCCGCGCAGGATTTGCAGGAAGCTTCGCGGATCGGGCTCGACATGGTGTCGAAGTTCGGCTTCAACGCCGACGGAAACCTGTTCAGCCTCGCGGCGCTGCCGGCTCAATACGCGGGCTTGCAGCTCAAGAATGCGATCGAACACGCGAACGTTCTGCTGCGGGAGCTCGACGATGCATGCCAGGCGTTGTTGCGCGCCAACGAACCGGTATTGCGGGCCATCGCCGAGCGCCTGCTCGAATCCGAAACGGTATCGGGCGACACGGTCGAACAACTGATTCGCGAGCATGCCGCGGCCTCGAGCCCCAGCATGCATCTCGCTCAGGAGCCGGCCGCGGCGTAAGGTCTTGCCCGCCCACCGAACTCACTGCAGCCATACGGTCAGCAGATGAATCGCGAGCCCAACGCAGCCTCCGACGAGCGTTCCATTCAGGCGAATGAACTGCAGGTCGCGGCCGATGTTGAGCTCGAGCTTCTCGACGACCTCATGTTCTTTCCATTCCTTCATCTTGCTCGCGATGAACACGCCCAGCTTCGGCCGGAAACGATCGAGCAGACGCGGCACCTGCAGCAGAATCTGCTCGTTGACGACCTGCTGCATTCCCGCATCGTCCGCGAACGCGGCACCGAACGCGCTCACGGCACCCGACAGCCTTGCCCGAATGGCCGACTGACCGCTCGCAATATCCGCGCGCAGCCAGGCGTTGAAATCTCGCCATAGCCCATCGATATAGTCGGTCAGCACTTCATTAGCGGCCAGTTGACGCTGATAGGCGCGAATTTGATCGCGAAACGCGGGATCGTCTTTCAGTCTCGCGATCAATCGCCATACCGCCCGGTCGAATTCGGCGCGCAGCGGATGATCCGCATTCCGATCGACTTCGTCCAGCAGTTTGCCGAGAAAATCGAGCAGCTTCTCGATCGCATAGTTCGCTGTCGAATCCTTCCATGACTTGAAATAGAGCGGAATTTTGTCCGCCAGGAATTCGGCCACCCGATGCTTGATGCTTTCGTCGTTCAGATACTTGCTCGTTGCCGTGAGCATCTGATCGAGCACGGCCTGGTGCCGGCCGTCGTGCGTGAGCGCTTGAAGGATTTGCCCCGCCAATGTCGATAAATCGATATCCGCGAACTTGTCCGCCACCGTCTTTCTCAGGAACGCGCGCACCTTGGCGTTGTCGAGCAGCGTCAAGCCGTAGCTCAACAGTTTGACGGCACCCGAACCGATGAGATCCGCGTTCTTTTCGTCGGCCAGCCATTGTGCCGCTCTCGCCGCCGGATCGACGGCCCGGATCACGTTCGTCACACGCTCCGTCGAAAAGAACTCGCCCTGAACGAAATCGCCGAGGTTATCGGCGATGCGATTCTTGTTCTTCGGAATGATTGCCGTATGGGGGATGAACGACAGGCCGAGCGGATGACGAAAAAGCGCCGTCACGGCAAACCAGTCGGCCAAGGCGCCGACCATCGCTGCCTCGGCGAATGCGCCGATGAAGGGCCATGCCGGGCTCGATCGAGCAAAGACGACCGAAACGCCATAGAGCACCGTGACGCCTATCAGCAGTCCCGTGGCAAGCCAACGCATCTGCCTCAGACGCAGGCGCTTGAGCTCGTCCTCGGCGCTCGACAGGCGCGCATAGACCGAATCCGTAGAGATCGACATCGTATTAGCCACTTGGTACGCAAAGGACTTGTTCGAGTTGATGACAGGCGGGCGCAGGCCATCTCGGCCGCAGCGGATGATCGGCTGGCACGAAGTCTTCCAGCTTTACCGTCGCGAACAGCGGTTCTTGCATCTCATCCATTCCGCGCATCGCACTCATCGCCTAGATCTCATCATAAAGGCTGGGCCTCAGAGTAGCCTTGTTGAGCCTCGGCGAAACGCTATACCTCGCCAGCCAGCTTGCTCACCCCATTGTGAAGCGTCCAAAGCGGATAATACGGGTCGCCGAACATCCCCATCGGCGGGCCTCGAACGTGCCGCCTCGGCATCGAGCACTGGCGGTCCTAATATAGCGTCCGCACAGCAGTTCGATCTCAGCCAGTCGAGCATCCAGCGTCCGATCCCGCCTTGACGTGGTTTTTACCGCATGGGCACTGTACGGGATCGTTATCAAGCACACTGGCTCGCCCGTCTTCGTCCATGTCCGTACCGGTCCCCTGGATCGGGTGCTCCCCCGGACAATTACCACACGTGGCCATCTCCTGATCGAGCGCAATACGCCGATCACCATCGAACATAGTCGATGCAGTTGCGATGACCTTGCCACCCGTGGTGGTCGGATCACCGTGGCAGACAGGTGCTTTACTCATCGATGAAAATCCGAAGATCGTTTTTCAAATTATTGATGACATTAAAAATGCCGATCAATACACTTAATTTACTTCACCACAATCGATTTTAAAATGACCCTCGCTTGTTTGGCGGCATTCGATTTCGATCGATGAAGTGATTTTGATCCGATCCAGTAAGTTATAGATAACGTCTTATCACGACTCTCCTCAACCAATTCATAGCAATCACCACCATAGGCTGACGGCCCCTCACTGTCGGTTGCAGGACATGCAGGAAAAGCCTCGTATGCAGCTTCACCAGAATCCACCGCTTTTTTCTTGACAGTCGTTGTCGCGCTAAACAGCATTAGCGACCCATCGCTGCTGTACCAATAAGGTTTGACCGCGCCAGTATCCAAGCCACAATGGCGAAGGTTTGCCTTACAAACGGTCAGGATATCCTCTGCGTCCGAACCCTTCACTTTCAGATAGTAGGTATAGAACCCATCCTCCGTTACCTCTCCGAATCGCACATTCGAATAGCGATTTTCAGGATAAGAAAATATCACATACTCATCGGAGAACACTTTACGAGCCTCCTGAGCACTGCTCTCTGCGCAGCTCACACAGATGGCGATGCACGTCAAACCCCAAACGACTCGACGAATTTTATACATCAATCATCTCCGAAGAACTTATAAAGTCGCAAGGTATGGTGGACTCGATTTTCTTCACCATGAAGTCCGCCATTGATTGCCCTGGTAACTCTTTCAATAATTTGCTCATTCACGCCGGCGTCTGCGTGAAGATTTATTGTGCTCTTGAGATGCGGCAAGCCTCGATTCGGAGTGGCTTCCCAGTACCACGCTCCAGCATCTATCGTGTTGTAAGGAACCGTCAAGAGGATATCCGGCGTCGCAATATCTGGCCTGATCGGATGCGGGTGGTTCCACCAAGACGGAGTGAAAGAGCTCCTCGCCAGCCATCCCCTATAGACCCAATATTCGGCGTAGTTATATTTTCCCGTTAACTGCTTCATGCCTCTTCCCCGAAATTTGTATCCATCTCCAGGAAGATCATTTCCATTTGAATGTGCATAAAGAGAATTACAGGAAGCTTCGCTTCTATGCTCATCCATCCACGCGAGCGTTCTTGACTCTTCGGCTCCTTGCCCTAAGAAATGAGACATTCGCATTGAATTTCTAGTAATCGAATGCTTTTCCATAAGCCGATTCAGGATCACCTTATATCGATTGCGCACATCATCCGACAGAGCATTGGCGGCCTGGTGCAATTGCCCATTGGATTTTTCGACATAAGTATTCGGATAAACTCGTTCTAGTTCATCGGAAGAGAGCCAACGACAATTCCTCATTTGCTTTATGAATCCAGTGACCGGAAGATGCCAGCACTGGTCAGCTGGTGGCAAGTCGACATCGATAATATCCTCCCAAAAGCCTAGAGCGCGCGCATGCTCCATCAGTGTGGAGAAGTCCGAGTCCGACAACGGATTGCTCAACGCTTCGTGTGCGCTCTTCAACCACAGGTACCGATCCGATAGCCCCTCCCTACTCCATTCGGAGGGAAACTTGCAAACAGCGTGAGAAAGACGCTGTTTGACCTTATCCACGCTCAATGCCCCTACCGCGTCGGCATGGGTGACACGTCCAGAATTGTTCACATCTAGCCACTGTTTTACTGTCGGCGAGTCGCACAGACTGTCGGGCGTCGGATCATCCTTGATGAAGCTCCATCCGGCCCACTCAGGAAAATCGGCATCGCTATAAACCCTCACACCGACCATAGACAGGTTGACCCACCCCTCGGCATCTGGCGTGTTGACCTTTCTCCAGTGGTTGAAGCGTGCGCCATTCGGAATCTGGTCACCAATGCAGCGTCCGAACCGGATCATTTCGAAGATGGCGCTTGGCGATGGTGCGATTAGCCCGGTAACGCCTGCGAGGCTGCCGTCGTTATAACGGCTTTGCAGACCGGTAGCCCGTTTGTATAGGTTGTATTCCGCGTCGCTTTCGGTTGCCATTGCTCCAGAAGCGGACCAGTTTCCGCCTGCATCCTGAACATAGGTCGTCAGCATGCAGTCTTTATCGTAACGCATGCGAACCACCAGATCGCAACTGGTTCCGGCCCCTACAATGGAAGACTGTTCGTGGAGACTCCCAACAGCGGCGGCACTGTCGTCGTCACGGTAAGGGTGAGGCTCCTTGGCGAAAATCTTGGCGCCTTGCGGCACAAAGAACCAGATGTCCCCATAGACCGCATCGGTCCGCCCTGTTTGCCCAGCCGGACCGGGCTCTCGTCCGATGATCTTCTTAAGATTCGCTTCGTCGCACACGATCTCGAAGTGAATCTGCGGAAACTGTCCGTAGATCTGGCCGGGAGTGCCCAAGATGTCCTTCCGATAGATCTTCTTGCCCACCGCCAGCGTTGGCATGACGTTTTGCAGATGCATGTACACCGAAAAGAAGGTGATCTTCGCGTTGTCACCCTCGCCAATCTCGGTGTCGTGCCGG
>NZ_JBMRBK010000091.1:0-137988 GCF_057351765.1 Trinickia sp. | reverse complement strand
TGGCCGACTGGTACGACTGCGGGCTGGACCAGACGAGGCCCCAATGCTGGCCGGCGACTTCAAAGCCGTCGCAATAGGGGCAGGGCACGATGGACGTGCCCCAGCTTTCGGCAAAGCCCGGAACATCAGGCATCTGGTCGGTGACGCCATAGCTCAGTATCAGGCGGTGCGCCCTCAAGCTTTCGTGATCGTCAGTGACGACGCAGAAATTGTCGATGGCGCCAGACACGCTCTCGGCCCGGGCATTGACGAGGCTGATCGTTGGATAGCGCGCCAGCTGCTGCCGCGCCTCGACCAGGATGTCCAGCGGCGGCTTGTGATCGTGGCCGAGCAGGCCATGCGAGTGGCCAGCAAAGCGGTTGCGCGGCCGGCCCGTATCGAGAACGGTGACCTTGCGGCGGGCACGGCCGAGTTGAAGGGCGGCGGCGAGGCCGGCAAAGCTGCCGCCGATGATGATGACGTCATTCATGGTGATGGGCTCCGTGTTGTGGATGAGGGGTGGGCCGGGGGCACCGGATCTGGACAACCGGTTGAAACCTGCCCTTTGGCTTGCACATTGAGATACTAAGTGGTATCGTATTAACGAATTTCAATACTGTCAAGTACCGGAATTGTCGTGACCGAAAATAGCCAGGGCCGGCGCGGCCGGCCCGCCAACGAAGCGCTTCGCCAAACGATCGTCGACGCGGCCTGCGAACTCTTTGTGGAATTGGGGTTTCAAGCGACGACCATGGACAAGGTCGCGCAGCGGGCGAAGATATCCAAGCTGAGCATCTATCGGCACTTCGAGAACAAGGAGGCGCTGTTCAACGCGGCCATGGTGGCCCGCTGCGATCAATTTGCACCGCAGGCCCTTTCCGAAGACGTTGACGGTTCGGCCGAAGATCAGCTGGTGGCGGTCGGCTCCTCCCTGCTTCGCACGCTATTGAGCCCGGACGTCCGCAGTGTCGAAGCCATGGTTTTGGCCGACAAGACGAATCAAAAGGCGTTAAGCAAGCTCCATTACGAAGCCGGGCCGGCCCATGTCATCGCCCACATCGAGGCCGTGTTGCGTCAGTTGCACGAGAAAGGGCTGCTGAACGTACCCGATGCTCTGCTGTCCGCACGCTTGTTTGCCGCGCTTTTCAAAGGGGCCGATCTCCTGCTGATCGCACGCTTCGATGAGGCGAGAGCAGAGGACGACAACGAAATCGAATCCTATTGCCGGTCGGCTGTCGCCATGTTTATCGCCGCGCACGGTGGCATCTGAAGGTGCGCTATCGCGCCGATGAAGAACGCGCAGCAATTGCATACGCTGTTCGCCCCGAGCAACCTATGGATGATGCGTGGACGAGACTGATGGGCTAGGCTCATTGCATGAGCGCAAAAGCCGCCCGCGCGGGCAGGCAGAGGCCGCTTTACACACGATAACGGTCGCTACTGCTGCCTGAGTGGAACGACAGAGAAGGGTCGACTGCCGCCGGCCGTATCGGGCAGCAGTCGGCCATGAGCGGACAGTCGACACTGCGGCCAAGATTGGTGACAATCTCACCGAAGACCATGTGGGGGCTGAATCACCCACAGAACATGATCACGAAACGCACAAAATTTTGATCGTCCTCGGGGGCCACATTGAATCTGTTCAGCATGTTTTCGCGCTATTTCTGGGTGCTAAGCTTGGTCGTGACGGCATTTAACTATTTATCGAGCGAGCGAGTCGCAGCGGCGTCGGGATCGGGGAGTCCGCAAGCAAGCGATGAAGCAAGGGTGCTGCGCAGGCAGTTGGCTCTCGTATCGGCCCTCCCTTGGGTAGTAATGGGAGTTGGAATAGTTGCGGGGGAAGTGCCGGATGTTTGGCATTACTTTCGACCGCAGGACCAGAATCCGTATGTATTGACGTGGTACTGCAGCATCTTTTTCGTCGCCGTCTTGTTTGCATGGTGGGTTTTCTGCCGCGACGGTGCGGTGAAGACCGTTAAGTACCAATTGTTCAAAACGCGCTCGGGCTTAATGCATACGGTCGGAAGGGTCAAGTTTTTCGCAGTGCTCGGACCGATCTGGATAGCGCTGTGGATCGCAATGGTCGTTTCGATGAACGTTCACGTTCCGCATTGATGCAGCGCCAGATCTTGCCGAGAACTGGCCAAGTCGAGCAGCGATAGGGACTGGGAACGGCCACAAGCAGTCAGTCGACGTGCACGTCCAGATCGTCGACAATCAAGTTCCACCATTGGACACTAGGCGTCGCACGACATATGGATTTCACCTTCCGGCCGCGATGGAAAGAAGAGCTTGTTTGCTCGAGTTCACTTGGCGAATTGATTCTCGAAATGCCGATGGGAGTTCCCTCCATCTATCTGCCAACAGAAGCGGTGTGGCAAGCCTCTGCACCCGACTGGGCGCGACCGTACTGGAGCTCGATTCACACGCAACTGAAAGCGTGGTGCGCACTCCATGACTTTCCCCTCTTCGTGGACGATACGGCAAGCGTATTCACCCAGTAGCGTCGTATAGCGAACTCGCGACCCAGTCAGGTTCTTGCGCCAGTGGCGTAGAGATGGTCGACGCAGTATGCGCTACCGATCAACTGGTTCTTCTCGCAGCCATTCCACATGCACTTTGCAGCCGCATTCTCTCCACGCGACTGAGCAAGATACGCCTTGCGCAGTGCCTCGTCTGAAGCATTCCAGCCTTCCGCATCTGCGACCTTTACCGCGAGCTGAATCTGATACTTGTCCCATTCATCAATAGCCCATAGTTGTCCACACGTGGGGCAGCACAAAAGCGCCCTCCAAAGTGCAGCGTCCACATGTTTGAAGCTGGGAAATAATGTCCGCAAATTCCCACCAACCCTGTGTATTGCAGGCTGGTCGTGGCAATCGCAATTCATGTTCTTACCGTAGTCGGTCATCGCCGAAAAACGATGGCGGCGATGGCACTGATTAGGTCGTCAACCCTTGCCAATTCCGCCTCGGAAATCTCTGTTCGACAGTCGGCTCGCAGTGCCCGTAATGCTTCGTGAAGATCACCCCAATCGTCCGTCAGACCGCTTGATAGCGGCCATGCGCGAAGCAAGTGGCGCAAGGGACGGGCGGCACGACGGTCGCACCAAATGTCGAACAGTTCGGAGCACCCTGAGTTAATGCCGTCTGGAGACATTGATTTGTATTCGTCTGAGAACGTGTGCGGCGGGGCAAGGTCTGCGCCTGACTATTACGCAAACGGTGCCCAAGTCCCTGGGCGCGGTCAGCATTACCCTCTGGTGTCCCTTGCGGGGTGTCCATCCGCCCACCGCAGCGTCATTATATCGGCATCGTAGAACAAGCCAAATGGTTGGAATGTCCGTCGCTGAATGGAAAATTTGTTGTCGGCGACCGTCTGTTATCGAGAGCGCTGACTGTCCGTAACGGGTCGACTCCGGTCCGTTGTCATGGGCCGGGTTCGGCCAGTTTCCTTCGTTCGCGCGCGTGAGAAGACGGTCATTCAGCCATGAACGACCGGTTTTAACCCTGTCGGCCACGAACCGCCACATGGCTTTCCGGACTGGCAAGTCACGCCTTGAATCGAACGGGACGCACCCGGTCGAGCGCGCTTCCACCGCAAGCCGGCAAAACCACCCTACCGTGGCCTCGGGTCAACCCGAATTGCAGCAGATGATCCGTGCCTCTATCCTTCTACATCATACGTATGATCTAGAAGGGGCATTCATGGCGACTCTGCATCGGCAGGTTCTGAATCGCATGGGCGAGAAGATTTGCTCCGGCCAGTTCGCACCGGGCGACGTCCTCCCGGCCGAGGACGTACTAGCCGAACAGATGCAGGTGAGCCGCATCACGATCCGCGAGACGGTCAAATCGCTGTCCGCCAAGGGCATGCTGCAAGTGCGCCGCCGCTACGGCACGGTCGTGCTGCCGCGCTCGCAATGGCAGTTGTTCGATCCTGACGTCATCACTTGGCGCGCACGCGCCGGCGCGGTCGATGAGGGGCTGATCCAGGATCTGATGGAACTGCGTCTGATCATCGAGCCCAACGCAGCACGGCTCGCCGCGAAGCGCGCGACCGACGAGGATCGTATCGCGGTCCGGCGCGCCTACCGGGCGATGGAGCGTGCGGTCGCCGGCCACGGCGAATACGTGCCCGCCGATCTCGCGTTTCACGGTGCGATTCTCACCGCGTGTCACAACCAGTTCGTCCAGCAGATGCAGAACGCGCTGTCGTCCATCTTGCAGACGAGCTTCGAACTCAGTTCGGAGATCGCGGGCGGTCCGGCCCGTTCGCTGCCGATGCATGAAGCGCTTTGCATCGCCATCGAAAAAGGCGATCAGGCCGCAGCGGAAGAAGCAGTGCTCACGCTCATCAAGCGAGCCGAACAGGACTTCGAAGATCGCGCGGCACTGAATCACGCCAACACCGACAAGCCCGTCTGACGCGTTAGCCAGTGGATTCGATATCGACATCATCGCGGCTGGAGAACCGGTCGCGAGGGGCGCACTCGCGCCTCGCTTCCGGCCATCTAGAGGAATACAAGCAAATGACTTCATTATTCGACCTTAGCGGCCGCACGGCGCTCGTCACCGGTTCGGCGCGCGGCATCGGCTTCGCGCTCGCCGAGGGGCTCGCGACGGCAGGCGCGCGAGTGATTCTGAACGGAACGCAGGTCGATACGATCGCCGCCGCGGTAGGCCGGCTCGCCGGCAAAGGGTTCGACGCGCAAGGACGCGCGTTCGACGTGACCGACGAACAGGCCGTCACCGATGCATTCGCGCAGTGGGACCAGGACGGCGTGCAGATCGACATCGTCGTCAACAACGCCGGCATTCAGTTTCGCAAGCCGCTCGTCGAACTCGAGCTGGGCGATTGGCGGCGCGTCATCGACACCAATCTGACCAGCGCATTCATCGTCGCGAAACAAGCCGCGCGACGCATGATCGCGCGCGGCACGGGCGGCAAGATCATCAATATCGGCTCGCTCACGAGCGAAGCCGCGCGTGCAACGGTGGGCGCGTACACGGCGGCCAAGGGCGGCATCAAGATGCTCACTCGCGCAATGAGCGCCGAATGGGCGTCGTCGAACATTCAGGCGAACGCGATCGGTCCGGGCTACATCCTGACCGACATGAACAAGCCGCTCGTCGAGAACGCGACGTTCGACGCATGGGTCAAGAGCAGCAATCCTACGCAACGCTGGGGCAAGCCGGAGGAACTCGTCGGCACTGCCGTGTACCTCGCGTCGGCGGCATCGAGCTATGTGAACGGCCAGATCATCTATGTCGACGGCGGCTGGCTCGCCGTTCTTTGAAAGCAGGTTCGCGCGGGGAATACCAAAACAACAGGCGTCCCGCGCGAAAAGGAATCGTCCTCGCGCCCCTATCCGGAGACATCATGGAAAGCGTCAAACCCGTAGCAACCCAAAGATGGTGGTACTTGATGCCCATCATCTTCATCACCTACAGTCTCGCGTACCTCGACCGCGCCAACTACGGCTTCGCCGCGGCGGCCGGGATCGACAAGGACCTCGGCATCACGCACGGCACGTCATCGCTGATCGGCTCGCTGTTCTTTCTCGGCTACTGCCTGTTCCAGGTACCCGGTGCGATCTACGCGCAGCGCAACAGCGTGAAGAAGCTCATCTTCTTCAGTCTGATCCTGTGGGGCATGTGCGCCGCGGCGACCGGAATGGTTAGCAACATTCCGATGCTGATGGTGCTGCGCTTCGTGCTCGGCGTGGTGGAGGCCGCAGTGATGCCATCGATGCTGATGTACATCAGCCGCTGGTTCACGCGTACCGAGCGCTCGCGCGCGAATACGTTCCTGATTCTCGGCAATCCAGTGACGGTGCTGTGGATGTCGGTGGTGTCGGGCTATCTGGTACACAGCTTCGGCTGGCGCGAAATGTTCGTCATCGAAGGGCTGCCGGCGCTTGCATGGGCGGTGGTCTGGTGGTTCACGGTTAAGGATCGCCCTGCCGACGCGCCGTGGATGACCGACGCGGAAAAGACCGAACTCGACGCGCGCCTGAAGGCGGAGCAGGCCCACATCGCACCGGTGCGCGACTACAAGGCGGCATTCCGTTCGTCTGTGGTGCTGAAGTGCTGCGCGATTCACGCCCTCTGGAGCGTCGGCGTCTATGGCTTCATCATGTGGCTGCCGTCAATTCTCAAGGCCGCATCGACGATCGACATCGTGTCGGTCGGCTGGCTCACCGCAGTTCCTTATCTCGCCGCGATCATTCTGATGCTGCTCATGTCATGGCTGTCGGACAAAACGCGCAACCGCAAAATGTTCGTTTGGCCTCTGCTGCTCGTCGGGACCATTGCACTCGTGGCCTCGTACATGGTCGGCGGATCGAACTTCTGGCTCTCGTTCGCATTGCTTGTCCTTGCTGGCGCAACGATGTATGCGCCGTACGGCCCGTTCTTCGCGCTCGTGCCGGAACTCATTCCGAGCAACGTGCTCGGTGGCGCAATCGGTTTCATCAACGCAAGCGGCGCGCTGGGCGCGTTTCTCGGCTCGTGGGTGGTCGGGTATCTGAACGGCGCGACCGGCAGCCCTTCTGCATCGTATATCTTCATGGCGGCTGCGCTGCTGCTGTCGGTCATCCTGATGATCACGGTCCCCGCGCGTTCCGGGCAGCGCTCGGCAGACGACCAACCTCTCTCACTGCGCCGGATCTGACGTACCACATGATTCGGTTTCGATTCATTGAATCGATTTTGGCAGACAAGAAATGGCAACCCTCATTACCGATGTAAAGGTCATCCTGACCGCACCGGAAGGCATCAACCTGATCGTCGTCAAGGTCGAGACCAACCAACCCGGCCTGTATGGTCTCGGATGCGCGACGTTCGCCTACCGGCACGTCGCAGTCAAATGTCTCATCGACGAGTATCTGCGGCCGCTGCTGATCGGACGCAATGCCGAGGCGATCGAGGAACTCTGGCAACTGATGCACCAGAACGCCTACTGGCGCAACGGTCCGATTGAAAACAACGCGATTTCGGGCATCGACATGGCGTTGTGGGACATCAAGGGCAAGATGGCGAACATGCCCCTCTATCAGCTTTTCGGGGGCAAGTGCCGCGAAGGCGTGCCTGTTTATCGGCATGCGGATGGCCGCGATTTAGGCGAGTTGTACGAGAACATCCAGCAGTATCGCGAGCAAGGCATCACGCACATCCGCTGCCAAAGCGGCGGCTACGGCGGCGACTGTTACGGCAAGGCGCCGGCGAGCGCGCCGCAACGTGCCGCGGATGGCGTGTACCTCGACAGCAAAAAATACATGCGCGAAACGCTCAAGTTGTTCGATGGCGTTCGCAACAAGGTCGGCTTTGATGTCGCGCTGTGTCACGACGTGCATGAACGCCTGAAGCCGGTCGAAGCCATTCGCTTCGCGCGCGAACTCGAGCAGTACGATCTGTTCTTTCTCGAAGATGCAATCGCGCTCGAAGAGGGCGAATGGATCCGTCAGTTGCGGGAGAAGACGACTACACCACTGGCTCAGGGCGAGCTTTTCAACAATCCGTATGAATGGCGCTTTCTGATCACCGAGCGGTTGATCGACTTCATTCGCGTTCACCTGAGCCAGATCGGAGGTATCACCGCGGGGCGCAAGCTGCAGATTTTTGCCGAGCAGTTCGGCGTCAGGACCGCGTGGCACGGTCCGGGCGACATGTCGCCACTGGCGCACGCGGCAAATATCCATATCGATCTCGCATCGCGCAATTTCGGCGTGCAGGAATGGTCCGGCACTGAGCCGCCCAACTTCGTGATTCAGGAACTCAAGGGGCCGAGGGCGGCATTGCTGGAAGTATTCCCCGGCCTTCCCGAATTCAGGAACGGGCACGTTTACGCGAACGACAAATCGGGCCTTGGCGTGGACTTCGATGAAGCCGAGGCAGCGAAATATCCCTGCGAAAACACGGTGATCACTTGGACGCAGACGCGGCTGAAGGATGGAACGCTACAGACTCCGTAAGACAGTCGATTCGCTTCGGGACCGGCCGCAGCGCCGCGCCGCCGTCCCCGCCCCGTTCATGGCAGCGCGAAGACAAAGTGCGCTCGGTCCTGCAAACAACAAGATCAGCGCGGTTGAAATGCGATGATCGCCATCCCGAGTAGCGAGAATGCCACGCCGGCCAAGTCCCAGGCCGTGGGACGCATTCCATCGACGAGCCAGAGCCAGATCAACGCGATCGAGATATAGACTCCGCCATAGGCCGCATAGACGCGGCCCGCAGCGCTTGGATGCAGCGTCAGCAGCCATGCGAAAATCGCCAGCGACAGCGCGGCCGGTATGAGGAGCGCCACGCTTTTCCCTTGCTTGAGCCACAGGTATGGCAAATAGCAGCCGATGATTTCAGCGATCGCTGTCGCGACGTATAGCGCGAAGGTTCTCATTGTGCGATGACGAAGCGACAAATGCGGGGATGCTACCGCACAACGGGCTTAGATGCGATGCGCGGCCCGGGCGATGAGCATCGAGCCCACGGCAACAAGTATCGCCCCGACCACCCGCGCTATAACGCTGAACTATTCAGCATCCACGGAAAGCCGCAAGCGTCTTTATGCCGAGTAGCTTGGATAGTAACCACAATCCTATTGCGCCACTCACCAGCGCGAACGGATACCACATCTGCGGCATACCCCACTCGCCACACATGCTGGTGGCATCACGACTGCAGCGGAACGCTACGACCGTTACGGCCGTATTGTAAAAGGCATGCAGCAACATACCCGGGAGCAGCGAACGAGTGCGCTCATAAATCTTCCCGATGACGAGCCCGGCCGCGAGAGCAGTCACAAACTGATGGATGTTCATATGCGCAAAACCGAACACGACAGCTGAATACACGATCGCACGTGAACGTGAATATTGCTGCAGGAAGCTGCGCAAAATGATCCCGCGAAACAGCAGCTCCTCGATGACTGGGGCAAGAATGCTCACGAGGACGATCGAGCTTAGACCATCGGTGAGGAATCGATAGCCCGCCTCCCGTTGGGACTCGCTCAACGGAAATAACTTGATCGTGGGTATCTGCAAAAGGTCCACGACCGCCAGCATGCCTGGGGTGAAGAGCAGCACGGGCACCATGAACAAACCGAGCGTAGCTTGCCATGAAAAGCGATCGCCTTCCACGAGGCCGCGGTACGTCAGCGAGTTGCAGTGAAGCAGAACTGCAAAGCCCATCCCGTAGGCAAGCACGCGGCCCAGGTCTCCGATGGCGATTGCCTTGAGACCGGCAAGCACTCCCAAGTGCCAAATCAGCGCATTCGTCACAAGCTCGAGAAAATAGAGTGCGATGACGATGAAAAATGCCTCCAAGAGATTCGGGAAACAATAAGCGATGCGCTTCGAGTTCATGTCGAGAAGACCTGTGAGGATATAGTGCGCGATGGGCGGGATTCGCAAATGCCACCACACCTCCAGCGATTCGGGTTTTCATGTCTCAGGTATTCGGTAAGCGAGGCTGCCCCTCTCCCTGGTCCGCGAGCCTCGCACCACGTCGCTTTATCGGAAGAAATGGGGCGAGACTTTAGGGGAGCCCGGCGTTGGATGCCTTCTCTAGAGTTCTCTCAAGACAGGCCGTTAAGCAAGACAACCCTCGGGCCGTTCACGCACCTCTCGTTGCCTCATTCGACGCGCGAAACGCGCGCTTGTCGCGATGGCCGAGCGCTTCGATCTGGATGCCTGGCAACAACGTATGCCCAGCCATCGCGATGAATGGGCGAAGCTCGCCGCTGACCTCGACGTCCGCGTCATCCAAATTTCCGAGCGGGACACCCAGCGCACCGCGACGCCCAACCGGAGCATGCCGACGTGGCGCTCGCACGGCACTCGTCGCTTGCGGATAACCCGCTCAACAGCCTCCACGCAGGGCGTGTTCTGAAAGACGAGTTGGTGACGAGTATGGAGGCGGTCATAGGTCCGGTGGCGGTTGAAGCGGAAACATAGGCCCATTTTTCGCTCCCTCGCAATCGTCTTCGTCTAATCGGGCATGGACGATTGAATACGGAATAGACTTTTTGGCGTAAGCGATCTGCTCCCTGTCATTTAACCGCACTATGTATGAATATACCCAACGATTCCTCGGCGAGGGTCGGCAATAGCGTAAATTTTCCGCAAGATTCAGTTTCAGGCGAAGCAGCCGAGACGGTCCCGCCAACACCGGGTGCAACCCGTCGCGCATTACACGGCTCCGAGCTGGATGCGCTCGCGATGCTGCCGCGGCGCGCCCATGTGAAGATCGAATTTACTCGTGGCGAATTGCGCGAAAGGCTCAGCGCGATCCTGGGCGCATCGGCGTTCGATGAAGGGGAATTCCGCACGATGACTGGCAAGCTCTTCCGGGGCGCGACTGCTCAGCGTAAGCGCGAACTGTTCTTGTGGGCATGGAAAAGGCTCGATCCGCTACCGCCGAATACTTTGAAGATGATCGGGCATGGCATGGATCACGCCGTCTACATCGATCCGGCCAAGCCCGGCAAAGTCGTCAAGATCAGCGTGGCGACGTTGTCGCTGATAGCCAGATGGGAGGTACTGTTCCCCCGGGCCGCCGCGCGGGAGAGTATCCTCGAGCAAGGAAAGGCACTGGCCAACAATGAAGGGCTTCGCTATCGCGATCTGTCCTCATACTTTCCAGCCAACGGCAGCGTGCCGGCGCAGACAACGGAGATCGCGACTGTACCCGTGCGGCGCGCCGCGCTGGAATTCCTCATGCGCTCCGCTGTCGTGCCGGATGTTCAGCGTGCCTGGCCCAAAATCGATGACGAGGTCGTCGAAATTCCGACGCTAGTGCGAACGCAAGATTTGTTGCCGCAATTGGACAAGCCGTCGGCCCTGCATTTCTCGCTCAGCCTGCGCTATCCCGAACTGATGGATGAGGCGCCGCCGACATTGCTCTATGCGGCAGCCAACGATAGCTTCATATTGAATCGACCGTCATCGCTCGCGGACGAGGCGTTCCGGTATTGCCTGGAAGGGACCAAGTTGCAGTCGCTTTACGAGACGTGCCTGAGTAGCACACCAGAGGGCATCGCGACTCGCGCAGCAGTCGAGGATTTTCTGGATCGCGGCATCGACTTCATGAACGATACCCGTGAAGTGCTCGACGTCGGCGGCGACGGGAATGTGATCTTCGACGAGGGACGATATTTTCTTCCCGATGCATTGCCTACGCCCAACTTGGAAAATGTGCTCGACGTCGCCGCAAAGACGTTACGTCAATTGAAAGCGGGCGAGCCTGTTTCGCGGAGCGATTTGGCGGATCTCGTGTTCGCTCTCAATCAAACCCGCGCGATCAACAGCATGGCTCAAGCACTGGATGTCGCCAAACGCGTGCACATTCTTCCCGTGGGAGAGGAGCTCGAGCCGACGGATTGGGTTGCGATCCTGGAGGCGATGCGCCGCATTTTGCCGGAAAAGGACGATTTGCCGAAAAGCGATCCGGCCACCGGGCCCGAACCGATACTGATTCAGGTCACCGCACAAACTCCTTGGCGCACGCGAGTTCCTCCGCCGAGCCGCAGACTCGGGACTGGCCTACGTCCAGGGAATCACGATTGACCGCGAACCGGCCGATTTACCTCCGGATATGGCGGCGTGAGGCATCTTGCTTACCTCATTCGAACGATGCAAATGCCGAGAACCCGGCTGCTCGTGCAATGAGGAAAACGCCCGCCAAAAGAAGCACCGCCCCGATCCCCCGAGCTATACGCTCGCCCACGGGCGACAACCGCTCCGCCGTGATGGCGACGGTAACGAGTGCCATCGCGCCCAGATTCATGACTCCGGCTACCAGCAAGAGCGCCGTCAGCCCGATGCAGCAATTGCTGCAACGTAAGCCGAGATGCAAGCCATGCCGCAATGCTGCACCGGAGCCCCCGATTCGCTCATGGCAATGCGGGGACATCATCTTGCAACAAGCAAGCTGCCTCGCTTTCCAAGCCGTGAACTGCAACGCACCGGCTGCGAGCGCGACGGAGCCGACCGCGACAGGGACGATGCGCGCGAGCGCGGGTATCCGCATTTCGGCTGACGCAACCGCGCTGCCCAGCGCGAACACGGCAACGCCCAGCGCAGTCCAAACCGCGAAATAGCCGACGCCGACGAGCGCCGTCAGCCATTCCTCGTGCCGCCGGCTCGCGGAGCGGATTGCTTCGCGATACCGCATCAGCATCGGCACGAGCGACGGCAGCATCATCGCCACCATCATCACCGTCCACATCCCGACGAACGACGCGGCGGCGCCCAGCCAAGTCTCACCACACGTTGGCATCCACGTCATCGACATCGACCAGCCGCCCGGCATCGGCATCTCGCCCATGGACGACATCGATAGCGACCACATGACTGTCGTCACCGCGCTCGCCGCAAACAGCAGTGCTGACGCTGCGAACAGTGCTGCATGCGAAGTACGTACAGAAGACATGTCGGCCTCTCTCGTCAGTTAGCCGTGCGGCATCCGGTACAGCGTCGCCCGTCGCCAACGATCAGGCACGCTCATATTCATCGTGACGGCTCCACCAGATGCCAGTTTCGTTCCGCCCAAGCGGCGCGCGATCGAGCCACTGATATGCTCCCCAAAGCGCATCGAGCCCACGCGCGTAGGTCGTATAGGTGTGATAGACGATTCCATCTTCGAGTACGAACGCACTCAAGCCAGGCCGATCGCGCGCATAGGTCGGTGCATCCGTTCCGCACGTCTTGGCGAACTGAGCAACGGGCTCGGGCGCAGGCGTCATATCCATCGCATGGCCGCCGCGTTCATAGTTGTATTCGATGGTGCCTTCGCGCTGCTGTTGCTCCGTGAACGAAACATTGAAGTCGAAGTTGAAATCGCTGTCGCTCGACGATGCCCACGGGAACGTCCATCCCATGCGCTTTTTATAGGCCTGCAATTTTTCCAGAGGCGCGCGCGACACGGCCATGAGCATGACATCATGCTGAGCCAAATGAACAGCGAAGCCGTTGAACCCATCCGCAATCATCGAGCACGAAGGACACCCGGCCTTGTAGTCGGGCCCGAACATGAAGTGGTAGACGAGAAGTTGAGAACGGCCTTGAAAGAGATCGGTCAGCGAAGCTGGGCCGGCATCGGTATCGAAACGGTAATCCTTGTCGATCTTTACCCACGGCAGCGACTGACGTTGTTGCGCCAGTTCGTCGCTGCGCCGCGTCAACTCCTTCTCGGCTTTGAGCAATTCGAGCCGTGCCGCGAGCCACTCGTCACGCGTGGCTGTGATATGTCCGGTCATGATCTTCTCCTATCTGATAGTGCAGTTGAACTGCATGGTGGTGAGTCGGTCAGCGCCGCTGCGCAAAGCGACGGGCTGCTCGATATCTGTGTGATAGATTAGGACCACGAACCGAACCGGTGGGAGTGACAAGTGTGGCGGGATTCCGATGGACGCACTAATTACGGCCGCGGCCCGGGCACTGGCTTGCGGTGATCCGCTCGGCGCATTGAATCGCGTTGCGCTGCGCGACGATGCGCACGCACTGGCGCTTCGCGGCATCGCCATGGCACAGCTCGGCGACTTCGTTCGCGCGAAGACATTGATGCGCAAGGCGGCCCGCGCGTTCGGGCCGGACGAAGCCGTGGCGCGTGCGCGATGCGACATCGCCGAGGCGGAAATTGCCTTGGCCGCGCGCGAATTGAGCTGGTCCGCGAAGACACTCACCGCCGCACGCGCCACGCTCGACGCCCACGGCGATCATGTCAACGCGGCCCATGCGGGATATCTCGAGGCGCGGCGATTACTGCTCATCGGAAAGCTCGACGATGCTCAGCGCGCGCTTGCCGAGCTCGTTCACCTATCGTTGCCGCCCGCCCTGACGGCGGCTCACGAACTCGTTGCGGCCGGCATTGCGATGCGGCGTCTTCAGGCAGCGACGGCTCGCGCGGCGCTGGCGCGCGCCGAACAGGCGGCACGTCGAGCGCGCATCCCTGCATTGATAGCGGAGATCGAAACCGCAACGCGCATCGTGAATGAGCCGGCTGGTCGTTTGATTGCGCGCGGCGAAGCGCGGCTCGTCTCGCTCGACGAGATCGAAGCGCTGCTCGCACCCAATGCGGCAACGCTCGTCGTGGATGCCTGCCGCCGTATCGTGCGCATCGGCCCTCGAACGATATCGCTGGCGACGCGCCCCGTATTGTTCGTACTTGCCCGCCTGCTCGGGCAAGCCTGGCCTGAAGATGTGCCGAGGAGTACGCTCATCGCGCAGGCATTTCGCGTCAAAGCAGCGGACGAATCGCATCGCGTGCGATTGCGCGTGGAGATCGGCCGCTTGCGCACGATGCTCGGTTCGATGGCCGACATTCGTGCGACGCGGCGTGGGTTCGTCTTGGTGCCGTCGAGTGCGGCCGAGGTGGCGCTGCTCGATCATCCATCCGAAGAGAAGCACGCCGCGTTGCTGGCACTCCTGGCCGACGGGGAATCCTGGTCGAGTTCCGCGCTCGCGCTGGCGCTTGGCGAGAGCCAGCGCAATGTGCAGCGCACGCTCGAATCGCTCGCCGATCTCGGCAAGGTGCGCTCGTTGGGCCGCGGGCCGGCGCGCCGCTGGAGCGTGCCGGTAGTGGGATCCGCGACACCGTTGTTACTCCCCGCTCCGTTTCTGAACCATTAGGATGGCGGTTTCTTGATGATTAGGATGAGGAGGGCGCCATGAACCGATTCACTGCAGAAATCATCCGCGAGTACGGGCCTTTCGAGGGCGTCGACCATGTAGCTGGCGTGACCTATGACGGCGGGCAGGTCTGGTTCGCATCGGGCGACAAAGTCAATGCGTTGGACCCCGCAAGCGGTGCCGTGCTGCGCTCGATCGAAGTGCCCGCGGGCGCGGGAACGGCTTTCGATGGGCGATACCTGTATCAGATCGCCGGGAACGTCATTCAGAAGCTCGATCTCGAGCAAGGCCGTGTGATTGCGACGATACCGGCGCCCGGCGATGGCGTATCGGGGCTCGCGTGGGCCGAGGGATCGCTCTGGGTGGGGCGGTACCGCGAGAAGAAGATCGACGAACTCGATCCCGAGACAGGCGCAGTACGCCGAACCATCGAATCGAATCGATTCGTAACGGGCGTGACCTGGGTGGAGGGCGAACTCTGGCACGCTACCTGGGAGGACGACGAGAGCGAGATCCGGCAGATCGACCCGCGCACGGGCGAAGTGCTGTGCAGCCTCGAGATGCCGGCCGGTACGGGTGTGTCCGGACTCGAATCCGATGGCCACGAGCAGTTCTTCTGCGGTGGCGGCAATAGCGCAAAGGTGCGGGCTGTGCGGCGGCCCGGACGCGCAGCGCCGTCCGAAACGGAGGTAAGCACCTCGATGGCGGCCAGCGATCCGGCGAACCGTCGATGAACGATGCGAACGGCGTATTGCCGGCGGCGCAGCCGGATCTCTCCGACCTCTTTGCGGGTCGCGGTTCGCTCGCCGAGCGCATGCAGTTGGGTCGCGCCGCGCGAAAGAAGGTGCCGCGCACGCGGCTCGCCATCTGCAAGCTGAAAAAGCGCGACCCGATCGCGCTGCTCGAAGCGTCGAACGTGGGCCGCGTGCCCGAACTGATACCGATCCGCTACGGGCGCATGGTCGCGAATCCGTTCGCGTTTTATCGCGGGGCGGCGGCGCTGATGGCATTCGATCTTGCGGGATTGCCGCGTACCGACATCATCGTGCAGTTGTGCGGCGATGCACATCTGGCCAACTTCGGGCTCTTCGCGAGCCCGGAGCGGCGGATTCTTTTCGGGCCCAACGACTTCGACGAAACGCTGCCGGGGCCCTTCGACTGGGATGTGCGCAGGCTGGCTGCGTCGTTCGCGATCGCCGCGCGCGAGCGCGGATTCGCGGCGAGCGATCAGCGCAAGCTAGTACGGCGGCTCAGCGAGACATTCCGGCAGCGTATGGCCGAATTCAGCAAGATGGATGTGCTCGATCTCTGGTACTACCAGTTCAGCGCGGCGTCCATGCTCGACATTGCCGATTCCGCCGGCGAAAGAAAAAGGGAGGCGTTAGTCGTCGACAAGGCGAGGCTGCAATCGTCGCGCTCCGTGCTCGATCATGCGGCCGTGCAGGTCGACGGCAAGTACCGGATCAAGGAAAACCCTCCGCTCGTCTATCACGTTCCGCTCGCGACCCAGCGCGAGCGTCGTCAGTACGACGACATGATCAGGCGTTTTTTCGCTGACTATCGGTTGACGCTTTCCGATGAGCGGCGCGCGCTGTTCGATCGATACGAATTGGTCGATGTTGCGATTCGCGTCGTCGGGGTGGGCTCCGTGGGAACGCGCTGCTATGAGGCCCTTTTCATGGCCGATGGCGAATCTCCGCTCTTTCTGCAGTTGAAGGAGGCTCGGACTTCCGTCCTGGAGAGCTATCTACCGCGCAGCCAATACTCGAATCACGGCCAGCGCGTAGTGAACGGTCAGCGCATGCTGCAGTCGGCGAGCGATATTTTTCTCGGCTGGTCCAAGATGCATCACACCGGCAGCGATTTCTACGTCAGGCAGTTGCGCGATATGAAGGGCGCCTTCGATTTCGCGAGGTTCGACGTAGAGGATCTTGGCGCGTATGCGGTTTCGTGCGGTACGGCGTTGGCACATGCGATGGCCAAAGCCGGCGATCCCGCTCGAATGTGCGGCTATCTTGGCAAGTCGGACGCTTTCGATGCGGCCATCGAAACCTTCGCGCTGGCCTATGCCGAGCGCAACGAGGCGGACTGGTCGACGCTGAAAGCGGCCGTCAAGGCGGGGCGGGTTGCGGCGATTCGCGAGTAAACCGGGGCGCAGCCCGCACAGGCTCAGCTGAGTTGAGTCAAGCGGGTGCCGATTCGCCGCTCCCGTTTCACTCCTCGCTGACCGACGCGGTGACCTTGCGCGAACGCTTGGCCCGCGGCGTCGATTGACCTGGCGCTTTCGCGGTTTTTGCGGCCCTTGGCGCTCTTGCGGCTTTTGTTGTTTTTTCGGGTGCAATGTCAGCCGTCGCTCCCTCCGGCGAGCGGGGCAGTTCCGCGGTTTCGTTGCTGGGCGTACTGGACACGCTCGTCTCCGCTTCCCTTGCCGCGGCCTTTTTGCGTCCCCGTCGTGGTGCGCGAGGAGGCTGCTCCGTGTGCGCGGCAGCCGCTGCCTCCGCGTGCATCGGGGCTTCCATTGCAGCCGGCTCCGCCGTCGCGGTGCGGCCTGGCTCCGGGTGCGATGCCGCGGCGGGCGAGCTTCGATAGACGAACGCGCCGGATTTATCGTCGCGACCCACCTCGAGCAAACCGCGCGATTGCGCTTCTTCGAGCAGATTGCCGAAGGCGCGGAAGCCGTAGTACGACTCGCTGAAATCGGGCTTGCGCCGTTTGATTGCGCTTTTGAGTACCGACGCCCAGATCTTTCCGCTGTCTCCTCTTTCGGAGACGAGAGCGTCGAACGTTTCGACGGCGAGCGCGATGGCCTGGGCCTTGCGCGTATCCATCGTCTCGTCTTTCGGCTGCTTGTCCTCGTCGGCCGAACGCTTCGCGGCCGGGAGCGCGGCGCGCGCCTCTTGCTTTGCGATGGCGCGTTGCTGCTCGCGCACGAGATCGTCGTAGAAGATGAATTCGTCGCAGTTCGCGACGAGCAGGTCCGACGTCGAATTTTTCACGCCGATGCCGATCACCTTCTTGTCGTTCTCGCGCAGCTTCGAGACCAGCGGGGAGAAATCGGAGTCGCCGCTGATGATGACGAACGTGTCCACGTGCGATTTCGTGTAGCAAAGATCGAGGGCGTCGACCACCAGCCTGATATCCGCCGAATTCTTGCCCGATTGGCGCACGTGCGGAATTTCGATCAATTCGAAACTGGCTTCATGCATGGCTGCCTTGAAGCCTTTGTAGCGGTCCCAATCGCAGTAGGCCTTCTTGACGACGATGCTTCCCTTCAATAGCAAGCGTTCGAGGACGGGCTTGATGTCGAACTTTTCATACTTCGAGTCGCGAACGCCAAGCGCAACGTTTTCGAAGTCGCAAAAAAGCGCCATGCTGACGCTGTCATGGGGTGAGGCCATTGGTTATTCTCCCGCCGGTGCCCGGCGTCGGTGCCAGCTAGTGGCAATCGTGCGAGTCATGATCGTGCGCTTCGTGGGAATCGGCGCACGCCTGCTCTTCCACCTGAATCGTCGCGTGCGCGACATCGAACCGTACGGCGAGCCGGCGCTGCACGGCGACGACGACATCGTGTGCGGGCACGCCGGCGGTGGGGTGGACATGCAGCGTCACGACATGTCGTTCGCCCGTGATCGACCAGGCGTGAATATGATGCGCATTGTCCACTTCAGGAACATTTTCTTCGAGGTCGGCTTTGATCTCCGCGAGACTGAGGCTATCCGGTGCGCCTTCGAGCAGGATATGCGCCGAGGATTTGACGATCTCCCACGCGCTCTTGAGGATGATCACCGCGACGACGATCGACAAGATGGGATCGATCGGCGACCACCCGGTGAGCAAAATGACGATCGCGGCGACAATGGCCGCCGCCGAGCCGAGCATGTCGCCGAGCACGTGCAGCCAGGCGCCGCGCATATTGAGGTTTTCGCGGTTCCCGCCGTGCAGGACGAGGAACGCCACCGCATTGGCGGCGAGCCCGGCCACCGCCACGATCAGCATGGTCTTGCCGACCACGGGTACGGGCGCGGCGAAACGCCGGATGGCCTCGATCACGATCCAGGCCGCGATCACGAAAAGCGCGCAGCCGTTGACGAAAGCCGCGAGAATTTCGAGGCGCTTGTAGCCATACGAGAGTTCCGCTGTGGCCGGCCGCCTGCCGTAGTGGATCGCGACCCAACTGAAGCCGAGTGCAGCCGCGTCGCTGATCATGTGGCCGGCGTCGGCCAACAGGGCCAGGGAGCCCGAGAGCACACCGCCGACGACCTCCACGATCATGAACACCGCAATCGTGACGAAGGCCCAGGCGATGCGGCGCTGGTCCTCGGCGCCATACGCATGGTGATGGCCGGCGTGGCTGTGGCTGTGGCCGGCATGACCGTGCCCCGTATGCGCGTGATGGTGCTTGCCGTCGTGGCCGTGATCGTGTTCGTCGTGCGCCATCGAAGCGGTGCTCATTGGAAATTGCAATGCGCCATTATAGCGATGCCCGTCCCACCTCTATGCCAGCCGGGTTGTTGGGGGTTTTTTGATTTTTTGTCTCTTTTCGTACGAGTAAGGTGACGGCGACAAGCGGTTTTTCCACCGCTTCAATGACCACGGAGAAAGTCATGACGTCCGTCAGCGTGGTAATTCCCACACGCAATCGTCCGGAAAAGCTGCAGCGCTGCCTCCAGGCCTTGGCCGTGGCGCGCGAGCAATTGCCTTTCGATGTCTTCGTCTGCGATTCGACGCCGGACCGCGAACTGCAAAAGAAAGTCGTCGATGTGTGCGCCGGTCACGATTTCGTCAAACTGCGCTTTCACGACGGCAAGAACGTTGCCGCCGCACGGAATTTTTGCGCGCGCTCGGCCGATACCGATCTGATCGTCAATGTCGACGACGATATTTGCGTCGAGCCGCAAGCCATTCGCCGTCTGTTCGAGACTTACGAGGCGCAGTCCGGACACCGCGTCGTCGCGGGCAGCGTTTGCTGGGGCGAAGATTGGAGCGCGCCTGTGGTGATGCGCGCGATCGGGTATGGCCGCGCGGCCAAACCGGGGGAATCGCCCGATTTTCTGATCGGGGCCTTTTTCATCTACGCCCGCAAGCTCGCCCTCGCAAAACCGTGGAACGAGGGTATTCGGACGTCGGACGATCGCTTCATGGGTGCGCTGTGGCGCAGCAGCGGCGTGAAGCTTCTGTTCGAGCCGTCAGCGCGCGCCGTGCACGATCACGAGCACGTCAGCTATGGCGTCGAACACCAGAGTTCGCACATCTACGTCAATCTTTTCGACGCGATGATCGCCAATCCGCGGCCGCTGCGCGTCCTGTCGTACGAGTTTCTCGGGTTCGTCTGGGGCGCCAAGAAAGCCGTGTTTTCAGGCCCGCACCTGTTCCGCTTCTTATCCGCCTGGGGCAAGGGGCATAGTGCCCTGCTGCGCGATTACCGGTATTTGAGCCGGCTCGTTTCCGACCGCCTGCCGCCGCCGTAGACCCGCCACCGGGTACCCCGCTAGGGTTTGGCCCTCAGCGCCGGCACGGTGGTGGCTCCTTCGGCCACATGCATGCCGCCGTCGACCTGCGATTTCGCGTCGATGTCGTGTGTGATGATTGCATCGCGCAAGATCGCACACATCGTGACGAACAGTGCGAGTGCAATCGCCCCCAGGGCGCAATACCCGATAATTTTGATTTTCATGAACGCCTCTCAACGTTGACGGCTGGTCAACCGTTGGGGAGATATATATCAACTGCCGGCGTTTTGCAATCGAAAGCGAGGTGAAAGAAATATCGGGGGCAATCGATCGACAGCGATCGACAGGGATTGTCAGCGTAGCTGCGTGGCGGCCACGAGCAGCACCATGCCGCCGGTTGCGCCGTCGAGCAGGCGCCACGCGGACGCTTTCCGAAAAAGCGGCGCGAGAAACCGCGCGCCATATCCAATCGATACGAACCAGACGAGGCTCGCCGCCATCGCGCCGAGCGCGAACGCCACTCGCGCGTTTTCGGGTTCGCGCGCGCCGGCCGTTCCGATGAGCAACATCGCGTCGAGATAGACGTGCGGGTTGAGCCAGGTGAGGGCCAGGGTCGTCAGCACGGCCGCCCATGCGCTTTGCCCGTTCGGGCCGGCGCCATCGCCCTGGACTTCCATGACCGCATGTCCCGGGCGCAACGCCCGGGACAGCGCGCCGATACCGAACCACGCCAGATACGCGAGCCCCGCGTACAAAACGAATTCGACGAAACGCGGGTACCGCGCGGCGAGCGTCGATGCGCCGCCAACGCCGGCGGCAATCAGAACGAAGTCGGACAGGCTGCACAGTGCGACGATCTTGCCGACGTGCGAGCGCATGATGCCTTGCCGCAAAACGAAGGCGTTTTGAGCGCCTATGGTGACGATCAGCGACGCCGACAGCACGGCGCCATGCGAGAAAGCGGTCGGATTCATGGGATACGCAGGTGGACGTTTGGGGCGAACGAGCGTAGTCTGCGACTCGGCGGTATGCTAAGGAAAGCTAATTTTCGTTAGGCCAATTAAGCGTTTCTAATGCTCGACTATGCTTTGCTCAACGCGCTCGCGGCCGTGGTCCGTCACGGTTCGTTCGAGCGCGCCGCGAATGAATTGAACGTCACGCCCTCCGCGGTCTCGCAGCGGGTGAAGCTGCTCGAGGAACGCATCGGCAGCATTCTCGTCAAGCGCGGACAGCCGTGCGTGGCTACGCCCTCGGGGGCGCTGCTCTGCCGGCATACCGAGCGCGTGCGTCTGTTGGAGGCGGAGCTGAGTGGGCGTATGCCGCTCATGCCGGGCGGCGGTGCGCTCGCTCAGGCATGGCCGACTTTGCGTGTGGCGGTCAACGACGACAGCGTCGGCACATGGTTCGTCGATGCCGTGGCGGCCTTTTGCGTCGAGCGCGAGACGCTGCTCGATCTGGTCATCGACGACCAGGACCACACCGCGCAACGCATCCGCGACGGCAGCGTGCAGGGTGCCGTCACGACGCAGGCGAGTCCCGTGCAAGGGTGCCGGTCGACCCGGCTCGGCACGATGCGCTATTTGGCCGTCTGCACGCCGCCGTTTTTTGCGCGCTACTTCGCGAGCGGAGTCGATCGCGATGCGCTGCGGCGCGCGCCATGCGTCGTGTTCAACGCGAAGGACGCGTTACAGGCGCGGTTCGTGCGCCGGGTCACGCGTGCGGTCGTCGATCCGCCCGTGCACTGGGTGCCTCACGTCGGCGGCTTTTTGCGGGCATGTTCGATGGGGCTGGGCTGGGGCATGTGTCCGATGCAGATGATCGCGGAGCCGCTCGCGGCGGGGCAGTTGATCGAGCTGTTGCCGGGCCGGCACCTCGACGTCGATCTGTACTGGCAGAGCTGGCGCTTGTCGATTGGACTGCTCGACGAATTCGGCGCCGAACTGAAAAAACGCGCGGCAGCGTTGCTCGATTGAGCGGGAATCGGCCGCGTGTCGCTCGATGGCCGGGGAACTGCGCTCGGCCGCGCCTGGTCTAGTGTTTGGCCCGCTGCCCGACGCGTTCGATGAGCGCCATGCTTGCCGCCGGGTTCAGGGTCTTGAAGCCGCTGATCACGTAAAGATAGACATCGCGTGGGTTATCTTTGCCGCCGAGCGATGCCTCGTCGCCATCGACGGTTTCGAGCCCCTGCGGCATACCGCCCGCGGCCCAGCGGCGCACGCGTTCGGCCCACTCATCGAGCGCCCGCTTCGTGTACCCGAGTGGATGTGCCTCTTCCGTTCCCATGATGCGGGCATAGACGAACGGTGCGGTGAGAGCTGCGATTTGAGGGTATTTGCTGTCGCCGGCTATCACAACGGCCACACGGTGCTCGCGCGCCAACGCGATGAATGACGGATCCCGGAAGCTCTCGTGACGTACTTCCAGCGCATGCCGGATCGTGCGGCCGTCGACGCGATTGGGCAACAGGCGCAAAAACGCTTCGAAGTCCTCAGGATCGAATTTCTTCGTGGGTGCGAACTGCCAGTTGATCGGCCCCAGCTTGGCACCGAGTTCGGTGACGCCGCTGGAAAAGAAGCGTTCGATCGATTCCGCCGCCTCGGCCAGCACGCGGCGGTGCGTTGCGAAGCGTGGCGCTTTGAGGGCGAAGACGAAATCGTCGGGCGTTTCGTCGCGCCACTTCGCGAAGCTTTCGGGCTTTTGGGCGCCGTAGAACGTGCCGTTGACCTCGATGGAGGTCAGCTTGCGGCTCGCGTATTCGAGTTCGCGCTTTTGCACGAGTCCTTCCGGATAGAAGGTCCCGCGCCACGGTTCGTAGGTCCAGCCGCCGATACCTATGCGAATATCGGCCGTCGAGTGTCGGGCAACTTTCAATATCGGCTCCGGTCGGGGTTGCATACCGCGCCGCGGCAGCCGGCGCCAGAGCCCATTTTAGGCAAAGTCGGCCGGGTTGGCCGCCAACTGCGCTATGCCGGTTGCCAAGCCCTCAGCATTGCTGCCTGGGCCCGACAAGGTATTGCTCGTCGGTCACCGGCTCCGAACAGGCCCGGCCCGGCGCAGCGCAGATCAGTCGGAGACGAATGCGCGCGAGCGAGCGCTCGTCGTTGCACCGGCGAGCACTGCCGCCGAGCGGCGGTGCGTGTTCCCGAGTCTGCGCATCAGTGGCAACAGCAGGATGGAGATTAGCGCACCTGCGGCGGCGAGCCACCCGAGTTTTGCAAAAAGATCGATATAGAGCGGAAGCGATTGCACCGCGGGCAAATCGTTCGATGGCAATTGCGCGAGATTGGCGACGACGCTGCCCAGATATTGCGCGACACCCGTTGCAACGAAGTACGCGCCCATCATGAAGCCGCCCATGCGCGCCGGGATATAGCGGGCGATCATCGCCAGCCCCAGCCCGCTGACGAGCAGCTCTCCGAGCGAATTGAGCCCATATCCCAGCACCATGAACCACGACGAAACACGGCCGTCCATCGCGTAGCGGCCGCTTACCGCATAGACGAAAAAGCCGGCCGCCACGGCGACGAATCCAAGCGCGAATTTCGTCGCGATGCCGACGTCGCGTCCGCCTTGTGCGAGGCGCGTATAGAGCCCCGCGAGCAACGGACTCATCAGCATGACCCAGATCGGATTGAGCGCCTGGAACTGGGCGGGGCTCCACGAAAAAAGCGTGACGCCGGCAATCGAGAGGGCCGGGTCGACATTGCGCAAAGCGAAGAGCGTCAGCGAGGTCGACATCTGTTGATAGAACACGAAGAAGAGAATCGATTGCAGCACCAGTACGAACGCCGCCACGAGTCCGGCACGCTCGGCGCGCTCGCAGGTCAGCGTCATCAACGCGAAGATCGCGACGATTGCCACGGCGGCGACGTAGACGCACGCGACGGCAAGCGCCCGATGCTGAAGAACGAAGACCGTCGCAAGTGCCAGCGCTGCGCCCGCCGCCAGCACCATGGCGAGGCGCCGACGATGCACGGGCTTGTCGTCGGGCGCCGAGCCGATCCGCACGAGCGTGCCGTATCGCGCGAGACAGCAGAGCACACCAACGGTCATGCCTGCACAGCACACGCCGAAAGCCGCATGCCAACCCCAGCGGTCCTTGATCCACGGCGTGGCGAGCATCGATACCGTGGAGCCGACGTTGATCGCCATGTAATAGATCGTGAATGCGCTATCGATGCGGGCATCGTCGCCTTCATAGATGCGCCGCACGAGGTTGGCCGCGTTGGCTTTGAAAAGACCGTTGCCCACCACGATCACGCCGAGCGCGGCATAGACGAATCCGAGCCTGTCGTCGGGAACGGCGAGCATCAGGTAGCCGACGATGAGCACCACCGCGCCGAGCAGCATCGTGCGACGCGTGCCCAGCACCTTGTCGCCGATCCATCCACCGATCGAAGGCGCGGCGTAGACGAGCGCCGTGAAGGCACCCCATGTCAAGTTGGCATTGGCGTCGCTAAAACCGACGCGCTCGATCATGAAAAGCACGAGTAAAGCGGCCATGCCGTAATACCCGAAGCGTTCCCACATTTCAATCATAAAAATGGTGGTAAAGGACCGCGTTTGCGATCTAGAGGAATTCATCGATTAGGACTCCTTTATGCGGATTGTCATCGCGAGCCGCGGTTGCGATGCTCAAACCGTGTTTCGCGAGTGGGCGCGAGCGCGCCGGAAGGTGGCTAGGCGAGGCCGCAGCGCCAAGGCGGAATCCGTGGTGCGCCTGAGCCATCGCAATGCCGCGGCGATTCTCATGAAGCGCCCGAAGTGCGTCACCTCGGGAATACACGGAGCACATCCTCCCCCGCACAGTTGATAGCTGCACACAGGCAATTTATCGTGATTTGATGCCGCCTTTCTAAGCACGTATCAGCTATTTAGGTTTCCTAACTAATTTTATGCGTATAAAAACACTGATAGAAGAGCGGTGAATGAAAAAAGACAGCTTGTTTGCGGCTCGCCGTATCGCGTCGGTGCTTGCGATCGGGGCAACGACGTGGGCCGGCGCCGGGTTGGTTCGCGCCGACGAGCCCGCGGTACCGCCAGTGCCCTCGGCCGTCGCCAATGCCGATCAGATCGAGGGGTTACCTCCCGAATCGATGCCCATGTCGGCGCAGCCGGCAATGGCCGGGCTGCTTGCGGGCAGCCGCCTCGATTTCGAGTTCCGCAATTACACTGACTATCTGCATAGCGTGGGCGGCCTGTCGCGCCATGCGTGGGTCGAAGGCGCGCAACTCAGATGGCAATCCGGCTTTACGCCGGGCTTGGTTGGCCTGGGCATCGATGGGGGTCTGTTCGGCGCACTAAAGCTCGATGGAGGAAACGGCTCGGGCAACATGGTGCACGTGGCCCGGCGCGGCGGTGGGGCGAACCAGCTCGCATGGGCGTACCCTGGGCTCTATGACGTCAAGGCACGTGTATCGGAAACCGTACTGAAGTACGGCGTGCATGCGGTTTCCAATCCGTTTCTCGAACCTCATGACAATCGTGCGTTGCCACCGACCTTTCTCGGCACGTCGCTTTCGAGCAGCGACGTGCGCAATCTCACGCTCCAGGCGGGCAGCTTCACCAAAGTGAACGCGCGAGGGCGCACCTCGTTGTCGGGCCTGCGCACCACGTACGGAGGCGTGCCGCTCGATCGCGTCAGCTACCTGGGCGGTACATGGTCGTATTCGCCCGAGGGCAGCGTTTCGTTTTTTGCAGATCAGGCCGACGATGTCTGGCGGCAATATTATGCGTCGATTCAACAGAGTACCGGCCATGTCGATACCGTGAAACTGACCGGCACCGCCAACGCCTATGCGACGCACGATGCGGGCGCGGCGCGCCAGGGACCCATCGGCAATCGTGCTTACAGCCTTGCACTATCGGCGCAGCACGGCCCCCATGCGCTGCTCGTCGGCTACCAGAAGATTGCCGGCGACCAGTTTTTTGATTATGTGGACGAAACGGCGGGCGATTATCTGATCAATTCGATGGACGTCGACTACAACGCGCCGCATGAACAATCGCTGCAATTGCGCTACACGTTCGATGGTAAATACGCGAACATGCCAGGTTTTTCGACACTGGTATGGGCACAGCAAGGCTGGGGCGCGGATGCGAGCGCATCGGCTACCCGTTACGGAGCCGGCGGCCCTGCCCACGGTTCGATCTACTTCAAGAACGGCCAGGCCGTGCATGGCCGGCACCACGAATTCGGCATCACGCCCACCTATGTCGTGCAAAGCGGCCGCTTCAAGCAAACGAAAATCGCCCTGATTGCGATGTGGCACGTCGGGTCGACCTATTATTCGGATCCGACGAGTCAGGTCTATCGCCTGGTCGTCACCGTTCCGGCCCGGGTGTTCTGAAATCGATATTCGCGCACAAAGAAAAGCGGCGGGCATCGAGCCCGCCGCGATCGGTCGAGACAGTCCGGGAGGCGGCTTCAGCGCGCGTGCTGTTCGCCTGGCAGCTCGGCGCCGTTGGCGCGAATGGCGGCGATCAGCTCCGCCGGCGTGATTTCGTACCGCACCTCCCGGTGAATGCCGGGCTTGCGTTCGTCGATTTCGATGAGAAGGATGCTTTTGCCGTCTTCCGCCGGCTCCAGCCGCAGCGAGCGCACTTCGCGTCCGCTAGGCTCGTCGATTTCGGTGAGCAGGGTCATGGCCCCGGTGCAACGGGTGGTGCGCATCGAACGTTTCCTCGAGTCGTGAATGAATTGATTTTACGGGCAGATCGGCCATGCGGACAGTGCCGCACGGAAAGCCTGCCGGCGCGCCACGCAACTCGGCCGCGCCATGCCGGCGACCGTGCTGCATGGCCCGATTCATGTCGATGAGTGTAACGCGACTTTTGCGCGCGTCAGTGGGTTTTTAAGGTGCTCGAACAGTGCCCGGCATGCAAGAATCCGTAGGGAGCGCTCAGCCCCTCCCGGTTGGTGCCGCCAGGCCTGCCGAGCCGGGCGCCGTCAGACGCAGTGCACGCGCTCGCTCTCGATCAGCGTCTGGGCGACCTCCCACGCGTCGCGTGCGGCGTCGGTGCGGCCACTCAACTGCCGTGCGAGCGTCGCACCGTCGAGCAGCAGCGCGCAGCGTTGTGCGAGCCGGACGGCAGCCGCACCGTCGAAGCGTTCGCCGAGAATACGCTCGAGCTGATGAACGAACGCCCGCCGTTGCGCAGCCGAGGCGGCAAGAATTTCGTTCTCCTCGGCGTGAAATTCCGATGCGGCATGGATGAGTATGTTGCCCGTGAACGATTCGGAGCGGAACCAGGCGTCGTGCCAGAAGAAGATGGCGCGCAGTTTGTCCAGTGGTTCGGTATGCGATGCCGTGGCGGCGGCGATTCCCGCGCTCAGTGCCGCCCCCTGCTCGTTGATGACCTCGACGACGAGACGGCTTTTCGATGGGAAGTACTTATACATCGTCATTTTCGCCACGCGCGATTCAGCGATGATCCGATCGATTCCCACGGCATGAAAGCCGAACTTTGCAAATAACCGGGTGGCGGTATCGATCAACGCTTTCTTTTTCTCACTCATTTTCGGCCCGCTTAATATATGTAGAAGTTGTGCATCTTCGCGGTAATTCCCGGTTGCCGAGAGATTTCTTCGAAGAAAACGTTGTTTCCCAAAAAAATATTTCTCGGCAGACGGCTTGCGACCCGGACGTCCCGCGCACCTCTCAATGCGCGGCGGATCGTAAGTGATGTCATTCAAATCGAAGCGCGTGCCGAAATCAAGTCCCGCGTTTTAAATCGCCTCGATTCCCACGTTTTGATTCGCGCGACACCAACGGGATCCGCCCGCCCCGCTGGGCGCCGCACCGAGCAGGGCATACAATCGGTAGGCGTGCAAATTTGTTCGGGCGAGAGATGGTCACGCTTTATGACGTGCTGGGTGTGCGCGACGACGCCACCGAAGAGGAAATCAAGCGGGCGTACAGGAGGGCGGCGATGCGCTCGCACCCCGACCGCAACGTCGGGCGCGAGGCAGCCGCGCATGCCGGCTTCCAGCAGGTGAAGGAAGCCTATGCGATTTTATCGGACCCCGAGCAGCGGCGCATCTACGATGCCGTGTATGCGGAGGAAATGGGGCGTCTTACCCGTCACCGCGAAGAGGAGCGCCGGCGAGCCGAGGAGGAGGCCGAGGCCGAATATGCCCGGTATGTGACGCTCGCCATCCGATTCGCGGACCAGGGCCATGCGCGCGATGTGCTGTTCGGCGTGCTGCTGGGTCGTGACTGCGAGCCGGCGCTTGCGGCTCGCATTGCCGATGGGGTGGCTGCGCTGCAGGCATCGCGTGCGGCCGAATCCGTTGCGGCGGATCCGGGGGCGCAAGCTGGCCCAGGCGACGACCTTGCTCGGGACGCACATGCGGCGCGTGAGGGCGGGGAGGACCGCGAGGTCAGCCGAGACGACGAAGGCCGCGAAGGCGACGAAGGCCGCGAAGCGGGCGATGCTATGCGAGCGCGCAGCGAAGGCGGACACACGAACCTTTTCAGCGCGCTTTGGCATGGCATGTTTGGCCTGCGGCCGTAGTCTTCACTAGCGAGCGGGCGTGCGCCTACGCCTTTATGCAACGCTTTGACTCGGCGCGCCGGCCTGATTCGCATAGTCTGTCTGGGATAAACGGGGATCACTCGCATTCCAGCGAATTGGCACGAAGCCCGATTGCGTCGCAATGTAATAACAAGACGCTGGCAGCGTGGCATACTCCGCCCATTCAAAAAGAATTGGGATTGATTCGATGAGACTCGCATTGCTTCGGGCGCGGGGGCGCCACGTGCTCTGTCACTCGGCTCATGCGGCCGCACTGTCTCTGATGCTTGCCGGATGCGGCAGCAGCGCACCGCTGTTTACGCACGATGGGCGCCCCACGATCCTCGTTCAGTGCGCGGCGCAGGGTCCGGCGAGCGCATGCATGGAAAATGCACGCGGCATGTGCGGCGGGGATTTCGACATCATCCAGCAATCGATCACGGACGGTACACGCAATCTGCTTTTTGCATGCAAGGCCAAATGAAATTGCACTTTTGCGCGTACCACCGGTCACAGCGGTACTATTCGGCCTAACAAAAGGAGGCGTATATTCATGGCAACGTATAGGCAACTCACCGAACAGCTTGCAAAGGTCCAGGCGCAAATGGCAGCAGCGCGAGAAAAGGAACTAGCCGCGACGATTGCTCAGATCAAGGAGCAGATTGCGGAATACGGAATCACGGCCGAAGAACTCGGCTTCTCCGGCAAACGCACGCGCAAAGCTCAATCGGGCGGATTGCCGCCGAAGTACCGCGATCCGAAGACAGGCAAAACATGGAGCGGCCGGGGCCGGGCACCCGCATGGATCGGTAAGCGCCGCGACCGGTTCCTCATTCAGGAATGATCGTTCAGGCGTTCGCCCTCGTCAGCAGGCAAAGCCATCGGAACGACGAAGGTAGAATTGCTCGGGAGCGGGCGATCGATTGGCGGATGCCTTTTCCCTAAAGATCGATGAAACATAAAGTCATCTACGATACGGATCCAGGCATCGATGACGCGATGGCGCTCGTCTTCGAGGCGCTGCATCCCGACATCGAACTGCTGGGCGTCACGAGCGTCTTCGGTAATGCCGCGATCGAAACGACCACGCGCAATGCGCTCTATCTGACATCGCGTTTCGCGCCGGGCGTGCCCGTCGCCCGCGGCGCGGCGGGGCCGCTCGGAGGCAATGCGCCGACTCCGCTTCCGGCGATACATGGTGACGACGGGCTCGGTAACATCGAGCCGCATTTGCCCGATGGCTGCCGCGCCGATGAGCGCGCTGCGTCCCGGTTCATCGTCGATACGGTGAAAGCCCATCCCGGTGAGGTAACGCTGATTGCCGTTGGGCCGATGACCAACCTCGCGCTCGCGCTCGACGAAGAGCCCGCCTTGGCTTCGCTCGTCAAGCAGGTCATCGTGATGGGCGGCGCGTTCGGCATCGGCGGTGTCATGGGTAACGTGACCCCGGCCGCCGAAGCGAACATGCATGGCGATGCGCAAGCGGCGGACCGTGTGTTCGGTGCCGGCTGGCCCATCGTTATCGTTGGGCTCGATGTAACGCAGCGCACGGTCATGTCCACGGACTACCTCGCGCACTTGCGCGACACGGGCGGAGAGCCCGGACGTTTCGTATGGGATATCTCGCGGCACTACGAAGTGTTTCATCGCGCAAGCGAAGGAGTCGCCGGCATCTACGTACATGACGCTTTGGCCGTCGCCTATCTGCTCGCTCCACAATACTTTCAAACGCGCAATGGGCCGGTACGGGTGCTGACCGAAGGTATCGCCGCGGGACATACGATCCAAAAACCCGAGGGGATGCCCGTTCCCGCGCCCGAGTGGGACGCAAGGCCCGCGTGCACCGTCTGTGTCGATGTGGATAGCGACGCAGTATTGGCGCTTTATCGGCGCACGTTGTGCCCCAGCTGAACGCCGCCCATGCCGCTCCCCGAAAACACTCACCTTTAGCGCCGCGGCCAACCCCGCGCACGCGTACACGGCCCCGTCCAGCGGGGCTTTCGCGGCGCGACCCGCTTCGTTTTTCCCCTGCTCCCGAAAACGCTCACCTTCCGTTGCGGACGACGCCATTGGCTATCGACATTCGCAGCTATCAGGTCGAGCAGTTGTTTCTGCGCCGCGCGCTCAATAGAGTGAATCGGACTTGACGATCGGCGAAAGCGCGCCGAACCGAACAACGACACCGATTGCCGTGCGACCGCCGAGCGCTCAAAGCAAGCGCAAAGCGCTGTCTCTCGACCGCCACGGTAATGGGACAGGAGACAAAGCGCATGGAACGTCTTTTATCGGCCCTTTGCGGCGGATTGCTCTCGCTCGCCCTGGCAATGAGTTCAGCAACGGCGCTGGCCGCACTAGGTCCCGGCGCGCCGATCGACACCCGCAGCGGACATGGTGAGGCAAAGCGACCTCCGATGCCGCGCCCGCCCTCGCTCTTGCCGCGCTCGCGCGAAGAGTGGCTTTTCGATCTGGCGCCGTCCGAACGGTTGCGTCCCGAACTGATGACGCCGGAGATGCGGCGCCGCGCGAGAGCGAAACGGCAGGCGGGGGGCGAGGCGTGCCCATCGATGGACGCGATGGCGGGCCTGCGTGGCGAAGCGCTGGCCGAGCGGGTAGCCACGCTTGCCGACTCGACCTGTGCGAATGCGTTCTTCGAAGCCACCCGCGAACAGGCCCGGCAGTTGTTCGGCGACGAAAATCTGAGGTCTGTCGCGACGCGTTTCGCAACCGAGGGTGCCGCATATGGGCCCGGCAATCGCGCCCTGTTGAACCTGACGCTCTTTCTAAGGGCTGCTTACTATCTGGCGAACCAGGGAACGGTACCGCCGCTTCCCGCCGATATGACCGACAGCTTGCGCCCTGTCATCACGCGAGTACTGACGGGCAATGCGATTCTGCTCCCGAACCCGAGCGCTGCGACGAGCGCCGGTGAGCTCATCACGCTCGTCGTCAATATGCACGACGAACCGGCGTACCTGCCGCTCGCTCGGCAATGGGTCACGCGCTTCACGAATAGCGCGCAGTCTCCGGCAATCGCCAGTTCGCTGGACGAGCCCGGTCTCGCCTATGCGTTCACAGCTATTCTCAAAGTGTTTTACTTCGCGCACTATCGTCACGACGCGGCGCAGATCGTTGGAAACGACCCTTCCTATGCGCTCGCGTTATACGGCTTCGTCAAAGCCAATAAGCGCGATTTGCTTGCCGCGCGGCACGCGAGCTACTTGCTCAATCAGGCGGCGAGCGAAGCATTTCGCTTCGCGACCTATCCGAGCCTGCTGCCGACGATCAGACCGCTCATTCAAGACGCGCTGGCCGACTCGACGATGGCGGGGCCGGACCGTCTCGTTTGGCTTGCCGCGGCGCAGGCCGTTCAGGCTTACGACGCCGATCATTGCAGTGTCTATGGCACGTGCGGGTTCGAAGGGCCGCTGGCGGACGCCATTCTCCCGCGGCGTTATCGCTGCGCGAATGGGGCGATTGCACTGCGCACGGCATCGCTGACGCCCAGTGAGGCGGATCAGGCGTGCACCCTCATGCGGAAAGAAGCGCCTCGTTTTCATGAAATGTTGCGTACTCATGAGATTCCCGTGGCCGATGATCACAATACGACGCTCGAGGTCGTTGTCTTTTCGGATAATGCAGAGTACGAGAACTATTCACCGGTACTGTTCGGAAACGAGACGGATAACGGAGGCGTCTATCTGGAAGGCGACCCCGCGGCACCGAAAAACCAGGCGCGCTTCATCGCGTTCGTGGCAACCTGGTTGAAGCCGCATTTCGAAATATGGAATCTACGGCACGAGTTCGTCCATTACCTGGATGGGCGATTCGACCTCTATGGCGATTTCGAAGCGTCGACGAACGTGCCGACAGTGTGGTACATCGAAGGGCTCGCCGAATACATCTCGCGCGGCAACGACGACCCGGAATCGATCGAGGCGGCGAAGACGGGGCGCTACCGGCTCAGTGAGATCTTCGCCAACACCTATACGATGGACGACTATGTGAGCCGGGCCTATCGTTGGGGATACATGGCCGTGCGCTTCGTCTTCGAACGGCATCCGGAGGTGTTGTCGACGATCTTGCCGATGTTTCGTAACGGAGACTACGCGGCTTACTGGAGCTATATGTCGGGTTTGCCGTCGCAGCTGGACGGGGAGTTCGCCGTATGGGTGCGCACCGCGACGGCCGACGGCACCTCGGATGACGATTGATCGCGCTCGAGCGCGTTCATGCCGCGGCGACGCGCGCGATATCGGCCTCGACCATCATCTTGCAGAGCGCCTCGAGCGACGTTTGCGCATGCCAGTCGAGCTTCTCGCGTGCTTTGTCGGCGCAGCCGATCAGCAAGTCGACTTCCGCCGGGCGGTAGAACTTCGGATTGACCTCGACGAGCACCTTGCCTGTCGCCACATCGATGCCGCGCTCGGTCTCCTCGCGACCGCTCCATTCGAGTTGATAGCCCGCCGCGGCGAACGCGATGCGCACGAAATCGCGCACGGTCTCGGTGCGCTGGGTCGCGAGCACGTAGGTGTCGGGTTCGTCCACCTGAAGCATGCGCCACATGCCTTCGACGTATTCGCGCGCAAAGCCCCAATCGCGTTTCGCATCGAGGTTGCCGAGCTCCAGCTTGTCGAGCTTGCCGGCCTTGATGCGGGCAACGGCGTCGGTGATTTTGCGGGTGACGAATTCGAGGCCGCGCAGCGGAGATTCGTGATTGAACAGGATGCCGCAGGCGCCGAAGATGTCGTAGGACTCGCGGTAGTTGATCGTCGTCCAGTGAGCGAACAGCTTGGCGACGCCATAGGGGCTGCGTGGATAAAACGGCGTGCTCTCGACTTGGGGGATGGCTTGGACCTTCCCGAACATTTCCGACGTGGAGGCCTGGTAGTAGCGAATGCTCCTGTCGACGATCCGGATTGCCTCGAGCAGATTGAGCGCGCCGATGCCCGTGACTTCGGCCGTGGTGACCGGCTGATCGAACGAGACGCCGACGAAGCTCTGGGCGGCCAGATTATAGAGCTCGTGGGCGTGCGTTCGAGCAGCCTGACGGTCGAGCCGAGATCGGTCAGATCGTGTTCCACGAGTGAGAGATTGGGATGTTGCTCGATGCCGAGCTCGGCGATTCGCCAAAAATTGACCGAACTGGTCCGGCGATAGGTGCCGACAACCGAGTAGCCCTTTTCGAGTAGAAGTTGCGCGAGGTAGGCGCCGTCCTGCCCGGTTACGCCGGTGATGATCGCTTTGCGCGCGGGGTTCATCGGAATCATGGAAGTGCTCCTTTTACGTGTAATCCAATGGACGCCGCTTAATCACGGGCCAGCGCGACAGACGAAAGACCCGACCGGCGCTTTTCGCCGCGCACGAGGCGTTTCTCGAGCAGGAACCAGCTCGCGGTTGCGAACGCGAGCGTGAGCGCCAGCGCCGCGAGCGCGCTGGAATACTTGCCGTAATTGAATTTCCACATCAGGCCGATGAATGTCACATGCACGAGATAAACCGTGTAGCTGATCGTGCCGAGATAGACGAGAACAGGGTGGGAAAGCACCCGCGTGACGATGCCGCGGCTGCGCAGGGCGAGAATCACGACCGACGTGGACAGCACGAGCGTCAGGCTGTAGAGCCCCGCATTCGACAGCGGCCGATTGGAGTCGCGGATGTCCGGATAGTGGAAGTGCAGCCATGCCAGGATGGCGAGCGTACCGGCAAGCATGGCCCATGCGGCCCAGCGGAGCTGTTCCGGCAACTCGGGACGCCGGCGCATCAGTACTGCGAGCAGCGCGCCTGCGCAGAGCAGGTCCATGCGAAACGGGGTAAGAAAATAGATGGGCCAGAACGAGCTGAAGAGTGGTGTGGCGGCCGCGCGCAGAATCGGCGCGACGATAATGCCGGCAGCGGCGACGATGCCGAGCGTGCGCTCGGAGACCAGCAGGACCACGATCGGCCAGACGAGGTAGAACTGTTCCTCGACCGCCAGCGACCACAGCACACCGAATCCCGGGTTGCCCGAATCGCCCAGCGATTGCCCGATATTCGTGGCGAAAAATGCGTACCACCACCACTGCTTGAGCCAGCCGAGGCCGAAGAGCAGCGACGACAAAATCAGCAACAGGATGTACGGCGGCAGAATACGCTTCGCGCGACGTGCGTAAAAATAACCGAAATACGATTGATTGCGCGATTTTCGATCGACCAAAATACCGGTTATCAGGAAACCGCTGAGCACGAAGAAAAGATCGACGCCCATCCATAGGGAAACGCCGAACGCGTGGTTCATGAATACCGCGAGCACGGCGACGGCGCGCACGCCATCGAGCGAGACGATGCGCGCGTGCGGACGGGCGATATCGGTTTGGGGCCGATGAGGCGTGAGCAACTCAGACATGGGTATCCTTGCGAATTCCCTTCGCCGGCGCACATCCCCGGCTTGGGCCAAAAAAGTCCGCCCCATTCTGCGGAAAAAGAAATTGACGAAAAACCACTGATCGTGCAGCGGATGCCTGCCGACCGGAGCGGGGCGGATTCCATTCGAAATAGAGTGCCGCATGGCACGGCGCGCGCCCAATGGGCACGAGAATTTTTTGGAATTATTTGCGCGTTTCCGCCAAATAGTTTGTTCGTACGCTAGCGGTCGGCTCTCTCTCGAATTCAAGGAGGCATTTCGTGCGTGTTCTGTCTCGCGCGGCGCTTTTCGCCGTCGCCCTCGGCATCGGCGCGGTCGCAGGCCTGTCCGCGTATGCGGCGGACGAGGACAACGATAACGTCCTGCCTGCGGTCACGTCATGGATCGGTAACACGTTCGGTTACGGCCACGGCATGTGGACCCAGATCGATATCACGTCGATCGCGGTCTCGCCCGACGGCAAGGTCTACACCAATTCGCCTTGGGACGAAAGCGGCGCCGAGGCGAGTGTCTATCAGAACGGCAAGCAGCTCGAATTCGCGGGCGGCACGCACGGCTGGGGGCGCGCGGGCGGCGAGGCGGTGGCCATCAACAGCCGCTATGTCTTCGTGGGCACATCGGTCGGCAACGAGCGCGGCAAGCTCGTTGCCGAGGGCGTCTGGCCGCCAACCGGCGAGCATTGGTTCGGCATTTCGCGGCGGGAGCTCGCGAGCGTCAAGAAGACGGTACCGTTTCGCGCGGTGGCGCGCGCGGACGCGCACGGTCAGCTTGCAGCTGGCTTTCTTCCGGTCAACCGCGTGTCTTCGGGTACCAAAGCGCCGATCTATGGTTTAGCCGCGAGCGAGACGACTGTCTACGCGTCCAATACCACGCGCGACGAAATCGACGTGATCGACGCGGAATCGATGCAGCAAAAAAGCGCGTGGAAAGTTCACGAACCGGGGCGGATTGCCCTCGCGCCGGACGGCACACTGTGGGTGCTGACGGACAGCCTGAGCGGCCCCGCGGCTCGTCTCGCGCATTACACGGCCGACGGCAAGCCGCTCTCGGACAAGGTCGCGTTGCCGCAGGACGCCATTCCGGTCGATATCGCCGTCGACAAGAAAGGGCGCCTCTATGTCGCTGACAACGGTTGGCGTCAACAGGTGCTCATCTTCACGGCATCGCATCCCGGCCAATACGAGCTGACCGATACGTTCGGCGAGCGCTACGGCATCTGGGCCGGCAAGCCGAGCGAGCAGGGGCGGCCGGGGCCGCTGCGATTCAATGGCTTGACCGGCGTCGGTGTCGATGCGGGCGGCAACATCTATGTCTCGATGAACGGAGTGGGCCCGCAACTGGGCTCGACCGGCGCGGGGCTCGGCGCTTCGCTGCAGAGCTACGCGCCCGACGGCAAACTGCGCTGGCAGGTCGATGGGCTGCTTTTCGTGGACGGTGCCTGCATCGATCCGTCTCGTCCCAACAGCGTATTCACGGGCAACAAGCGCTTCGAACTCGACTGGTCGAAGCCGCCCGGGCACGAATGGAAATATGCCGGCTTCCTGTCGAACCGGTTCAAGTATCCCGAAGATACCGTCTTCCATATGGATCAATGGCCCGGTACGCCGATGGCGCGACAGGTGAACGGCAGAACGTTCCTCTATCTGACGGACATGTACGCCGATCACCTGAAGATCTATCGCTTCGATCCGGCGCACGACGGCGAGACGGCGATCCCTTCGGGCTTCATCGCGGGCCGGCCCGGTCCGGTGCACGCGATCACGACTGCGCCGCCGGGCGGCGAATGGATCTGGCGCAATACCAATGGCGACGGCAAATTCAATCCGCAGGAGTTCCAGCGCAATAGCACCGACGAGCATCTAGCGGGGGGCTGGGGCTGGTGGGTCGATGCGAAGGGCGACATCTGGCGCGCGAACGACACGCGTATTCATCGCTTGCGCTTCGGCGGCGTGGACCGCTCGGGCAACCCGATCTACGCGTACGACAAGATGACGACCTACGCGATTCCCGCGCCGTTCAAAGTCGTGAAGCGCGCGGTCTACGATACGAGGACCGATTCGCTTTACGTCACCGGCTATACCGACGACGCCATGCCCAACAGCAACGACGTGCCGAAAGAGATCGGCCGCGTGCTGGCACGCTACGACGGATGGTCGACCGGCAAGCCGGTTCTGCGCTTCAAGACTCAATTGCTGTGGCAACCGCAGGGCAAGGAGCGCCGCACACTCGTCAGCGTGACGCAGGAGGGCGACTACGTTTTCGCCGTCGAGTTCATCGGCACCGTGCATGTATTCGACCGCAATACCGGTGCGCAGATCGGTGTCATCAAACCGGGACCCGAAGTAGGTAATGCCTCGGGACACGTGGACGTCGCGAATGCCATCAGCGCGTATAAGCGTGCGAATGGCGAATACGTCGTATTCGTCGAAGAGGACGCACGCGGCAAGGTGCTCATGTACCGCTGGACGCCCGCCGCGGGCCAGAAGAGCCAAGGCGGGAAGAAAGGCGCGAAGGATCAGGCAGCCGGCAACGGCATCGGCGAGGACTAATGACTGGGCATTCGATGGATAAAGGCATGCTCAAGAATGTCGCGATCAACTTTTTCGGGTTGGTCCTGCCGACGTTCGTTTCACTGGTGACCGTGCCCAGCTACATCAAGCTGCTCGGTGTCGAACGTTACGGCGTCGTGAGTCTCGTGTGGACGTTCATCGGCTATTTCGGCGTGCTCGATCTCGGCATGAGCATGGCGGCGCAAAACCATATTTCGAAGGCGCGCGCCTCCAACGACGAAGGCCAGAGCGCGCTCGTTTTCTGGAGCGCGTTCTGGCTCAACCTCATCACCGGGATTGCCGGCGGCGTCATCATCTATATCGGCGGTTATCTCTATACGGCGTATTTCACACACCTTGCGCCGCTGATGCGCGCGGAAGTCATACATGCGTTGCCGTGGCTCGCGCTGGCGATTCCGATTGCCAATGTTTCGTGGGTTTGCGCGGGCGCGATCAACGGCGCCGAACGCTTCGGCGTCTTCAATACGAATCAGACGCTCGGTACGTTCCTCTTCCAGTTGATGCCGCTGGGCGCCGCCTGGCTCATCGCGCCCACGCTGCCGAACGTGCTGGCCGCAGCCGTGGTTGCACGTGCGATCGCCGCACTGCTGCTCGCGCGTGCGAGCATGCGTGTGCTCGATATCAAGCGCGTGATGATGCCGAGTCTCACCGTGGCCAAGGAGCTCTTCCGCTTCGGCGGATGGATGCTTGCGGCAAGCATGGCCATCATGGTCGGCGATACGCTCGATCGTGTATTGCTGGGTGCCGGACTCGGCGCGCGCTACGTGACCTATTACACGGTGCCGCAAAATCTGGTCACGCGACTGAACATGCTGCCGACGGCCTTCGTGCGCACCCTTTTTCCGCGCTTGTCCGCCGTCGAGCGCGACCACGCGGACGAGCTCGTGCGGCAGGCGCTGGAAGTCCTGAACGGGTTGTTCACACCGGTCATGATCGTCGGCATGCTCGCGCTGGGGCCTTTTCTCAATCTGTGGGTGGGCAGCGAGCTCGCTGCCGCATCCGTGAACGTGGGGCGCGTGCTCATCATCAGCGTCTGGCTCGTGGGGCAGGCCGGTGTGACGCGTCTTCTCATTCAATCGCAGATCGATCCCGCGCGCGCAGCCTGGATCGGCATCATCGAGCTACCGTTTTTCGCCGGCATTCTGATGCTGGGTATCGCGCATTTCGGTCTGACGGGGGCCGCCGTCGTCGTGGTCGGTCGTTCGCTGCTCGACTATGGCGTGCTCCTTTATCTGTCTCGAATCCGTGCGCGACAGATTCTGTTCGACATGCTCGGACATCTGGCGTTTCTCGTGGTGGCGGGCTACCTCTCGCATGAGGTGACGAATCTGGCCGCGCTCGTCGTATTGGCGGCGGGATTGTGCCTGCTGAACATGGTCTGGTCCATGACGACGTCCCCCTCTCTGCGCAACATGGCGCGCGCGCTGCTGTTGCGAGTCAATGCAAGGAGAAGCGCATGAGCGACGAAACCCTTGCCGCCGCGGAAACTGCCGCATTCGTACCCGCAACACAGCCGCGGCGCCTCACGCCGGCCGTCGTCACATCGCACATTCCGCGCGTTGCGATCGTGCACGATTGGCTCGTCACCTATGCGGGTGCCGAGCGCGTGCTCGAACAGATCATCGCTTGTTTTCCCGATGCCGATCTCTACAGCCTCGTCGATTTTCTCGACGACAGGCGGTTCGTGCGCGGCAAGCATGCGACGACCTCGTTCATCCAACGCATGCCGTTCGCGCGCAAGCGTTATCGGGCCTATCTGCCGTTGATGCCGCTCGCGATCGAGCAGCTCGATCTCAGCGCGTACGACCTCGTCATTTCGAGCTCCCACGCGGTGGCAAAAGGCGTGCTGACCGGGCCCGATCAAATCCATATCAGCTATGTCCATTCGCCGATCCGCTACGCGTGGGATCTGCAACATCAATACCTCGAGCAATCGCATTTGACGCGGGGGCTGCGCTCGGCATTCGCGCGCCTGGTGCTGCATTACATTCGAAATTGGGACATCCGCACGTCGAATTCGGTCGATCATTTCATTTCCAATTCGGAATTCATTGCGCGCCGGATCAAGAAGGTTTATCAGCGCGACGCGCAGGTCATCTTTCCGCCCGTGGACGTCGATGCGTTCGAGCTCAGCGAACAGAAGGACGATTTCTATCTGACCGCATCGCGGCTCGTGCCGTACAAGAAGATCGACCTGATCGTCGAAGCGTTTTCGCGCATGCCGGACAAAAAGCTCGTCGTGATCGGCGATGGGCCGCAAATGAGCGTCGTACGTGCGAAGGCCGGCGCGAACGTCGAGGTCATGGGCTTCCAGCCGTTCGACGTGCTTCACGACCACATGCGCCGCGCGAAGGCGTTCGTTTTCGCAGCGGAGGAAGACTTCGGTATCGCTCCGGTCGAAGCGCAGGCGTGCGGCACGCCCGTCATCGCTTATGGCAAGGGCGGAGCGCTCGAAACCGTACGCGATTTGTCGCAAAGCCGGCCCACCGGCATCTTCTTCCACGAACAGACACCCCAGGCCGTGATCGCGGCCGTCGCTGCCTTCGAGCGCGAGCCACGCCGGTTTTCGCCGCGCGAGTGCCGCGCGAATGCCGAACGCTTTTCCGCCTCGAACTTCCGCGATCGCTTCACCGCTGCAGTCGAGGCGATGTGTCCCGGAGCGACACGTCGGGGTGCGGCCGGCGTTGCCGGCGCTGCGGTACCTTCAACGAAGATCCTGGCGATCGATCAGACGGGCGTGCTCGGCGGTGCCGAGCTTTCGCTGCTCGAATTCGCGCGGCACAGAAAAGAGAGTGTCGATGTCGTGCTGTTCGACGATGGACCGTTTCGCCGCGCGCTCGCGGATGCCGGCGTGAACGTCGACGTGCTCGATGCCTCACGGCTGCGTGGCATGTCTAAACAAGGCGCGCCGACGCTCCGCTCGCTGACCGGGATCGCCTCGCTCGTACGCGAAACGGTCCGGCGCGCGCGAAACGCCGATGTCATTTATGCCAATACGCAACGCGCGATGGTCGTCGGCGCGATTGCGGGCGTCATTGCGCGCCGTCCCGTCGTCTGGCATCTGCGCGACATCGTCAGCGCCGAGCATTTCGGCCGGATGCAGCGCATGACGATCAAATGGTTCGGCAGGCTCACGCTCGATCACGTCATCGCCAACTCAGCCGCATCGGCTGCGGCGTTCGTGCAACTCGCGAAGGTGCCGCTCGAACGTGTCGACGTCGTATTCAATGGCATATCGGAAGCGCCGTTTCGCAAGCACGACAACACGCCGCAAACGGTGTTGCGCGAACGCCTCGGTCTGCCAGGCGATGCATTTATCGTCGGTTCCTTCAGCCGCCTCGCGCATTGGAAAGGACAGCACGTGCTGCTCGAAGCGGCGTTGCAAGATCCTCAATTGCACGTTGCGCTCGTCGGCGCGCCGCTTTTTGGCGAGGACGCCTACGAAGCGGCGCTCAAGGCTTTCGTCGAAACGCACCACATGGCCTCACGCGTGCATTTTCTCGGGTTTCGCGACGACGTGGCCGCCTGCATGCGTGCCGTCGACGTGATCGCGCATACCTCCATCGCTCCCGAGCCGTTTGGCCGCGTCATCGTCGAAGGCATGCTGGCGAAGCGGCCCGTCGTGGCGATGCGGGCGGGCGGCGTGACGGAGATCATCGACGACGGCATGAACGGCCTGCTGTGCGAGCCTGACAGCGCGGACGCGCTTTCGGCCGCCATCACGCGTTTGCGCACCGATGCGCAATTGCGTGCACGGCTCGTCGACACGGGCTACGACATCGCGCGCCGCAGGTTTGGCACACGCACCTACATCGATGGCGTAAGCCGTATTCTCGCGGCTCACGCCAGGCGGCGTACGGGCTGAGCGGCGCGCGCAATCCACGCTTTGGCTGGCGGCAATCTCTCGCCTTGCCCCGCATATTGCCGGGGCAAGGCCTGCGGCTTCACGCCGCGGCGGGCTGCTCGACGTTGGGCCGGCGTCGCCGGATGCTCGACGACCAGCGCATCGCCGGACGTTCGACACACAGATAAAACAGGCAAGCCGCGCCGATGGCCACAGGCATGAATGCGAACGTCGGCAAGATCGACAATTGCAAGGCCGAGCGGAAGAAAACGGCCTGCAGGCAAATGAAAATCGGCAGATGGATGACGTAAAGCGAATAGCTGAACAGCCCACAGCGTGCGAGCGCGCGCATCAGGAAAGAGCCATTGCCGAGGGGAACAGCTTCATTTTCGGCCGTAAGCGTCGTGCGCATGAGGCATGCGAAAGCGATCGCCCATAACTGGAATGCGATGTACTGGCCGATATAAACGCTGTAATTGAAGATTGCGCAGCCGAGTACTGCGAGGGCCGCTGCGGCCAGACGCCAGCAAAGCGTTTGCCGCCGCGTCAGCGTCAAGTCTGCCGCGGCGACTCGCCTTTCGGCAAGATACGCGCCGAGCGTCCACGAGAACCAATAGGAAGTGAAAAAGTAGATCCATACCGGCTCCAGCAGATAGCCGGAGATGACGTTGATTGCCGCGATGACAGCCATGACGGCCGGCATGCCGAAGCGACGCCGCGCGGCGAAAAGCAGCGGATAGACCACGTAGAACTGCACTTCGATCGCAAGCGTCCATAGGGCGCCGTTCGAACCGTAAGGATGCGCAAGCACGCCTTGCAATGAGAGCAGGCTGATCAGGAAAGCCTTGGGGCCGATGGACAGAATCTTGTGATTGACCGGCGGCAGGCTGAGGCTGATCGAATCGAACGCGAGCGTGAGCAGCAACGCCGCGAAGAGGACGGGGTAAATACGCGCGAACCGCCGGGCCCAGAATATCGGAGCGTCGAGGCGATATGCGGGATCGGCGGCCAGCCGGGCGGCAGGATTGCGATGAATGCAGTAGCCGCTGATGACAAAGAAGATCGAGACGCCGGCCGAACCCCAGGCGATCGGCATCGTGAGATAGCCGAGCAGGACGCTCGGCGCGAGCGAGAAGCCCATCGCCTGATGGAAGTGATGCAGCCCGACCCAGGCGACCTGGCGGCAATGGAAATAGGCGACGAGCAGCGCCGCCATGCCGCGCATGGCATCGATGAAGGTCTCTTTCGCGGCTGCCGCGGGCCGCACCGCGTCGATGCGTTGCGTGGGTGCGGCGGCCGGCGCGGTCGCGGAAACCGGGAAAATCGACGAATCGCTCATACAGTGCCCCGACCGATGCGCTCGGAAATAATGACAGATTGTCTTATCACGGAGATATAAAAAGTTCCGAATCCGCGCCTATCGTAGAACGAAAAAAATCGCCGAAAACCGGTTTTTAACAAACGCTCACAACCACCTGCTGTGCCTTGCCCGGCAAGGCCTCGCAAAAAATTTCGCACGGCCGCAGGAGATTATTGTTCGGTTTTTTCGTGTTAACTTGCAGTCACCGACAAATCGCAAATGGAGCCGCATCATGGATTTACATTGGATAGCCGGCGTGGCGGTGCTCTTGATTCTCGTAGCCATTTCCGCTTATCGCGAGGCCCTCGAATCCGACGGGACGATGCGGATCGGCGCGTTCAAGCGCGAGCGACCGGTGCCGCGCGAAGCGGACCAGGCGATGGAACGCGTCTGATCCACGGATGTTACGAATTCCTTCATGGAGCCTTCATACACAACGACTTTCCCAAGAGGGGATGAACGATGTTGAAAGTCACCAAAGCGGTATTTCCTGTGGCAGGTCTCGGCACGCGGTTTCTGCCTGCCACGAAGGCCAGTCCCAAGGAGATGCTGCCGATCGTCGATAAGCCGCTTATTCAGTATGCGGTGGAGGAGGCAATCGACGCGGGTATCACGGAACTGATTTTCGTTACCGGCCGAAGCAAGCGCGCTATCGAGGACCACTTCGATACGTCGTACGAGATCGAGGCGGAGCTCGAGGCGCGCGGCAAAGAGAAGCTGCTCGATCTCGTGCGCAACATCAAGCCGAGCCACGTCGATTGCTTCTATGTGCGTCAGCCGGCCGCGCGCGGACTCGGTCATGCCGTGCTGTGTGCCGAAAAGCTCGTATCCGACAGTCCGTTCGCCGTGATTCTGGCCGACGACCTGCTTCATGGCGAACAGCCTGTCATGAAGCAGATGATCGATGTGTTCAATCACTATCACAGCTCGATCGTCGGGGTGGAGGCGATCGCACGGGAAGACAGCCGGTCTTACGGCGTCGTCGAAGGCCGCGAGTGGGAAGAGGACATCTTCAAGCTGTCAGGCATCGTGGAAAAGCCGTCGCCCGAAGCGGCGCCGTCGAATCTCGGTGTCGTCGGCCGGTACGTCCTGATGCCCAGCATCTTTTCGCATCTGCGGAAAATCGAAACGGGCGCACTCGGCGAGCTGCAACTGACCGACGCGCTGCAGGCGTTGCTCGCCGAAGAGCAGGTGCTGGCCTATCGCTACTACGGCACGCGTTTCGATTGCGGCAGCAAGCTGGGCTATCTGAAAGCGACAGTCGAATTCGCGCTGCGCCATCCCGAGATCGGCGCGCCGTTCGATGCCTATCTGCGCGAACACATCACGCAGATGATTTCCTGACGTCGTTCATCGCCTGAGCCCGCTCGCGGCCAGCGCTTCGCTTTACTCCCCTCTCACCGGTACGCCCTGACGGGCGTACCCTTTACCGCCTCGTGTATTGCCGATCGCACTTCGCATCGATGCGTCATGTGCGTTTCATGCAAGAAGGGGCGGGATTCATTGCATCGAGTCTCTCCTCTAACGCACGCTTGCCACATTGAGACGAATGCGTGTTTCGCGCATAACGTTCTTCATCAAGGCGACACGATTCGTTTTTATCGTGTCCGCCATCCGAGGGCCTGTTCACTACAGATGTGCGCTGTCGAGGTCCCATCGTGGGAGGTTCAATGCCAGAGCGTCGACCCTGCAGAGCATGTGGCCGATGTATTTCGTTCGCGCTTGCACGGGCGGTATGCGTGGGACTCGTCGTAGCGCTGGCCGGCTGCGGCGACGATCACGGCAGCCGCGCGGACGATGCGCTGTCGCGCGACGCCGAACGCGTGCCCACGTTGCCTGGCGCCAATCCGGCGCCCCACACTGTCGAGCCCGCGAAAGCGGTTTTCGCGCAGCGTTTCGGCGCGGGCGGGAGCGCTGTTGCGCCGCCGCCCGCGTCGGGCGCGCTATTGCCGCCAGTCATGCACTCCGCCGACTAGCGGGGGTCGTCAACAGACAGGGTTCGTTCGGCGCGGGTTGCCCGCGGCCGACGACGGTTCAGTTTCAAGTAGTCCGCATGTGTTCGTGCGTGTTCGCTTTGGCCTTACCCGTCGACGTGTCCCGCTTGCGCGAGACCGTCTCGTTCCACTTCCGCCCTACGAATCGAAAATGACCTCGACAAGCCGCCGTGACTTCCTGCGTGCCGCCGCTCAAGCGGCGGGCGCCGCTGCCGCCATGGGTGCATTGCCCGCCGGTATCCGCAATGCGCTCGCCATTCCCGCCAACGATGCGACGCGCAGCATCGACGACATCGAGCACATCGTCATCCTGATGCAGGAAAACCGCTCGTTCGACCACTACTTCGGCACCCTGCGCGGCGTACGCGGCTACGGGGACCGCCGCGCGATCACGTTGCCCAACGGCCGGCCCGTCTGGTACCAGCCGGCTGCGGCGGATCTCGGTTACGTCTTGCCGTTTCGGCCGAGCGCGCCGGAGCTCGGCATGCAGTTCCTGCAAGACTTGCCGCACGACTGGACGACGACGCATGCCGCATGGAACGGGGGGCGCTACGATCAGTGGGTACCGGCCAAGAGTACGACGACGATGGCTTATCTCACGCGTGAAGACATTCCATTTCACTACCAGCTTGCCGATGCCTTCACGATCTGCGATGCCTATCACTGCTCGGGCATGACGCCGACGGATCCGAACCGCTACTACATGTGGACGGGCTGGGTAGGCAACGACGGCAGCGGTGGCGGTCCCGTGATCGATAACGCCGAAGCCGGCTACGGTTGGTCGACGTTTCCGGAGAAGCTCCAGACGGCCGGCATCTCGTGGAAGATCTATCAGGACGTCGGGACGGGCCTCGACGCGAAAGGCTCGTGGGGTTGGACGCAGGACGCCTTCATAGGCAACTACGGCGACAACTCGCTGCTCTATTTCAACCAGTACCGCAATGCTCAGCCGGGCGATCCGCTTTACGACAATGCGCGCACGGGCACCCATGTCGCGGTGAGCGGCGACTACTTCGACGTTCTGAAGCGCGACGTGCAGGGCGGTAAGCTCCCGCAGGTCTCGTGGATCGTTGCTCCCGAGGCGTACTCCGAGCACCCGAATTGGCCTGCGAATTATGGCGCCTGGTATATCGATCAGGTGTTGCAGGTTCTGACATCGAACCCGGCGGTATGGAGCAAAACAGCGCTTCTCATCACCTACGACGAAAACGATGGCTTCTTCGATCACGTCGCGCCGCCGTTTGCGCCATGGTCGCCGAGCGTCGGCCGCTCGACAGTGGACACGATCGACGAGTACTACCCGGGCAAGGACGGCAATCCTGCGGGGCCCTACGGTCTGGGGCCGCGGGTACCGATGCTCGTTGTTTCGCCGTGGTCGAAGGGCGGCTGGCTCTGCTCGGAGACGTTCGATCACACGTCGATCATTCGCTTCATCGAGCGCCGGTTCGGCAACGGCGGAAGCCGCAATCTGAGTGAACTCAACATCACGCCGTGGCGCCGCGCGATCTGCGGGGACCTCACGCGTGCGTTCGATTTCGCTCATCCGAACGCCGCATTCCCGGCGCTTCCGGCAACGACCGGCTATGTGCCGCCCGACAAAGCACGCCATCCGGACTACGTACCGGTGCCGCCGCTCGTTCAGGCGAAGCCGAATCAGGAACCGGGCGTGCGACCGGCGCGTGCGCTGCCGTACGAGCTGTTCGTCCACTCGCGCGTCGAAGCGGCGCAGCGCGCGCTTCGCCTCGAGTTCATCAATACCGGTTCGGCCGCGGCCGCGTTTCTCGTCTATCGTGCAAAAAGCCTCGACGCCCCCCGCTCGTACGCCGTCGAAGCGAAAAAGCGCGTTGCCGATACACTGGCGCTGCCCGTCGACGGGCGGTACGACTACACCGTGCATGGTCCGAATGGGCTGATGCGCCGCTTCGCGGGTGCGGCCGTGCCGATTGCCGCAAGCGGCTGGAACGCGGGCACGGCGATGCCCGAGGTCACCGAGTCGTACGACGTGGCGAACGGAAACATCGAACTGCACTTGAAGAACTTCGGCAGCGCGGCTTGCGTGTTTACCGTCGTCAACGCTTACGATGGGAGCCTCGTCAAACGCAGGGTCGCCGGTGGAGAAAGTGCGGACCTGTATATCGATTTGCGGGCATTTCATGCGTGGTATGACTTGAAAGTCAGCATCGATACCGATCCGGCGTTTCATCGAGCACTTTCCGGTCACGTCGAAACCGGCCGCGACAGCATGAGCGATCCGGCCTTCGGCGCGCCTTGATCGATCGAACGGGTTCGCTCTTGGGGCGGACCCGTCCTTCCGTTCAACGTCACCGCTCCCTTCTCTCAATAACGTTTCCCCCGTTCCCTTTCCCGTCCCTCTCCTCTAACACGGCCGCCGCGCATTGCGATGGACCGATCGATGGTCCATAACGTCGCTCATCTCGTAATTGCGGGGTCCAGCTCATGACGTCGATCAGCCGCCGCGTTTTCATGCGGGCAGCCGCGCAAGCGGCAGGTACATTTGCCGCTGCCGGTTTGTTGCCGACGGGCATTCGCAATGCACTCGCGATTCCCGCCCACGATACGACCCGCAGCATCGAGGACGTCGCGCACGTCGTCGTCCTGATGCAGGAAAACCGCTCGTTCGATCATTACTTCGGTACGCTTCGCGGTGTGCGCGGCTACGGCGACCGCCGCGCCATGACGCTGCCGAGCGGCAACCCGGTCTGGAATCAGCCGGTCGTCGCCGGATACGGTCAGCTTTCGCCCTACCGGCCCGGCGTGGCCAACCTCGGCATGAAGTACATGCAAGGCCTGCTGCACGATTGGGCGACGACTCACTTCGCCTGGAACGGTGGCCGCTACGATCAATGGGTGCTGGCGAAAGGGCCGACCACGATGGCCTACCTCACGCGCGAGGACATTCCGTTCCACTACGCGCTCGCCGACGCCTTCACGATTTGCGATGCCTACCATTGCTCGAGCATGGCGCCGACGGACCCGAACCGCTATTACCTATGGACGGGCGGACTGGGCAACGACTGTACCGGCGGCGGCCCCGTGATCGATAACGCCGAGGCGGGCTATACGTGGTCGACTTTTCCCGAGAAACTGCAAGCCGCCGGTGTCTCGTGGAAGATCTATCAGGACATCGGTATGGGCCTCGACGCAAACGGTTCCTGGGGGTGGACGAAGGACCCGTTCATCGGCACTTACGGCGACAATTCACTGCTCTTTTTCAACCAGTATCGCAACGCGCGGCCAGGCGATGCGCTATACGACAATGCGCGCACCGGTACGAATGCGGCGAGGGGAGACGGTTACTTCGATATCCTGAGGGTCGACGTGCTGAACGACAGGCTGCCGCAGGTATCGTGGATCGTTCCGCCCGAGGCGTATTCCGAACATCCAAATTGGCCGCCCAACTTTGGCGCCTGGTACATCGACCGGGTATTGCAAGCGTTGACGGCAAATCCGGCGGTATGGAGCAAAACGGTGCTCTTCATCGCCTACGACGAAAACGACGGCTTCTTCGATCATGTCGTGCCGCCGTTCGCGCCATGGTCGGATCAGACCGGACGTTCCACCGTCGACACATCGAACGAATACTTTGGCGGTGCGCCGGGCAAAGCGTCCGGTCCCTACGGATTGGGCCCGCGCGTACCGATGCTCGTGGTGTCGCCGTGGTCGAAGGGCGGCTGGGTGTGTTCGGAAACCTTCGACCATACGTCGATCATCCGCTTCATCGAACGCCGGTTCAGCCGCGCCGGCAGCGGTGCGCTGCGGGAGTCGAACATCACGGCATGGCGGCGGGCGATCTGCGGCGATCTGACGAGTGCGTTCGATTTCGCCAATCCGAACACCGCGTTTCCAGCGCTGCCCGGTACGGATGAATATGGGCCGGTCGATCGCCAACGCCGTTTCAGCTATATTCCGCTGCCGCCGCTCACCGCATCGCAACCGGCTCAGGAGGCGGGTGTACGACCCGCGCGAGCGCTGCCCTACGAGCTCTTTGCTCATGGTTACATCACGGCGAGCGAGCGCACGTTACGGATCGAGCTGACGAACCGCGGCCGCGCGGGTGCCGCGTTTCTGCTTTATCGCACGGGCAGCTCCGACACCCCGCGCGCGTATGCCGTGGAGATCGGCAAGCGTCTGTCCGACGATGTCCCGCTCGATGCCGATGGTCATTATCACTACAGCCTGCATGGGCCGAACGGGTTTTTCCGGCGTTTCAAGGGCTCGGCAAAGGCGACACGCGGGTGGGGCGGCGGTGTTGCGCTGCCCGAAGTGACCGAAGCGTATGACGTCGCGAACGGCAGTATCGGCTTGCGGCTCCGAAACATCGGCAGCGCGGCTTGCGAATTCACGGTGCGCGATGCCTACGGTTCTCCCTCCGTCAAACGGCGCGTCGTGGGCGGCGAGATTGTGGACGTCTACTTCGATTTGCGCGCTTCCCACGGCTGGTACGACCTTGCGGTGTTCGTGGACACCGATTCCTCGTTCGAGCGCGGGTTCGCCGGCCACGTTGAAACCGGCCGCGGCAGCATGAGCGACCCGGCGTTCGGCATCGGTTGAGTACGCAAACGTAGGGTTCGCCCCAGGGCGGGTCCGTCTCTTGCGCGCCGAGCGCTTTGCGTCCAAACGATTTCGAGGGGGGACGTCCGCCGTTTTTCGTGACTTCCGTTGCGCGAGACACGGGCATACAGTCTGCCGAACGCAACAAATTCGGCGTCTTGGCAGGCCTTCATGCATAAAACAGATGCATGAAGGCGCGCGGCGCTTGTAGAATCCGGCCTTGAAGCGCCGCGCATGTTGTGCGTGCTTCGTGCGTTCAACGACCAACAGGTAGGAGAAACATGTCGACTTCCGCAAACAAGGTTGCGAAAAAGGCTGCCGCCGCACCGGCGAAGAAAGCAGCTGCGAAGAAAGTGCCCGCGAAGAAAGCCGCGGCTAAGAAGGTCGCCGTGAAGGCGTCCGGTGCTGCGTCGCCGATCAAGGACACCTTCACGAAGGCCTCGCTGGCTGCCCACCTTTCGGAGCGCTCGGCTGTCGAGCCGAAATCGGTGAAGGCGGTGCTCTCGGCGCTCGAGGACACGATTCTCGGCTCGGTGCACAAGAAGGGTGCCGGTGAGTTCACGCTGTCCGGCCTGCTGAAGATCGTCGTGCAAGCTGTGCCGGCGAAGAAGAAGCGCTTCGGCAAGGATCCGTTCACGGGCGAAGATCGCTGGTTCCCGGCAAAGCCCGCGTCGGTGCGCATCAAGGCACGTCCGCTGAAGAAACTGAAGGACGCGGCTTCGGCCTAAAACCGCGTTACATCGCGCGTTTTTCGCAAAAATCCCTGTGGGCCTCGACGGCTCACAGGGATTTTTTATGCGAAAGCGCGCTTCACCGCTGTCGCTGTGGCTTCGATGGCGGCACCGCATAGCCGTCCGTCAACGTCTTCAGGAAAGCGATGATGTCGGCAATGTCGGCGGGTGTCATAGCCGGCGTGTCACCGGGATTGCGATCGAACGGCGCATCGGTCTTGTCGATGTTCGCCCGGTATTTGAAGGGCAAGTCGTCGTATTGCTCGACTTTTCCCTTGGCGTCGCGCGGATAGATCTTTGCGGGATCGAGGTCGCGCAGGTTATAGAAGGTCAGCACCTCGTCGAGCGAGCGGTAGACCCCGTTGTGGAAAAAGACACTGCGCGTGGCAACGTTGCGCAAGCTCGGCGTGAGGAACATGCCGCAGTACTGAGTCTGATTCGCGAGATCGGTCCGGTGGGGACCGCACAGACCGAGGTCGTGATAGTTCGCGTTACGGTTGACGGCCAGCAGGCGGTTACGGGGCACGCCGAGCGCTTCGTACTCGAAGTCCGTGAACATCGGCGGTTGGCCGTCTTGGGTCGGCGTGGATAGATGGCAACCGGCGCAATTGGCCTTTTTCGGATCGTTGAAGAGGCGCAGGCCACGCATTTCCGCACGGGTGAGACGGACTTTGCCCTCGAGCCAGTAATCGTATTTGCTCGTGTAGGGATGGAACGTCGGATCTTCGACCTGATAGCGTGCCACGGCGAACATCGCCTCGGAAAGCAGCAAACGCGGATCGCTCAATACACTCGCGCCGAAGAGCTTCGCAAACGCATCGCGGTAAGCGCTGTGGGCCAGTTTGTCGGCCGCTTCCTGTTCGCTTGCATTGGCCATTTCGACCGGATTGAGCAGCGGACCGTACGCCTGCTGCTGCAAGGTATCGGCGCGCCCGTCCCAGAAGAGGCCGCCTTGCGGCACGAGCTCCGGAGCAGCGGGCGCGGTGCCGGCGGTTTTTTGCGCACGCGTCGCGCTCGATGCCTGCTGCGCGGCTTGTGCGAGATTGGTGGGCTCGTCGGCATCCGCTTGCGAAGGACCGATACCGAAATTCGGCTGGCGATACAGATACATGAGCGAGGGCGGGGGACGGTCGCCCTGAAGCGTCATGTCGCTGCCGCCAAACTGCACAGGCAATGCATTGGGCGGGCCGTATGCGCGCGCGGGGCTATGGCATGACGCACAAGAGAGCTTGCCCGAAGCCGAAAGCGTCGGATCGAAGAAGATCGACTTGCCGAGCATCGCCATTGCGCTCAGCGGAGCGGTTTGCGGGCGCTGCAGACGGACCGGGTGCAGGTTCACACCGGTCAGTTGGGCGACGATCCTTCCGATCGGGGCAGGCGCCGAGCGCGGATACGCTGCGGCCAGCGCCAGTGCGCTGGCCGCGAGGAGCGCAGCCGCGGCCGCGAGCACGGTCCATCCTCGGCGGCGCGGCATCGATCGAGCGGGAGGGGGCGCGTGGGTAACGTTCGTTTGCATGGCGTCATGGCGCGCAGGACAGTGCGCGAAAGCGCGTTTTCATCGTCACGATCCAAACAAGCCAAGGCCCGCGAGGGGGCCCTGGCTTGCAAACGTCGCGGTGTGGGGCGGACTACTTACTGCTCGTCGCCTTCATGGCGTCCATGGATAGGCGTGCCCAGCGTCGGATCGAGAATGAGGCGCTGGGGATGCGGTCTATGGAAGTCGAACATATCGGAGATATCGCCGGCCGTCGCGTCGAACGAGCCTCCCCCGATGCGCGAGCCGTCGAGCCAGTTGTCTTCGATGAAACGGACGATCGAAGCCTGCGAAATCTGCGTGTGGCTGACGTAGTTCGGCTTCGTCCACGGCGAAATCACGAGGAACGGAATACGCGTGCCCGGGCCGCAGCGGCCATTCACGGGTCCGCCGTTCACCCCGAGCGGCTGCTGACCCGTGCCGCACATTCCCGAGCCGTTGAGCTGATCGGCGACCGGATCGAACGATGCGCTCGTCGGTTTCACATAAGCATGGTCATACCAGCCGTCCGAGTCGTCCCACGTCACGATCACCGCCGTACGGTCCCACTCTGGCTGCTGCTGCAGGAAATTGACGACCTTCGCCGTGAACGCCTGCTCGTCGAGCGGATCCGAGTATCCCGCGTGACCGTCCTGATAGGCGGGCGCCTTCAGGAAACTCACTGCGGGGAAGTTACCGGCCTTGACCGCCGAGAAAAAGTCATCAATATCGTACTGGTGGTTGGCCGGGTCCCTGGTCCTGCCGTCGTCCGCCAGCGAGAAGCCGACCGATTGCAGCGAGCTCGGACGCGAGTGTTGCGGGTTCGACGTGGACGCGTAGTACTGGAACCAGTTGTGGTGCGGGATGTAGTCGGCCGTCGAAGCGTTGACCACGTTCGACAGCGAGCTGCGAGCGCAGCCCGTCGTGCCGTTCGCGTTCATCGCCGACAAGTCGAAGCCGCCCATGAAGCCGCCCCACGGGATCGCCTTCGCATTGAGCAGATCGCCGATATTCTTGCCCGACATCATGGCCTGATCGGTCGCGCTCGAGCAGAGGTCATAGGCCGGATCGACGTCGTTGATCATCGTCAAGCCGCCTTGCGTATCGTTCACGTAGTACGAGTTTCTCGACGATTTGACGATCTGCATGCCGTTCGTCTGGCCCGCAATCGCTTCGAGCGCGCCAGGCGTCGACGGACCGTAAGTGTCCGTATAGGCGTTGTCGCTCATCGCGAAGCGCTGGGCATAGTTCCACATGGCCGCGACCGTATTGCCGTCGTAGTAGCCCATGACTTGGCCCTTGGTGCCGAAGGCGCCCGCGCCGCCGCTCGAACCCTTACCCGTGTACTTCGGAAAGAGATCGGCAGCACCGTTGTCGTAGGCCTGCTCTTCGGCCGTGTAGGCGTGATTCTGGTCAGCCGTTGCCGCTTGCGTGCGGTCGAGGCGGAACGGATTCGCGGCACCGGTGCCGTTGGCCGTGTTCGTAGAGTTCGGATTGCTCGTCAGCAGTGCGCCGCTCAGACCGTTGACCTTCGGCGTGCCCGGCGCGGCCACGAATACCGGCTCGCCGGCGGGGTTCGTCGCATGCGGGTAGGTCGCGAAGTAGTGGTCGAACGAGACGTTCTCGTTGTAGATGACGACGAGGTGTTTGATCGGCGTAGCGGTCGGGAACGTATCGGCGAACCGGTGCCAGTGCCGTGCCTGAGAGTTGTCGCCGTACGCGGCAAACGCGGTCAGCGACACCGCGGCGAGTAGGGCAGGAAAGTACGTGCGGCGAAACATGGGGCGTGCTCCTGATCGTGGGGGAACGGGCGCATTGGAGCACGCGCAAATTAAGGGACCGAGGCACCGAGCTTTCAGAAGTCGATCAACCAGCTTTCTAGTTGCTTCGCGTTTGCTGGCGATGCCCCCTGCTCTGCGTTGGGCAGGAGTAACCGCTGAAGCGGTAACTCGGGCCTAGCTCTGCGTTGGGCAGGAGTAACCGCTGAAGCGGTAACTCGGGCCTTGCTCTGCATTGGGCAGGAGTAACCGCTAGAGCGGTAACTCCGGCCTTGCTTTGCATTGGGCAGGAGTAATCGCTAAAGCGATAACTCCTGCCGTAAAAAAAAAAACCGGCCGGGAACGATCCCTGCCGGTTTGGCATTGCATCGGAGTCCTGACGATCGCTCGTCGCGACCCCGTTCGACTTCGATTAGAACTTGTGGCGCAGACCCACTGCCACGAGTTCCTGGCTGCTCGTGCCGGCGTAGCCGTACGAACCCACCGACGCTTGCGCGTTGACAACCGCCGTGCCCGTCGCGTCACGCGTCTGGCCGCTGGCATGTTGATATGCGCCAACGAGGTACACGTCCGTGCGCTTCGAGAGCGAGTAGTCGGCACCCAGCGAAACCTGGTGGTACTTGGCCGACGTATCGCCGCTCGACTTCGTGTAGCTATAGCCGAGGCCCAGCAGCATCGCCGGCGTCAACTGGTAGTTCACGAAGCCTTGCCCCGTGTTGTACTTCTCGGTCGAACCGAACGTCGACAAGCCGTCCGACTTGTATTGCGCATTGCTGTAGCCAGCGCCGACCGTGAACGCACCCACCGTGTACTGCGCGGCAACGCGAGCGATATTGATCGACTTCGCCGTCTGGTAACCCAGGTTGATCGGGCCGTTGAACGTGCCGTCCGACGTGCCGTTCCAGCCGCCGCCCGATGCCGTCGGCGTGCGCACGCCGTTCGTGTTGTCAGCCTTGAAGTAGCCTGCTGCAACGCCGAGCGGGCCGTTGTTGTAAGCCGCAGCCACCGACCACGTTTGACCCGAGCCCGTCTTGCCGGCGACACCGCCCAGCGAGTACATGCCCTCGACCTGGAAGCCGGCGTAGTTCGGCGACAGGTACTTGATCGAGTTGTTCGTACGCGAGCTGTTGTCGTAGTTGTCGACGTCGCCTGCCGTTGCGAACACGCTGCCGAAGTAGTTGTCAGCCGTGATGCCTTGCACCAGGTCGACGAGCGGATCGTATTGACGGCCCAGCGTCACCGTACCGAATTGCTTGCTCTCGAGGCCGACGAACGCCTGGCGGCCGAACATGCGGCTACCTTGACCCAGTTGACCCGTGGTGGAGTTGAAGCCGTTTTCCAATTGGAAAATCGTTGCGAGTCCGCCGCCCAGATCTTCCTGGCCCTTCAGGCCCCAGCGGCTGCCGGACAGATTGCCGGTGCCCATGTTCCAGCCGTTGTCGCTACCCGACTGGTGATGTACGTACGTGATGGACGTGTCGATCACGCCATACAGCGTCACGCTGCTCTGAGCTTGAGCAGCACCCGCGGCGCCGAGCAATGCGAGCGAGAGCGTCGACAATGCGATTTTTTTCATCATTTCTCCACGCGAATGATTATCGAAGACTGTTGCGAAGCGGAGAATATCGCAATGTCCTTACAAAGGTGACAGGAAAAAAAGAAAGTGTCTCCAAAAGGAAACACCCGTGTCACGTGGCCGCGGTAAGCCGCCACGCGACGCATCGTTGCGTAATGCGAAATTGTCTATTCCTAAATGAGGAATAGTTCACGTTGTGATATTTAATTAATCGAACGCGCGTAATTGTCTGGCTAAAGCGCCACTTAATTCATCAGCGTAGCGTTTTACCGGCTGCCGGACGGACGGGGCCCGCACGCTGCCGTTCCTTTCGGCGCTGATCTCTCGCGGCACGCCTCGTGCGATCGCGGGACGCGGCGAACTCCGCGCCGAACAGCAGGACGAGGGCCGAAAAGTAAAGCCACATGAGCAGTGCCGCGAGCGAGCCTGCCGCGCCGAACGCATTGGCCATTCCGGCATGCGCGAGATAGAGCGCGAACAGCTTTTTGCCGCCAGAAAACAGCAACGCGGAGACGACGCCGCCTATCAAGGCATCGCGCCACTCGACACGAGCGTCGGGCAGGAATTTGAGTAGCGCTGCGAACGACAGCGCGAGTACCACGAGCCCGAACGTCAACTGCAGGATGTCGCCGACTGCGGCATACGAGGTACCGCCCCAGAGCCATTCGCCGACGAACGTGATGATGGTATCGAGCACGAGCGATACGATCGCGAGAAACGCCACGCCGAGCACGAGTCCGAATGAAATGAGCCGCACCTTGACGAGCGCGACGACGCTGGAAAAACGGCTCGTCGCACCGATCGGCCATACGACGGCGAGGGCGCTGTTCAAAGAAGCGAAGGTCGCCGACGCGCCGAGTGCGAGCGCGACGAACGACACGAATGCGGCGAAGCCGCCGCTGTCTTTGTGCGTACGGGCATTGGCGACGATCATCTGCACCGCGGCGGCCGCCTCGTCGCCGATCAACTGATGAACGTCCGAGAAGATTTCTCCGCGGATGGCGTCGGCGCCGAAAAACCAGCCCGCGACGGCGATTACCATGACGAGTAGCGGCGCCAGCGAAAAGGCCGAAAAAAAGGCGATGCCGGCTGCCATCGTCGTGCATCGGTGTTCGCCGAAATGCACGACCGCATCGGCGACGCAGGCGACTTCGCGCCGCGCGGCATCATACGTTCTGCGAAGTGAAAGCGCGGTCATGGCGTGCCCCGACAGAAAACCGAGCGATTGCTCCACATCCCGCAGGGGACGTGCCAGCCCGAGGTGTGGCGGCGCAGGAATTCCGCCTGTGCCGGTTGCCGCGCCGACGGCATTGCGTGCGTTCCGATATGGCACTCAGCCGTATCGCGCGCGGCGCTCGATCGGCGCCGAGGGCTCGCCATCGTGGCTTTGCTTGGCGGCGCGCATCATGTGCCGCGGCGTGGTGCCGAGCAAACGGCTCATCCAATGCGCCATATGGCTTTGGTGCGCGAAACCGGTTTCCAAGGCAACCTGCGTGGCGCTCAGCTTGCCTTGCAAGATCAACTCGCGGGCGCGCTCGACGCGGCGTTGAACGACGTAACGATGCACCGGCATCGCAAACGTCTCACGAAAGAGGACTTTGAAGTGCGGCACGCTAAGTTCGACCAATGCGGCGAGATCCGACAGCGTCAAACGCTGGTCCAGATGGCTCTCGATGAACTCCGCAACGAGTCTGGCCGCGCGCGGCCCGAGCGTTTGCTTGCGCTCGCCAAGGGCGGGCGCGCCTGCAGCCAGTCGCACCGTCATCGCGGTGCACAGGCTCTCCGCGAAGAGCGGATCGGACGGCAGATCGGATTCGAGCTCGGCACGCAGCGCCCACGCGAGATGCTGCAAGCGCGGATCGCGTAATTGGAATTGCGGGCGGATGCGCGCTTGCGAAGCTGTGAGGCCAAGCTGATCGAAAGTGGTTCGTGCGAAGCGATCCGTCACCCAGATGCGCAAGATCGTACTGTCGGACTCGTCGATCCACTCGCCGTCGAGCCCGGCGGGAACGACATCGGCATCGCCGTGCGCCTGGATGCGGGCGCATCGGCTCCCGTCGCAGCGGCAGCGGGCCTTGACTGGCGCACCGACGTGAAAGGCGATGCGGTGGGCCGTACTTGCCGGAACCTGGTAGGCCCCGGCGGGGAACGCCAACAATTCGGCGCCGAACCCAGTCCATCCCAGGCCGGTGCTCGAGTGCAGCACGTACCGCGCGAGGGGCGGCGGGAGTTGATCGCGTGTCGTTGCGTTCATGGCATCGAGGGGCTGGGCGTCGGTTCGAATGGTCGACATTGTGCGACGTTTTCACCGGGTCCGCTCCGGCATGCCCTACATGCGGCGCGCGGCTGGGTGGCCCATCGTCGCCATCCATATCTGCGAATTGCGATCCGGGCATGCGCGCGAAACCTCCGATGCCGCGATAGGATCGGCCTCACCTTAGTGGACGGAGCAAATCGTGTTCGTCATTTTCGGTGCATCGGGAAATGTGGGGCGCGCGACGGTAACGGCGCTCGTCGAGGCGGGAAAGCCCGTGCGCGCGGTGGTACACGACCGCGCGCAGGGCAACGCGTTTGCACGCATGGGATGCGACGTGGTCGTGTGCGAATTGGCCGATAGCGCCGCGGTACAACGTGCGCTCGAAGGTGCATATGCGGTGCAGATGCTTTGCCCGGTGCCACGCGGCGACACGGAACCGGCCGATACGATGCGTCGAGCGATCGATGCGGTCGAGACGGCGCTGCGTGCGCGGCCACCTTCCGTTGTGCTTGCGCTGTCGGACTATGGCGCGGAAAAGCCGCGCGGAACCGGGATCACGGTCCTCTTTCACGAACTGGAGCAGCGGTGGCGCGGTATTGCGGCGCGCTCGATCATGCTGCGTTCGGCCGAGCATATGCATAACTGGGCGCGCGTGATGCCGCTTGCGTTGCAAACAGCGGTGCTACCGAGCTTTCACCATCCGCTGAGCAAGCAATTTCCGACGGTGGCGGCATCCGATGTCGGGCGCGTCGCGGCCCAACTGCTGCTCGACGAATCCGAGCAGGCATTGCGCGTGGTGAGTGTGGAATGCGAGCACCGCGTCAATGCGTTCGAGGTCGCGCAAACACTTGGCCAGGCGAGCGGCCGGCACATCGATGCCGTCGCGGTACCGCGCGAAGCTTGGGAGCAGACGCTCGCCCATGCGGGACTGAGCGCCGCGCATGTGGCGTTGATCGTCGAGCTTTACGACGCGCATAACGCCGGCATGATCGACGTCGAAGCCGGCGCGGGCGAACGCCGTTTCGGTTCGACGTCGCTGCGCGAGGTGTTCGACGAGATCGTGCCGCGCGTGATGGCGATGCGTAACGCCTCGGTAGGCGGCGAGCAGTTGTGAGGACGATCGAAGCAATCGTGTCGCTCGCCTGGCAATGGGCCCTGCGGCTGGCGTCGATACCGGAAATGCTGGCGGGAATTCCAAACAGTAATGAGGATTTTTCGTTGCATTAGTCTGACCGGCGTCAGACCGGCCGCTTGCCTTCCTCGAGATATTCAACGATCAGTTGCCGAAGAGCGGCGATGCGTTCGTAAGGCGTGGCAGCGCTGGCGCCGAACGCGCGTCCGTACGCTGCCCCGTGGCCCCGAGCTTGCAGCCATGCTCCGGGAAGCCAGCGCCGTATTTTTTCCGCCAGCATATGTGTCGCCTGTTGCGCAATCGCCGAAGGTGCGGGAGGCTGCCCAGTCGATTCGCCCTGGCGCGTTCCGATGCTGCCGAAGAATGCCTCGTAAAAACGCTCGACGGTGTATCGCTCGCCATTTGGAAACTGGAGACGGTCGGACATCGGCGAGGCGTAGGCCATGTCGTTCGTCTGCACACCGCCCCATCGCTCCCTATGTCCAGCCGCCGCAATTGCACGGTAGTCGAGGGCAATATCGCTCAGGTCCTTCACGAGGACGTCGACAACCCGCCCGTGAACGTCAATCACGACATCGATATTCTGCTCGTGCAATTGCGGATGGGCATGCGTGTCGGTGAGCGTGTTCATCAGGATAGCCGCGAGCTTCGGCGCCAACTCGCGAACGAGCCACGATCCTTGAAGTTCGCCGATCGAAGTAGCTCCCCGCGCGCCGGTACCGAAAATGGTTCGTCCTTGCTCGCTATCGGCAAATGCGGGGTCCGTCAGCACGTGAACGGGGGCGACGAAGTCGCCATTCTTGAATCCACGACTGGCCACGGGCATTTCGCGCCAAAGCGCGGTGATCGGTGCCGCGCCATCGTCGAATCTCAGCGCGATGCCGGCCGGCTCACGGATATAGTGGGGGTTGCCTTGCAGTGCCGCGGAAAATTGGACTGCGGCTTCGACGTCCCGCGGCAACAATCGCTTGTGGGGCGCGTTGAAGGAGAAACGTGGGTTGTCAGGTATCGAAAATTTGAACTGCTGCCAGCCCGAGCCTGTTTTGATCAGTACCGTTCGATACGAACTGCGCATGAAAGCGGGCTCTCTCTGCTCCAGGGTCGGCTGGCCGAAATGTTCGCTCAGGCGCTCGAGATTGGTCCGGTCGCCATAGTGCAAGCGGATGCGGACCTTCCCGTCGGGTGCTTCGAATGGCGAGCCCCTCACGTCGCCGAATACCGTCAGACTGCCCCCCTTTTGCGCAATCGTTCGCTCGTCGAGATCCCAAAACGGCGAGACACCGCGTACCGTCGACGGCATGAACTGCGACGCCAGCCGTTCATTGGGGCGGCTGCCGTTGAACTGGCCTTCGTGAAAGACCAGGCCGATTGCGTACTTGTCGTAAGGGGTCTCGATGAGCGGGTCCGATAGCGTTACCCGCGCTCGCTTATGGAGGTATACGGAGGAGTTGTTCGCCGGCCTGGCATTCAGCGGCTGTAGCGCAGGCGGCAAGCTTCGCGTCGCGGGCGCCGGCTCGGGCGGATTCGAAGACGTGCGTCCGCCCGCGATTGGCTGCTCGCCGTCGGGACGATTCTCGCAGCGGTCCTTTCCAATCCGTGTCATGTCCGAGGAGCCCTCCAATGCAAGTCGACCCCGTCGCTTACGCTCGATGGTGCTCAGTATCCGCGTCCAAGGCTCGGCCTTATGCGAACTGGTTTGCGGGAAAACGCAATTCCGGAGCGGCCGCCGTGCACTGGGTGTAATCGTGTGAATAATGCATCGGGCGATGGATTTCGCGGCGCCAGCCGGATTCTGTCGCGGCTGGCTGGTGCGGCGTCCTAACCCATCTGTCGGTGCGAATCTGCGCGGCCCAAACGACGGATGCGGCGGGTGAACAACAGCACGCCCGCCACGACGGGAACGATGAGCAGGCCTTCCAGCACCTCGGGGTCCAGCGGCAGTTGTGCCGCGTGGAGCGCGCGTAGCGCCGCGCCCGAAAGATTGAGGACGTAGTACGAGATGGCCGCCACGGAGAGGCCCTCCACCGCATGTTGCAGATGCAGTTGCGTGCGTGCGGTGCGATTCATGCCTTCGAGCAGCGCAGTCGTATGTTCCTCCTGTGCCAGATTGACGCGCGTACGCAGCAGATCGACGGCCCTCGCAACACGCGTGGCGGACTGTTGATGCCTCGACCACACGGAACTGCACGTTTGCATGGCGGGCAATAACCGGCGCTGCATGAATTCCGCGATCGTAGGGAACCCTTCGATCCGCGCTTCCCGCAACTCGGCAATGCGTGCGAGCACGAGCTTCTCGTAGGCCGCGGACGCGCTGAAGCGCGTCTCCAGGCCAGCGTGCGCCTCGATCTGGCCGGCCAGGCGGGTGAGCTCCCTGAGCAGATAGGCGTCGTCGTGCTCGGGGCCGGTCTGCTCCATGCGCCGCATGAGCATCGATAGCGATCCGTCGAGTTTGCCGAGAAACTGGCTGTGGCGGCGGGCGTCCGGTAACGCGAGCAACGCCATCATCCGATAGGTCTCGATTTCGAAAAGCCGCTGGATCAGGCGGCCGGCCTGCGCCTCGCGAAAGCCGAGATCGAGTACCAGGAAGCGAGAGAAGTGATCGTCGTGGACGAGCCAGTCGCAGTAGACTTCACCGCCCGAAAGAACCTTGGTACCCACGAGTACGGGCCCAGGCAGTAACGCCCGGACTTCACGGCGTGCCGCTTCGGCTTCGGCGTTGCAGAGCAATTCGGCGTGGACGGCGACAAAGACGCTTTTTTCGAGCAGTGCGAGCCATGAGCGCGGAATATCCGCCATCGCTGCGCCATCGAAAAGACGCTCCTGTGCGGCCGTGCGCACGAAGGTGAAGGTGGAAAACTCGGTGTGCTTTTCCCACTTGACTTGCCAGTCGCCTTTTCCCGCCGCGTAATGATTGTGCTGGGCAGAAGGCGCCGGAAGTTCCATCGCGGCGGCCAATGCCGCCAACAATCGGCCGTGGATGTCTTCGTCGTGCTCGGAATAGATGGCGAGATGGCTCAGTGACGCCGGGCCGGTAATTCGCAGGAAGGGGCGTGCGTGAAGTTCCTTGGAAAGCGGATCTCTGAGCGGATGATTGAGCGAGGCGAACATCGTGAGGAATCGGTAGCCGGGTGCGCCAGTGTACCGTTTCCTCGTGGCCGTTTCGAATGGCGGCGACTGCCGCCAGCCTGCACAGCCGCGCGCAATCCTGCGCTCAACGGCGTCCGGCGGGCATCGGCGGAAGACTACCGGCGTCGGTACGGATGGGCCTCGACCGTCACCTTGCTGCGCTCGAGCCTCGTTGCGACACGCGGGCTCGCGCCGCGGATGAACAGGATCGCGCAAGTGGCGACCATGAACCAGATGGAGAGAATTGTCGCGAAAGCGCTCATGTCGGCCTCCCAGAGTGTCGAAGATCGCGACCGGGTCTCGGGCTTGTCAGCCATCCGGTCTGTCGATGATTGGCAGTCTGCGCGCGCGACGCGGGCTTCGATTCGATAAAAAGAGGCCGAATTCAGGGCTAATCCGAGCCATGGGAGGCGATGGCTCGAATCTGGAGACTGCAGGGGCTGGGAAAACGCGGGGCATCGAGGGGTTCAGAAAGTTTTACGGCTGCCGTTGATCAGATAGCGTCGCCCGCGTTCGTTCCCTGTAATTGGGCTGCGAGATGGCGCCTCCCCTTGGCCGAGCTCCGAAGAAGGAATTGCCCTATGCTGCCCCGTTTCCGTGATCTGCGCATTGGCGCTCGTCTGGCCATCGCCTTTTTCATCGCCGCTTTGCTGACAGCGGTGCTTGGTGTCGTGGCGTATGGACGGTTGTCCGCCATCAGTGGGGAATGGCAGGAGTACGAATCGGTCACAGTCGCGAAACTCCGCTTGCTCGAGCACGCGAAAGATATGTTCGGCGAGGCGGTGCACAGCTACAAGGATTACGTCCTTCGCGGCGGTGCATATCGCGCGAAGTTCCTCGCGAACCTGGACGAGATCGATAACTCGGCTCGAACGTCATTGCGCTTGGGTTCATTTGGGCCTGCCGAGTCGGCGGGTGTCGACACGCTGATTGCGGCAACGGCCGCTTACCGTGCGACGCTCGTGGCCCTCGATCCGCTGATCGCGTCAGGTGCTTCGATCGAATTGCGCGACCGTAACGTCGCGGGAGCGGACAAGCCCATCGGCCGTGCCCTCGATGCCTTGATCGCCATCGGGACCGCACGCACGCATGAAAAGGGGGCTTCGATCACAGAAGCCGCCTTGTTCGCGCAACGCACGATCATCGGGGTAACCATCGCGGCCTTGGTGTTGGCCATCCTGTTGGCGTTTTTCATCGCCCGGGGCATTACCGTTCCGATCGGCGCAGCCGTATCGGCCGCCGAGGCGGTAGCGCGTGGCGATCTCACGCAAGCGATCGTCACCGATCGCGCCGACGAGACAGGCAGGCTTCTAAGCGCGCTCGGCGATATGACCGGGTCGCTTCTCCGAGTCGTGGGCCAGGTACGTCGCGGCGCCGATGGCTTGGCGACGGCGACCAGCCAGATCGCCGCGGGCAATCAGGATCTCTCTTCGCGCACGGAGGAGCAGGCGAGCTCGCTCGAGCAGACCGCCTCCAGCATGGAGGAACTCGCCGCGGTGATTCGGCGCAATGCGGACAATGCGCACCAAGGCACCGCAATGGCCGGCAATGCGGCCGAGGTTGCGCTCAAAGGCAGCGCCGTGGTGGGCAACGTCGTCGATACCATGGGCGAGATCAGCGAGCGCTCGGGCAAGATCGCGGACATCACCGGGATCATCGAAGGGATCGCGTTTCAGACGAACATTCTCGCGTTGAATGCGGCGGTGGAGGCAGCACGCGCCGGGGATCAAGGGCGCGGTTTCGCTGTCGTGGCGTCAGAGGTGCGCAATCTGGCCCAGCGTTCGGCTGGCGCCGCCAAGGAAATCAAGGAGCTCATCGCCACGTCCGTCGCGAAAGTCGACGATGGTGCACGACTGGCATCGGAAGCTGGCGAGACGATGGACGAGGTCACGCGAGCGATCACGGCGGTGCGCGACATCATGAATGAAATTGCAGCGGCTTCGGCAGAGCAAAGCCGTGGCATCGAGCAAGTCAATATAGCGGTGGCCCAGATGGATCAGACGACGCAGCAAAACGCGGCGCTCGTCGAAGAGGCCGCAGCTGCCTCGACTTCGCTACACGAGCAGGGGCGCCAACTGAGCGAGGTCGTGGCATTTTTTCAAATCCCGTCGACTCGACTACTGTAGACACCTTCAAGATCTCGAGCGCCGCGGCGCTACCGGCTCGCGCTGGAAACGGATTGCGCGGTCTCGTCCGGATGAGCTACCGTTTCATGGGGCCGCGTCCGCACGAACGCGCCGGCCAACACCGCGGCGATCGTGGCGGCAATCGCGCCGAGCAGGAACGCGAGATGGTAACCGCCGTTGAGCGCGCGGTTGAGGTCCGCCCCCGCGGCGGCAAGCCGATCGCTGCGCGCAGCCGCCAGGCTGGCGAGAATCGCCAACCCCAGCGCGCCGCCCATCATGAACGACGTGTTGACCACGCCGGAGGCCAGACCCGACTCGTCGGGCGCCACATCGCTCATGGCGGCCAGCAGAACCGGGTTGAACGCCACACCGGCACCGAGGCCCAGCAGGATCATGCCCGGCAGCACGTGTAACGCAAAGCTGCCGTCCACGGGTGCGCGCGCAAACGACGCAAGGCCGAGCGCCGCGACGAGAAGACCGATGCACAACGGGGCGCGAATACCGAAGCGCATGACGAGCTTCGCCGATAGCCCGAGGGAAAAGACGGCCATGATGATGTTGGCCGGCAGGAATGCCAGGCCGACTTTCATGGCGCTGTAGCCGAGCACCCGCTGGAGATAGAGCGCCGAGATGAAGAACCATGCGAACATCGCCGCGGCCCAGAGCACCCCCACCACGTTGGCGGTCGCCACATTGCGCAACGCGAACATGCGAAGCGGCATGAGCGGATGTGACACGCGCGATTCGACGATCAGAAAAACGACCATCAAGCCGATGGCGAGGCCGAGCTGTGCAAGAGTCGGTACGGACGTCCAGCCCGCTTTGTTGCCATGCACGATCGCATAGACCGCGAACATCAACGAGGTCGTGACGGCGAGCGCGCCCGCCACATCGAGTTTGCCGCGCTCAGCCAACGGCTTGGCGGCCGGCAGCAGCGCCAGGCATGCCACATAGACGCCGACACCGATCGGGACGTTGACCAGAAATATCCAGTGCCAGCTGAGCGTACTCGTCAGCAGACCGCCAAGCAGCACGCCGATACTGCCGCCGCTCGCGCAGACGAAGCCATAGACGCCCATCGCTTTCGCGCGATCGCCCGGCGAGGTGAACAGATTCATGATCAGCGACAGCGAGACGGCGGAGACCACCGCTCCGGCCACACCTTGCACCGCGCGCGCAGCGACCAGCAGGCCTTGCGAATAAGCGAGCCCGCATCCGGTGGACGCCAGCGTGAAAAGCGCGATGCCTAGCAGGAACAGCCTCCGGTGCCCGAACAGATCGCCGAGGCGGCCGCCCAACAGTAGAAAACCGCCGAACGTGAGCATGTAGGCATTGACCACCCATACGAGCGACGTTTCGGTGAACCCGAGATCCGCGCGGATGGACGGCAAGGCGACGTTCACGATGGTCGTATCGAGTACGATCATCAGCACGCCGAAACAGAGCAGGATCAGCGCGAGCCAACGCCTGCGTTCGTCGATGCCATGTTCCATGAGCCACTCCTCTCGTATTCGCGATTGCTTTTGGGGTGATGTCCATATCTCTGACTCGGCGGCGACAATAGTGGGGACCGTGGCCGCCGCGCCATTCGACGCGAGCAATGATAAATGCTCGGCGCATTCTTCAGCGCCGAGCTGAGCGGGCGCCAATTCGTCACTACGGCTTTTAGTAGATATCGGCAATGTTTGAATGGGAACGGTGTGCGTGCTTCGCTTTTCCGTAGTTCCACTTCTGGTTTGCGTAGATCATGGGGCCGCTAACGTGACACACTTCGGATGCAGCGCGACTTCAACGAGGTGCTTCAGGTAAAACGGTGCAAATCGATGAATCAGGTGGACGATCTAGCAGAAATTTTACCGAGCCTGTTGCCGCGATTGTGGCGGTTCGGACTGCGGCTTGCCCGCAACAAGGAAGACGCCGAAGATCTCGTCCAGCGTGCTTGCGTGCGCGCGCTGGAGCGGCGACACCAATTGCAGCCGGGCACGTCGGCGCTGAGCTGGACGTTTTCGATCATGCATTCCGTCTGGTTGAACGAGGTGCGAGCGCGCCAGATTCGCAGCCGCGCCAGTCTCGAATGGAGCGAGGAGTTGGTCGATACCATTGCGACCCCGGCCGGTTCCAATCCCGAGCTGAAAGTGCTGCATTGGGAAATCATGAAAGCGGTGGACGAATTGCCGGATGCGCAGCGCGTCGTGATGTTGCTTGTTGCGAGCGAAGGACTAAGCTACCAGGAAGCGGCGGACACACTTGGCATTCCGATCGGGACCGTCATGAGCCGGCTCGCCCGCGCCCGGCTTACGATCGGGCAGCGTTTCCACAACGACGACCGCCGGGCGGTTCGCGCTCCCGCCAACCGGCAAGCCGGCAATATGCGCGATCCGAGGGTGGTATGACGTTTGCGGAAATCGAATGCGTGGGGTTGGCGCAAACGATGACAGGAGAACCTCAATCATGAGCGTCGACGAGATCGTGCTGATGGAGTATGTCGACGGCACGGCCAGTCCCGAAGTGCGGGCCGAGGTCGAGGCCGCGCTCGAACAGTCGCCGGATCTGGCCGAGCAGCTCGTCATCATGCGCGCTTCCGCTTTGCCGTTTCAGGCTGCGTTCGAACATCAAGTGCTGCCCGACGTCCCGGCGCAGCTTCGCTCGAACGTCGAGCGGCTTGCCTCGAATGCCCCGCGTGGCCGCCAACGCATGATGCTGCCCTGGCTCGCCGTCGCGTTCGTTGCCGGTGCATTCAGCGCGGGTATCGTGTTCAGATACCTTCCGCCGGTCACGACTGGCTCGCTGCTGGCCGCCGCCGATACGAGGGACTCGCAAGTTTCGCCATGGGTCAAAGCCGTCGTCGATTATCAGGTGCTGTACTCGCGCAAGACGCTCGCCGATCTCGTTACGGACCGCAATGCCACCGCGCGGACGGTGGATCAGATCCGCCGCGTCGACGGTATGCCGACGCTCAGCATTCCCGATCTGCGTGCGGCCGGTCTCACGTTCAAACGCGTACAGCGATTGAACTATGCCGGCCAACCGCTGGTGCAGATCGTTTATCTGCCCGAGCGGGGCGATCCCGTCGCGCTGTGCGCGATTGCCGAAACAGGACCCGACGAGCCGGCGCATGCGGAGCAGGTGGGCGGGATGGACGCCATCACCTGGCGGCGCGATCGTCTCGCGTATGTTCTCGTTGCGAAAAACGACAGCGTCGATCTCGCGCGGCTCGGCACGCAGATCGCACAGGGTCGTACTCCGGAGTTGGCGCCTCAGCTCTACGGGAGTGCCGGCGTGTAAGCGCCCGGCGATGGTGATCGCTGAGCGGGCGTGAGTTCTGGCGATAGCTCCGTTGTCGTGTCGATCCCGACCGGAAATCTTTCTGCACTTCCTGTACAAAGACCCATAGCGGCGCGCATAGCGCGCGCTCGCCCATGCGCGCTTTCGTAGTCGCGGAATAAAGTCGGTGGCCGCTGTGTTTTGCAAGTACGCAGCAACGTTATGCGTTCGGTATGCAGCGGCGAACGTGCGCGCCGATTTACGGAGTTTTCATCCTTCCAGGAGCTAGTCCCCATGATTCGACGATTCGCAAAGCTTCTTCTCAATTTGGCGATATGCGCGAGCGTCTCCACCGGCTCGATGAGCGCGCAGGCGGCCGCGGGCGTCGGTTTTGTCGAGCCTGCCGATGGCGCGACAGTGAGCAACCCCGTGCACGTCAAATTCGCCGTCAGCGGAATGCGCGTCGCGCCCGCGGGCGAAGTGATCGAAGGGGCGGGGCATCACCATATCCTCATCGACGGCAAGCCGCTTGCGAAAGGAGACGTGATACCTGCGAACGATCACGCCATTCATTATGGTAAGGGCCAAACCGAAGCCGAACTGACGCTGCCGCCGGGCGACCATACGCTCACGTTGCAGTTCGCCGATGGCGCACATCGATCATACGGACCGGAATGGAGCCAGACGATCAAGGTCCATGTGAAGTAAAAACCGCACCCTCGGACGCCGACGAGATGGGTATCCAACCCGGCGTCCGGCCGGCTCATCGGGAAATCCCTCGTTATTGGAATAGTCCAATTTTTCTGGATCTTTTTGCAAGTCGGCTGCGTGCCTTCCCTCTACAATGGCTCGACCACACCGGCCGGGCCCGTTCGACGGATCGCATCAGGACGACTGCCTAACGCGCAACTTCGTCACCCCGGTCAGAAAACATAAGACAAGACATGGAGGAAGACGATGACAGTTGCCCACGCCGTCGACATTCAGGATTTCATCAACGCTCGGCGCTTTTCGAAGTTCCAGTGGCTGATTTTTTCCATGTGTTTCGTCATCGTGCTGCTCGACGGCTTCGATACGGCCTCGATCGGCTTCATCGCCCCTTCGCTGCTCGGCGAATGGCATCTGACCAAGCCCTCCCTTGCGCCAGTCTTGAGCGCCGCATTGTTCGGTCTGGCCTTCGGTGCGATCGTCGCCGGTCCTTTGTCCGACCGGCTCGGCCGACGCAAGCTATTGATCGGTTCCGTCGCCATCTTCGGCGTGGCCTGCCTGATATCGGCCTTTGCCGGTGACCTGAGTCAGTTGACGATCCTGCGCTTCATAACCGGCATCGGCCTCGGGGCTGCCATGCCGAACGCGGTCACCATGATGAGCGAGTATTGCCCCGATTCGCGTCGCTCCACACTGACCAACCTCATGTTCTGCGGCTTCCCTTTGGGTGCGGCGTTGGGTGGCTTCCTGGCCGCCTGGATCATTCCGCATTACGGCTGGCGCAGCGTGCTCGTCCTGGGCGGCCTCGTGCCGCTGGCGCTCTTGCTGGTCATGGCTGCTGCTTTGCCCGAATCCGTCCGCTTCATGGTGCTGCGTGCGCAATCCAAGGAGAAGATCCGCGCCGCGCTGCGGCGCATTTCGCCGGATGCGGATGCGGTCCATGACTTCACGTTGGGCGAGGCGGCTCCGGCGCATCACGGCAATGGGATCGGTGTCGTACTGTCCCGTTCGTACATCTTCGGCTCCATCATGCTGTGGATCGCCTATTTCATGGGGCTCGTGATTTTCTATGCGGCAATCAATTGGATGCCGATCCTGCTCAAGGATGCAGGGCTTGCGCCGCAGCGAGCCACGCTGATCTCCGCATTGTTCCCGCTCGGCGGCATCGGTGCCGTGCTGTCAGGCGCGCTGATGGATCGGCGTAACGGAAACCGGATCGTCGCGGCCTGCTTTGCATTGACGGCCGTCAGTGTTTTCATGATCGGCCAGACGGCCGGCAATATCGGTGGCCTCGTGCTGTTGGTATTCATGGCGGGTGTGTTGATGAATACAGCTCAGTCGTCGCTGCCGGCGCTCGCGGCTGCCTTCTATCCGACCGCCGGACGCGGTACCGGCGTTGCCTGGATGCTCGGCATCGGCCGATTCGGCGGAATCGCCGGCTCTTTTCTCGTAGCCGAGCTGACACGTCTGCACTTCAGCTTTGCGGGCATCTTCGCAGTCCTGGCCGTGGGCGGCATCATTTCCGCCGTGGCGCTGCTCGTGAAGCAGGCAGTCCATCCTCAGCAAGGCAGCAAGGGTCCGAGCGGCGATCGCGCGCAGGCCCTTGCGCACTGATTGGATTGTTGAAGACAGGCGCAACGGGAACGGCGCCGACGCCGTCGGACGCGATCAGGCAATGAAGCATTCGACCTTGCACGACATTCCGATCTTCAAGCTCTATGGGGAAGGTCATGACTGGCGCACGCCGGACCTGCTTCACTGCGAGTCGATCCCGGAGCGCAGCAGCCTGTATGACTGGGAGATTCGCGAGCACCGTCATTCCGACCTCGCGCAACTTCTCTACGTCCGCAGAGGAACGGCTCTGATCGATATCGAAGGCGAGCGCACGGAAATCAAGCGGCCAGCGATCCAGATCGTGCCGCCGCTATGCGTGCATGGCTTCAGGTTCAGTCCGGACGTAGATGGATTCGTCATCACGATCGCAGCTCCGCTCGTGAACTGGCTTCAAGAACAGATCGACGCGCCGCGCCCCGTGCTGCAGTATCCCGCCTGCTATCCGGCAGGCGCGGATCGGAAATACCTGGATATGCTCTGCGCGGCATTGAACCGCGAATACCGCAACCCGGCGCCTTCGCGAGATTTGCTGCTGCGCTCGCTCGTGAGCGCATTGATGGTATGGGCCAGCCGCCAGGATCGTCAGCGCGAAGTGGCCAACGAACGGTTGGATCGCGGACATACCCACCTGAAGGCGTTTTCGAGGCTGCTCGAGCAGCGCTATCGCGAGCAACGGCCGATCAGCGAGTATGCGTCGTCGCTGGGTATCACGGCTGTCCATCTGAATGCGGTTTGTCAGCGCCTGGCCGGCCAGAGCGCGCTTTCGATCGTGCATCAGCGGCTGCTGCTCGAGGCCAAGCGGAATCTGATCTATACGACGCTGAGCGTGAGTCAGATCGCCGATTTGCTCGGGTTCTCGGAACCCGCGTACTTTACGCGCTTCTTCAAGCGCCTGACAGGCACCACGCCGAGCGGATTCAGAAAGGGCGATTGAGTCGCGTCGTCCGTTGCAGGCCGATGGCTCGGAACACGCCAAGCTATTTTTATTTCGACGCGTCAGCGCCGTGCAAACCGACTCCGGGGGGCACTGGCCGACGCACGTTCGTCTTTGTGCCGGAAATTGATGCGCCCTTTGGTCAGGTCGTAGACCGACAATTCGAGGCGGACGCGATCGCCCGCAAGGATGCGGATATGGTGTCGACGCATGCGACCCGAGGCGTACGCCCCGACTACCGCGCCGTTTTCGAGTGTGACGCGAAATCTGCTATCGGGCAGCACTTCGTCCACCACACCGTCGAGTTCGAGCAATTCTTCTTTTGCCAAATCCATTTCTCCGTGAGTGAGCCATCGCGAACACGACGACACGCCGAATCCCGGATCCCTCACGGGAAGCGGGTTCGGCAAGTTTTGCGCGCGATTTGGCGGGCGCAGCGGGTGCTGTGAAGCACCCTGCCTATTTACAGAGGCGAGATGTTCGAGGCTTGCATGCCTTTGGGGCCACGCTTCGTCTCGAAGCTGACCTTTTGGCCTTCGGCGAGCGTTTTGAAACCATCGCCGCGAATTTCCGAGAAATGCGCGAAGAGGTCGTCGCCGCCGTTGTCAGGCGTGATGAAGCCAAAACCCTTGCTGTCGTTGAACCACTTGACGGTACCGGTATCCATAAAAGTTCTCCTGATAATGGACAAATGTAGAGATGCGTCGCGAAATCGACGCGGGGAAAAGAATCAAGGAGGGAGAGGACAACGAATACCGCGTTCCGCGGTCAATGATGAACAGCAATCACGCTTCTTGAAGACTTCGGCCCTCACCCTACGCTTGACGTATGCCTCTGTCAAGGTATTTCGCTGAACGCCCCGCGCCGTACCGTATGATTGCCGTCGTGCGCGCTGGCGGTCAAGCCGGCGCAACCGGGACGTGTTGCGCATGATTCTCATGCCGCGGCGGCCCATACACTCACAACGCCAAGAGGAAAGCCCCATGACCGCTGCAACGCAATTCGATCAAGTTTCCATCGTCAAACGAGCCAACGTTTACTTCGACGGCAAATGCGTGTCGCACACGGTGCTGTTCGCGGACGGCTCGCGCAAGACGCTCGGCGTCATTTTGCCCGGCACGCTCAACTTCGGTACCGATGCACCCGAACTCATGGAGGTGCAGGCGGGCCAGTGCCGTATTCGTCTCGAAGGCAGCGACGAGTGGAAGACATACGGGGCGGGCGAATCGTTTTCGGTGCCGGGCAAGAGCCGCTTCGATATCGAGGTGGTCGAAACGCTCGACTATGTCTGCAGCTATCTCTGACATTCGGAGGCAGTGCGAGCGATGAGGCGACCGATTGATCGCCGCACCGCTCAGCCTTCGAGCCATGCGGCTACGTCGACTGGCCCCACGATGGGCCCGCCCAGCACGAACGTCGCGTCGGGCTGCGCCGGGACCGGGTGCGGCTCGGCCCCATAGTTGACGGCGAAGCGCAGCGCACCGCGCCTGCGCAGCCGCAGGCCTTCGGGCAACGCCGCCGCGTCGAGGCCTGCATCGCGCGCGCAGCGCATCATCAAGGCGCCCAGCAGGGCACGATCGAATCCGGCTGTCGCAAACGTCACCCGTCCGTGTCGAAGGATGGCGGGCACGCCATCGTCGAAGCGCGCGATCGTTTCCGTTTGCTCGCCGGGTTCCGCGTGGTCTCGCCATCGCAGTGCCGATCCGGTGACGCCGTCCAAGCGCAGAGTCGGACGCAACGAGGGCCGCAATGACTCGGCGGCAACGATGCGCATCGGCAGCACTTCCTGAAGCTTGCCCGGTGGTAACTGCGGCACGATCGAAAACGTCTCGGACTTCGCGCCGGTGCGCGGTCCAAAGAGCCAGTGGTTCGATCCTTTACGAATCTGTTCGACGACGTGCTCGGGCAGAATCGGCAGCGTCGGTGCGACGACGAGCGCATAGCCGCTGACATCGGCGCGTGCCGATACGATATCGACATCGAGCCCGCATTCACGCAGTGCGCTATACCACTCGAAAACCAGATGCTGATAGTCGATGTCGACGCCGTGCCGCTGCGTGGCGATGAGCCAATCGGCCTCATAGTCGAATAGCAGCGCAACGTGAGCTTTTGAACTGCTTTGACCGAGCGAAGCGGCGAGCCCGCGTAGCTCCGCGCCGACTTGCTCCACTTCGCGGCCGCCCGCCGAGAGCGCGTCGTCAGGTGTATGGAGGCCGGAATGCATTTGCTCTTGCGCGTAGGGACACTGCCGCCAGCGGAAGTACGACACGAGCTCGGCGCCATGCGCGAACGCCTCCCACGTCCAAAGCCGCACGATGCCGGGTTCGGGCACCGGGTTCCATGGCGCCCAATTGACGGGTCCAGCCTGCTGCTCCATGACCCACATGCGCCCGTTGCCCACACCGCGGTAGAGATCGTGGCTGAATGCCGAAACGTCGGGATGTCCGGTGCGTGCCCAGCGGTGCTTGTCGGCTTCGGGAAGCGGCAGGACTTCGGTGCGCGGTACCGGATAGCTGTCCCACGCAGCTACGTCGAGTCCGTCGCGCGCGAATGCATAGTGATCGAATGCGGCGTAAAAACCCATGAAATTGTGGAGCACATCGCGTCCCGGCGAATGCGCGCGAATCAGCTTTGCTTGCAACGCATGAAAGCTCGCGACCTCGTCGGACTGAAAGCGTCGGAAATCGAGCACATGGGCAGGGTTGGGATCGGTCGGGGTTCGGACCGGCAGTTCGATCTCGTCGAAGCTGCGGTATTCCATGCTCCAGAAAACGTTGCCCCACGCCTCGTTCAGTGCGCCGATGTTTTCATAGCGCGTGGCGAGCCAGCGTCGAAAGCGAAGCAATGCGGCTCGCGTATACGAGGGAAGCGTATCGTGGCAGCCGATTTCATTATCGGTTTGCCACGCGACGACAGCCGGATGCGCGCCGTAACGGCGCACCATCTCGCCGACGATCCGCGCACAGTGATCGCGATAGACCGGGCTCGAAATGTCGTAGTGGCGACGCGAGCCGAATTGCATCGTGGTGCCGTCGCTTGCAACCGGAAGTATCTCGGGATGCAGGTCGACGAGCCACTTGGGCGGCGCCGCGGTCGGTGTGCCGATGACGAGGGTCAACCCGTGGCGCGCCAGTGTGGCGATGGCATTGTCGAGCCAAGCCCATTCATAGCGACCCGGCTCGGGCTCGATCCGGCTCCATGCGAATTCCGCGATGCGAACACGTGCGATGCCCATCTCCGCCATGCGGCGCGCATCGCTTTCCCACTGGTGCTCGGGCCAATGTTCCGGGTAGTAACAGACGCCAAGCTGCATTGAGCGTTCCTCGATTCGTTTGTGAAAAATGGTCGACGCGCGAGCTGGCGGTGCGCTACCCCTTCGTTGCGCCGAACGTCAGGCCGGCAACGAAGTGTTTCTGCATGGCGAAGAACATCAGGACGGAGGGCATGGCGGCGAGCACCGAGCCGGCCGACACGAGATTCCATGCGGTGGTCCACTGCCCCCTGAGCGCCGCTACGCCGACGGTAATGGGAGCTGCTTCGTCGCCTTGTGTGAGGCAGAGCGCCCAGAAGTAGTCGTTCCAGACGAAGGTGAAGACCAGAATGGCTAGCGCGGCGAGCGCCGGCCGCACGAGCGGCAGCACGACGCGCGCGTAGATCGTCCACTCGCTCGCCCCTTCGATGCGCGCGGCCTCGATGAGTTCGTAGGGAAGCTCGCGGATGAAATTGCGCATGAACAGTGTGCAAAAACCCGTCTGGAACGCGGCGTGGAAAATGACGAGCGCCCAGACCGTGTTGTAAATGTTGAGTCCGAGCATCAATTCGCGCACGGGAATCATCAAGATCTGAATCGGCACGAAGTTGCCGGCGACGAATAGGCCGAGCAGCACCGCATTTCCTCTAAAGCGATAGCTGGCCAGCGCATGACCGGCCATCGAGGCGAGCGCGATCGAAATCGCCATGGCCGGCAGCGTGATCAGGCAGCTGTTCCAGAAGTAATGCAGCATCGGCGTCTGCGTGAGTGCCGTGCCGTAATTTTCGAAGAGCGCGAAGTGTCTGGGCCATGTCCAATACTGGCCTGCCAGCAATTCGTCGGTCGAGCGCACGGAGGTGACGAGTACGGCGAGCAGCGGCACGAGCCATAACAGGAGCGCGACAGGCAGCGAGACGCAATAGAGCAGGCGCGGTAGGGGCCGCCACCGGGCGATAGGCATCGGATACATCGAACGCTCCCTAGGCTGTGTTCAGGAATCGGTGCGCACGAGGCGGCGCAATTGCCACGCGATATAAACGAGCATGATCGCGAACAGCACGACCGCGATCGCGGCCGAATAGCCCTCGCGGTAGTACTTGATCGCTTGGTCGTACATGAAATAGGCGAGCACCGTCGAGCTGTCGAACGGACCGCCGCCGCTCATCACCGAAATGAGGTCGAAGCTGCGCAGTGCGCCGATGACGGTCAGCACGAACGCCATGAACGTGGCGGGCCGCAACTGCGGCAGGATCACGTGCCAAAGCAATGCCCAGCCGCCCGCGCCCTCCATGCGGGCCGCTTCGACGATTTCGGGATTGATGCCCGTGAGTCCGGTCAGATAGAGGATCATGCAGAACGGAATTTGCGGCCAAAGCGCGGCAAAAACGATTCCGAATGTCACGTAGCGCGGATCGCCGAGCACCGGGATGCCGTGACCGACGATGAGCTTCAACAAGCCGAAGGTCGGGTCGTAGAACCACGAAAAGACGAGACCCACCACCACGCCGGGCAGGACGAACGGAGCGAAGAACAACGACTTCACGAAGCGGATGCCGGTGACGTTCTGATTCAGGTAAAGCGCGAGGGCCAATCCGGCGGGCGGGGCAAGCAGAAACAGCGCGAGCCAGGTCAGATTGTTCTTCAGGGCGGTGTAGAACGTGTCCGATGCAATGAGTTCCCGATAGTTGTCGAGACCTGCGAATGTCTTCGCGGTCATGCCGTCCCAGTGATGAAAGCTGAGGACGATGCTGCTCGCGATCGGGTAGATGACGAACACCGTGAAGAGCGCGAGGCCCGGAAGCAGGAAGCAAAGTGCCGCGCGCGTGCGCCGCTTGACGAGCGGCGACGGAGCGTTCGTCGCCGGCCGCGCTACGCGCCGCGACGCTCGCGGAGTAATGGAAATGGACATCGATCGAAACTCCTGCATGCAAGGCGGGGGCGGTGGCGAGCACCGGCTCCGCCTGCTCGCATTGCCTACTTCTTGTAGATCCGCTTACGCGTGGACTCGAGGCGCTGCAAAATCGCATCGAGCTGGGTCGGATCGGAGAAGAACTGCTGCATCGCCTTCATGCCCTCGTCGGCCATTTCCTTCGTCATGTCGCGATCGTAAAACTGCGCGATGCCGCCCGGGGTACTCGAAAGGGTCTGGAAACCGACCTTCGATATCGGGTCCTGCGGCTCGGGGGCCTTGTTGTTGGACGGCAACGTTCCCCAGCCCTTCGCGAGCTCGCCGTTGATTTCCGGCTGACCCATGAACGCGATGAAGCGCCGAGCATCGGTTTTGTTTTTTGCCTTGGCAGGGACGATCAGCACATTGACGGGACCATCCTCGGCCAACGGAACGGAAGCATCGATGACGGGGAAACGGAAATAACCCATTTCCTGGCGCGTCGCCGAGGGCAATGCGGCCGAGAAGAACGTGCCCATCAGCATCATCGCGGCCTGACCGTTCACGAGCATCGGGCTGATCGAATCGACATCGTACGAGAGCGCGTTCTCGATGAAGTACTTGTCGTCGATGAGCGTTTTCCATGCTTCATAGACATGCTTCACGCGCGGGTCCGTATATGCGACGTCGCCCGCCATCAGTTGTTGGTGGAATGCGTAGCCGTTGATGCGCAGGTCGAGGTAGTCGAACCAGGCGGCAAGCGTCCACGAATCGCGCGCCGGCACCGCGATCGGCGCGATACCGGCGGCTTTCAGTTTCCTGCAGTCGTCGAGGAACTGCTGCCAAGTCGCAGGTTCGCCGGAAATTCCGGCCTTCTGGAACAGGTCCTTGCGGTAGAAGAACCCATATGCGTCGTATCCGAGGGGCACGCTGTACTGCTTGCCGGCGTAAGTCGACGATGACTTCACCGAAGCGTAAGTCTGGTTCCAGCCGTTCTTTTGCCAATCCCTGCTCAAATCTTCGAGCAGGTTGCGCCGGGCGAAATAGGCCATCCGTTCGCCGTTGTGCCAACTGAGCACATCGGGCGGATCGGTGGCGAGCCAGCCCGACATCTGCACCTTGTAAGCCTCTTCCCCAACATAGCTGATCTTCAGATCGACATCCGGATTCGCCTTCTTGAACTGATCGAATGCGTTTTGCCAGGTGGCGCGCTGATTGCCGCGCGCGGATACCGTGATATTCAGCGTTCCGGACCAGGCCGAAGATGCCGCTGCCAAAGTCACGCAGCTCAAAGAGGCCAGCGCGAGTGCGCGGACGTTGAGTTTCATCGTTGTCTCCTTTGTTGGTGTAATGCAAACGGCTGTTCGGAACGGCCTGAAATTTAAGCGCTTAAATTTTTATCGCCAAATTGGCGCGGTCGGTCGTACCATGTCGTCTCCTTGGTGCGCTTCTGATGGGACGGAAGTTAGCGCACCGAATTCGGTCGTGCAACGTTTGGGAGTGCATCCCACCATCTGGGAAAATGAGCTCGGGCAACAGGCGACGCCTGGCCGCTCGAATCGGGGGAACAGAATTTGGTCACACTTGCCGAAGTGGCGAGGCGAGCGAAGGTGACGGGGGCCACCGTTTCCAACGTATTACGCAATCCTCACAAGGTGAAGCCGGAAACGGTGGAGCGGGTGCTTGCGGCCATCCGCGAGCTCGGTTATCGGCCGAACCTGACGGCCCGCGCGCTCGCGCGCGGCCGTACGTCGACACTCGCGCTGATGCTTTCGAACATCACGAACCCGTTTTACCCGGAGTTCGTGCGCGCGGCGGAACGCGAAGCGCGTAAGCGCGGCCACTTTCTGCTCGTATGCAACACGGATGACGATCCTGCCATTACGCGGGCCTATCTGGAGCAGATAGCAGGTTCGCTCGCGGCCGGCGTCATCGTCATGAACACGGATCTGAGCGAGCGCGAACTGACGGAGATTGCGGGCAAAAGGGCGGCCGTCGTGCTCTGCATGTGGGAGCACGTCCACGCTTCACGCGCGCTGCCTTGCGTCACCATCGATTTTGCGGCGGCCGGCGCACTCGCGGCCGCGCACCTCTCGGAACTCGGGCACCGCAAGTTCGGTGCGCTGGTCGGCGCGGGCTCGGGCGGCCCGCAGACGGTGCGGCTTCGCGGCTTTACCGATGCGCTTGCGAAACACGGCCACGGCGAAAACGCAGTTGTCGTCGCGCATGCGCACGATTCGATCGAAAGCGGATACGAGGCGGCCACGAAACTGTTGCGTTCCGATCGAACCTTGACGTCGATCTTCGCGACGAACGACCTGATGGCCATCGGCGCAATGCAGGCGGCCGCGGATCTCGGCAAACGCGTGCCCGACGATCTGTCGATCATCGGATTCACCGATATTGCGCTTGCCCATCAATTTCGCCCGGCGTTGACTACGGTGCGGCTGCCCATAGCGGAGATCGCGGCGCGCTCCATCGCGCTCGCGCTCGAGATGGTGGAAGGCGCGAGGCCGGCTCGCGCCGCGCATGTCGTGCCTGGGATGGCGCTCGTCGTACGCGAATCGACAGGGCACGCGCCGCCGTTGCGGCGGAAGCGAACGCAGGCCCGCTCGCAAAAGCCGCGATAAATTTCCCGTGCCGCTATGGCTGCGGGGCGATTCGACGGCTTTGGGTCGACGACTTCATGCCGCTTTGCCTTTCGGTGGCTTCGTTTCCGTATCCGCAGGCGTCTTCCGGTTCTTCTTCAAGGCCGTCCGGTTATAGGCGATCGCTGCGCGCACGAGATTCTTCAACGCGCGCTTGTTCGTCTTGTCGCCTTCGAAAAAATCGATCGCTCGTCTTGCGTTGCCTTCGAGCCCCGCGTTGAAGAGCTTATCCGGATCGGGCACGTGCGCGCCGTGCAGAAAAGTGACCTTCACTTTCCCTTTGTGGGCGTTGGCGACGGCGATCATTCCATCGCAATACCAGACGGGGCTGCCCATCCACTTCCACTCCTCGACGATGTCCGGATCGGCTTCGAGGATGGCCGCACGGAGCTCGGCAAAGGTCTTGCCGCGCCAGTCCGTGAGGCCTGCGATCAGTTCGTCGATGCGTTCTGAAGGATTCATCCGGTCTCCTCGATGCGATGCACGCCGTCGCGCAGTCTACTCCAGCCGGCGCGACGGCGCAGCGCCGAAGCCGAACCGCATGTCGATCTGCCGGAGGAGCGTGCGCGCGAGCTCGGATGCGCCGCGTTGAATGAGCGTATCGGTGACGCGCGATAGGGCATACGAGGCTGCCACCGCAGCCGCGAGGGTCAGCATGAAGACAGTCAGCGACATCCACGATCCATGCGTGGCGAGGACGGTCGAATCCCTGAAGACGTACATCGCCGCGAATGGGAAGATGAAATGCCAGAGATAGACGCCGTAGCTTTCGCGCCCAATGGCGTCGGCAACACGGGCAGTCAGCGACCGGTCGACCCGCGAGCAGCATGCAAGCAACAAGGCCGCGGCCCCGCATGCCGCGACGATGGGGGCCAATTCGTGCGCGAGTCCCAGCCAGACGCCAAGGACGGCGGTGCCCGCGCCGCAGAGGATCGAAACGACGAGCGCAACGGCCATGCCACGGCGGCTCAATTGGGCTTGCCCGACGAGATATGGGCTGAACAGATTCCAGCACCAGAAACCCACGAGGAAACACGGTACTTGGACGGGAGGCCAGAAATAGAAGAACGTATTGTTTTGAACGCTGCATTCGAGGCGGCCACCGCACGCGCCGGTAATCAGGGATGCCGCGCAAGCGGACAAGAGCAGCACGCTCAGCGCCGTCAGGCGAGAACGCGAGCCGCCTGTGCAGAAGAAGACGAGCGGCGCGATCAGATAGAACAGCATCTCCACTCCGATCGACCATCCGCCCGGGACGACGTTGTTGATGGCCGAATCGGACAATGCGTGAACGAAGAACAGGTTCAGCAGGACGTCGGAGGTGTCGTGGGGCCCGAGAATCGAGGCGTGGTCGGCCTGAAACGTATAGGTGTACCAACTCATGAGACCGTATCCGACGATCGCGACGTAGTAGAGCGGCGCGATGCGGAAAAACCGTTTGACGTAAAAACGCAAGACGATCTGACCGGTGCTTGCATATCGTGCACGCTCGGTCTCCAGCGTCATGAAGATCGTAACGGCGCTGATCACGAAGAAAAGCTGTACTCCATATTGCCCCATGCGGGCGACGATCTTCGCCCAATGCGGCAGATGAGGAAATTGAAACGACAAGTGAACTGCGACGACTGAAACGACGGCAATGGCCCGACCGCAATCGAGACCCGGTACTCTCTTTCGATTCATCCACTCTCCTTGCATCGGCTCGAGCTGTTGTTTGCATGACAAGACAGCTCAGGCTCGCCGGCCTTCGAGGCGTTTATATGTGCATTGAGTAGTGTTCGGTTCGGGATCGCGCGAAAGTTCCCCTCGTGCTGGAACGCGTACCTCGGACGGTAGCCAGTACAAACCCTGTCATACATCCGTTTCTCGTGCTCATCCAGGCGAAGACATCATCCATCCCCTCGTAGAATGGCGCGGGCTCGAGACAGTGCGTACGCTTTGATACATGCTCCACGCGTTCTTGCAACGAGCATCGACTTTTCGGAGAACCACGATGTCTCGGCTGAACACATGGCTTTTGTTGGGCAGCAACGCCTACGACGAATATACCTACGTGCCATGGCTCGGCAAGAACGTCTATCGCCGCACCGTCGATCTGCGTCACGTCACATTGCTTTGACCGTTCCAGCGCGGCGCGCGACCTGATTGCCGCCGCGTCTTTTTCCCACACCGCTGCACCGAGCGAGGCGCCGCCGAACGAAGCGGCGAAGCGCCGGCAGCGCGTCCGCGTTTACCGGTTAATCCAGGAAGAGAAGGGAAATTCGCCGCATCGCGAGCGTTGAGCCGCGCGGGCAAGCGTGCGCGCTAGCGCGGCTCGCGTTCGTCTGACGATTGGTGCGTCGTGGGTTCAGTCGCTCGGATCGTCGAGCATCGCAAACATGCGTGCCGCGTCCGATTCCTTACGCAAGACGCATCGACGCGATTTCTCGATCGCCCGCACGGTACGCGTGCGGCCTGGGCCGCGCGTCGCACGCGACGCACGCAGCGAAGATCGCCCGCCGAGTCGGCACCGTGCCCGAAATCGTTCCGCTCTGACCGCCATGATTGTCCACCGCAAAGACGCATTGACGAATCCGTCCGGCATCGTGCTCGCGGCCGACATGCCGCGCCTATCCGGATCGGGCTCCCGGGCGCAATGCCTGACGAGGTGCCGCCCTGCGATCAAAGGTAGGCCACCGCCTGCCCGGCGACAACTGTGCAAGAAGACGCCGCGCGCGCACGATCGTTTGATGCCTTCATACCTAGGTATAGCCGGCCCCCGGAGAAGCAAGTGCAGTAGCGGCGTATGTGCCGTACCCCTCGTGCGGTACGCCTCGCGCGTCCTATAATGACTGCCGATTCCCGCGTTGCGGCGGCGCCTCGTGCGCCTCGTGCGCACCGGGTTCACGGGGGCCGCATGGTATCCGCTCAGCATTCGACATTGACCAAGACAGGCGACGATTCCCCCATCGTCTATGTAGTCGACGACGACGAAGGGATGCGCAACGCGTTACGCAATCTATTGCGTTCGGTAGGATTTGCGGTCGAGACGTTCGGGTCGGTACGCGATTTCCTCGACTTCAAAAGAAAGGCCGTGCCGAGTTGTCTCATTCTCGACGTCAGATTGCCCGGTGAGAGCGGTCTCGCGTTTCAGCAGGATATGAGCCGCACCGGCTTGCACATGCCTGTTCTGTTCATGTCGGGCCATGGCGACATCGAAATGTCCGTCAAGGCGATGAAGGCCGGCGCGCTCAATTTCTTCCCGAAGCCGTTTCGCGAGCAGGATCTGCTCGATGCAGTCAACGAAGCACTAGCGCGCGACGGCGAACGGCTGGCCGCGGAACGCTCGCTCGCATCGCTCGGCGCGGCTTACGAATCGCTGACGCCGCGGGAACGCGAGGTCATGGCGTTCGTGATCGCTGGCCTGATGAACAAGCAGATTGCCGCTCGAATGAATCTGAGCGAGATCACCGTGAAGATTCACCGTGGGCAGATGATGAAGAAGATGGAAGCGCGTTCGTTGCCGGATCTCGTGCGAAAGGCGCAGGCGCTGGGGGTGGAACCGCGGCGTTGAGACGCATGCGGGCCGCGCCCGATCGTGGTGAACAGAGCCCTTAAACGCGCTTGCCCACGGCGCGTGCCAGACATCGCTGCAACTCCTGCGTGTCGATCGGCTTTTTCAGGAGCGCCAGCGCACCGTTTGCCGCTACGCGTGCGCGCAGCGCTTCGGTCGTGAACGCCGTGACGAAGATGGTGGGCGGCGCATCGCCCGAGGCCAGCAGTTGCTCATGTAGTTCGACGCCGCTCATGCCCGGCATCCTGACGTCCGAAATCAGGCATCCGAGTTCGTCGGCGTCCGCCAGCGACCGGCGCGACAAATACGCCTCGGCGGAATCGAACAGCAGCGTCTGCCAGCCGAGCGAGCGCACCAGATTCGCGATCGCGAGGCGCGACGCTTCGTTGTCATCGACGATAGAGACGGTACCGAAAAAGGGCATGAATGAGCTCGTATCGGCGAGCGGCGGTAATCCATGCCGCACGCCATCGTTTATCAGTACCGAGGGTAGTCCGTAACCCGTCGAACCGACATCATACGGAGGTATGCCGTCCGATCGCCGCGGTGGTAGGATGGACTCACCGTTGTCTCGAAAGCGGTACAGGAAGCAGCGAGACAGCGTTGAACGCGGCGCGGCCTGCCGGCGCCCGTTCGGCGTGCCGCAGCGGAGGTGGACGAAATGGCACAGGAGACCCCCAACGCGCCGGCGGACGCCGGCGACCGCGCCGCGGCGCCCGATGCCGACGGGCGTGGAGCGCAGGCAGGTATCGATCGGCCGCTGCGCGAGAGCGAGGCGCACTGGCGTGAGGTGTTCGAGCACAATCCCGTCATGTACTTCATGGTCGATGCCGACGGCGTCGTTCAATCGGTGAACGGATTTGGCGCCGCGCAGCTCGGCTATCGTGTCGACGAACTGGTCGGCCAATCCGTTCTCGCGGTGTTCCGTGAAGAGGATCGGCCCTTCGTCATCGAGCAGATGAGTATTTGTCTGGGCGATCCCGGTCTTTCGCACAGTTGGGAAGTCCGCAAGATCAGGAAAGACGGCTCGTTGCTCTGGGTGCGCGAGAACGCGAAAGCGGTGCGGCGCCCGGACGGCTTTCTGGTTCTCGTGGCCTGCGAGGACATCACCGAGCGCAGGCGAACAGAAGACGCGCTCCGGCAAAGCGAGATGTATCTGGCCGAAGCGCAGCGCATCAGCCATACCGGCAGCTTCGGCTGGCGGATCCCGAGCGGCGAACTGATCTGGTCTGCGGAAACGTACCGTATTTTCGAATGCGATCCGTCCGTCGAGCCCACCGTCGAACTCGCGCTCCAGCGCACACATCCCGACGATCGCGAGTTCGTGCGGCAACTGCTGGAGCGCGTGATGCTCGAGCAGACGGACTGGGACGTGGAGCATCGGCTGCTCATGAGCGACGGGCGGGTCAAGGACGTTCGCGCAGTGGCCCACGCCGTGCGTGACGGTGCGGGCAACCGCGAGTTCATCGGTGTCGTGATGGATGTGACGGCGTCGCGCCAGGCGGCTCAGGAGTTGAGCCGCGCGCGCGCCGAGCTTGCGCATGTGATGCGCGTGACGACGCTCGGCGAGTTGGCCGCCGCGATCGCGCATGAGGTCAATCAGCCTATCGCGGCGATGGTCACTGATGCACAGGCATCGTTGAATTGGCTGGGCCGCGAGCCTGCCGATCTCGGCGAAGTCGATCAGGCGCTGCACCGTATCGTCGAGAACGGCAATCGCGCGGCCGATGTCATCGGCCGCATCCGCGAACTGGTCAAGAAGGCGCCGCCCCGCATGGGGATGGTCGACCTGAACCTGGCCGTGAAGGAAATGATCGCACTGACGCGCGCGGAGATTGCGGGCTCGGGCGTGGCGCTGGAAACCGCGCTCGAGCACGATCTACCTTCGGTGCACGGCGATCGCGTCCAACTGCAGCAGGTACTGCTGAATCTGATCGTGAATGCGCTCCAGGCGATGAGCGCAGTGCCGCCCGGGCAAAGAAAATTGCGCATTTGCACCGCGCGCATCGAGCTCGACCGCGTGCGCGTGTCCGTGCAGGATTCGGGACCTGGTTTGTCGGCGGCGCTCGTCGATCGCATCTTCGCGCCTTTTTATTCGACGAAGCCCGATGGACTCGGGATGGGATTATCGATCTGCCGTTCGATCGTAGAGGCGCATGACGGACGTTTATGGGCAAGCTCGGACGAGCCCGGCGCGACGTTCCATTTCACGATACCGGTCGACGCTGCCCGGTAATGGTCGGAAAAAGCCGCATCAAGCGGTCATGCCGTGTCGCTCGTGCCATTTCCGCCATGCGGCACGCACGATCGCGCGGTCCCGCGGGCGTTCGAGAAACCACAGTGCATCTTCGTAAGTGGCGAGGATCAGGGCCTGCGTTTCCCAACCCGCGTCCCGCACACTGCCGCCGATGCGATCCCCTTCGAAGAACCGGGTATCGTTGCTCGTCGGCGCCCTGAGTTCGGGCGGCGTCGGATCGTATTCGAGGCCGAAATCGCCGACGACACTACGCAGCCGCGCGCGCATCCCGGTCTCCTCGAACAATTCACGCAGGGCGGTAACGGGAAGCAGTTCGCCATCGTCGGCGCCGCCTTGCGGCAATGTGACGCGGCCGCCGTACCCGTTGCTCGGCACGACCAGCCATAGCCTTGGCACGGGCCATCCTTCGAAAATCACGACGCCGGCGGTGGGGCGGCCATTCGATGCGAAACCGAACGGATAGGGCGTGTCTATCGCGATATCTTCCTTGGAATCGGCAAGCCAGGCGCGCGCATCGGCGGGTGGCGTGGCGCTGCGCATCGGAATGCCGTTGAGCGCGGCTGGCGCGGGCGCACCGGGTACGAAGGTCAGCGAGATGTCCTTGCGCGGCCACAACGCCGGGGGCGAAGGCGTGGTGGGCACGTGAATCGCGAACTCGCCTTCGGGCAAAGCGGGGTGCCATGCGTGCAGAGGGCGATCCGTTTCGGGGAGCGCGGCAATCAACGAGGCCAGGGGCGGCTGGCGACGCATGATGTGGTTCGTGATGTTGGCGGCGATCTGCGTTGCATCGATGAGCGGACGGATCGAGGCGCCAGGGCCAGGCAGGACGTTGGTGAGCCAGTTTATTCCCTCGGTGGCCATGCCAACGACGTCGATGGTCGTGACGGGATTGCCGGAGCCGTCGACGACATGGCGTCGAGAATCGATCTCGATCCCGCCCGCGGCGAACTCGCCGTTTCGGTAGCGCTGAATCAGCCCGCTTTCAAGCAGATTGGCATACAGCGAATCCGCTTGCGGTTGATCCGTAATATCGCCGAGCTGCGCATGGATCAGCACGTCGGCCTCCATGCCGTGCGCAACGCCGAGCGAGTTCGATCGCAGGACGAAACGCGCGGCAGCTTCATCGAGTTCGATATCGCTGCCCGGGCCCGGTCCGGCGACGACCACGCCGGCGTCGATCAATGCCAGAAGCTCCTTGTTGCGTCGATCGGGCACGGCGCCGGCAGTGCGGTCCATTCGGGCAGCCAACTCGAGAAAGCGACGGTGGCTGTCGGGCGTGAGTCCACCGAAATCGACGGCGTAGCGCAATACATCGCGGATTTCGCGCAGCACGTGAGCCGCGGCGTTGAACGGATGGTTGACATTGCCTTGATGTGCGCGAGACACGCCGTCCGCCAGGCGCTCCCTGAAGGCGTGCGCGTAGCTCTGATAGTCAGCGAATGCGGGCGGCTCCGGGGCCGTCAGCAGCGAGCGCGCCGCACCCAGCTCCTGCTCGGAGGGCTCGAATCGCGATGGGTCGACCGACGATGCACCTTCGCTGCTGCAATGAATCGCGTACGCGAGCTCCTGCTCCAGACGTGGCAGCACATCGGTTTCGAGGTCGAGCTGCATGCTTCCGGTGCGCGCCATGGCATCCGCGCGAAGCGCGTCGATGACGGTGCGGGTGAGAAAGTGCGGTTCGAACGCTTCATCGTGACCTTTGTGATCGATTGGGCGCGTATCGAGTGCGAAGCCGCTGCGCGAGTAAAGCACGATCCGCGGCTCGCGTCCGCTCGCCCGATAGCTCAGTTGGCCGGCGGCCGAACCGACGAAACGGCCGCCCCGTCCGACGGTCAGCTCCGCTATCACATCGTGGCAGCTGCGGCCCATTCCACGCACCGCCACGACCGCCCCCGGCGCAATGTCCTGCAGCGCCTCGAGCGGGTGAGGCCGGGGAACGAACCGGAGTTGCGCGTTGCGCTCGCGGCAACGCGCCACACGTTCGAGCAATTCGGAGTCTTCCGCGGTGAGCGAGCCCTCGGGAGGCGCTGTCAACACCACATGATCGACGATCAACGGCAGCCCTTGTTCGAGCACGATCTTGACGCGGCTCGGGTGGGCTTGCGTGCCGTCCTCGGACAGATCGGACGGACGCAGTCGCAAATCGACCGCACGCAACGGGTGATGAATCAACCGTAGCCGGGAATCCTCGTCGACAAGTTTTTCCAGCGTTCGATACACGTCGTCGAGGTACCTGCCGAGCAATGCGCGGGGCAGATAATCGTCGTCCCGTACCGCGCGTCCCGCGCGAGTGTTGTTCACGAACTGGCCGTCGACGAACCGATAGCCATGCGCGTTGGCCCACTCCTTCAGGGATGGGCCGACGGCATATTCCTGATCGGCACGGTCCCACATCGTGACGGCCCCGGCACCCGTGTTGAGCAACTGGTGCGATGCTGCATCGGGCGAGTGAACGCCGTGCCCCGGCTCGCCCGGCTCGATCAGATGAATATTGATGCGAGAGTTCAGGCCGATATGAAGCAGGTGCTCTTCGGACAGCATCGCTTGAATGCGCTCGAGCACGCTCAGTCCGCGCGGGCCGGCACCGATGATCGCCACATGAAAGATCGGCGGGCGCTGATGCTTGGACCCCGCCACATGGACGGCCGGCGCGATGGATTCGATGCGGTGATGCGGGGTCGAAGCATGGGCCTTCGCGAGGGAAGCCGCGCCGTTTTCGGTCGCCATTCCGGACTCGCCGGGCTGCCGTTTCGGTCTGGCTCGAAGTGGGTCGAAGATCGATGACACCGGTGGTTTCGTCGCAGCCGGTGGCGCCGATGATTGGGTCGAACCGGTCGCGCCTCGGTTCTGCGCAGCGCGGTGCGCGGGATCGGATGCGGAGATATGCGTCATGCGTAATTGATCTCAAAGCGACTGTCGGCCGCTTCATATGTCTCGTCGAAAGTGCGTCGGATCGACCCGCGCACCGCGACGAAGACGAACTGATCGGCACGGAGGCGGGATTGTCGCGGATCGGCCGATTCATCGCGAGACGCTTCCGAAGCGCGTGCGGTCGTCGCGAAGCGTGGGCATGTTTTTTCTTCATGCGGGGCATATGTCGGAGTGGTTCGTCCTGCCTTTCCGGGCTTCGCGCCATAGCGCAGCGGAGGATCGGATTTCGCGTCAAATGTCGCGACATCGAAAACGGAGGAATCAAGTGTCATTGAAACTTGGAGCCCACGACGGGCGCACGCTGGCTGTTACCGATGCAGCAGTGTCCGGCACGATGACTGCGCCACCTCGCAGCATCTCGCCCACACGCCGCGGAACGACGGACCCGCGGTTCGAGCAGATCGGCCGCACGCCGCTGACTGACGACACGTCGGGGCGCCCGCCGAGCGTGGCTTCGTTCAGGGTATCGACACGATCGCCTTTGCATGTGGTCGTGCAAGGCCCCAGTGCACCGCGCGATACGCTCGAACGCCTGCAGGCTTGCCTGCGTCCCGGTGCGGCGACGGTTCGCTTGCCACCGGGCGCGCTGCACGGCGATGCTTTCCGTCTGCATGACGTATCGTACGATGCGGCCGACTATGCGCGTGCCGAGGAACTGGCGAGCGAGGCCTTGCTCGACATTTCACCGGTACCGGACGATCGTCATATCGACAAGCTGGCGCTCTTCGCAACGGATGTGGACAAAACGTTGATCGACGGTGATTTCCACGCGAAACTGGTTGAACTCAAGGGCGACCCCGAGGCCGATGCCCTGGCCTGGCGCGAAGATATCGTCGAATCGATGCGTGGCCGCGTGGCAACCCTCGCGGGCATCGGCATGGAAGATTTTCACGAGGTGGGCGACATGATGGCTCGTCGTCTCATGCCCGGCGCGCGCGAGTTCATCGGTATGCTTTCGCCGCAGGCTCGCGTGCTGCTCATATCGTCCGGTTTCACCCAGTTCGTGGAAAAGCTGCGAGATGAGCTGGGTGCAAAGCACCTGCACGTGCACGCGCATGCCAACCGGCTCTTGACGACGCTTGCCGAAGCGCAAACGTCCATCGACGACGGGAGATTCGATGATGCTGCCTCGTCATTATCGAGCGAGGCGTCGCGCGTCATGTCGGAGTTGCTGACCGGCAAGATGGACGGTGAGTTCCTGGATGGCAACGTGAAGGAGCGACTGTTCCGCCAATACCACGCCGACCTGCCTGACGACGCGCATTCAGCCGCGATGGGCGATGGCGAAAACGACATTCCGATGTTGGCCGCGGCGGTGGAATTGGGCGGGGTAGGCGCCGCCTTCAGGCCGGGCTACGGCCGGCATCTCCTTCCGCCGGGCGTCGATGTCATCGAACATTCGGGGTATGACGCACTGGGCAATCTCTTCATGGGCATCGAGCACAGACGGCGCGATACCGGACAGTGAAGTGACGTGACGGCGCGCCGCGCGCGGCGCGCAATGCATCGCGCTCAACTCATCAGCAAGAGTCCGAGCCCCACCTGGGTAATCATGCCGGCGCCGATTACGATCTCGGGATCGATTCTGCGCAACAGCCCGCCGTCGGCGACGAGATGCGGCTGTGTGATATCGATGGGCGATGCTTCCGCGCCGCGCACCGGCGGTCTGATCGCAGCAATCGGCCCCCGCCGGACGATCGGGCCGCGACCATGATTCGCGCCATGGGCGTGTTGATGCGCGAGCTGGAATCCGCGCAGGAACACACCGTCGGCTGCAACCATACCCATTTGTACGGAGGCGGACGCAATGTCGCCCCTCATGATCGAATGCGCGGCACCCAATGCATTGGCCGCTGCGAATGGGACCGACGCGATCGTTGCGCCCAGCATCTGGAATTCGGGCAGCCTTTGAAAGAACGGCGGCTTGTAGAGCCGGCCCCCATCGGGCCGTTTTCTGCTGTAAACGAGGAGCTCGCCGAGCGCTTTTCGTACCCACAGCGGACGCTCGTCGTTGCCCGGCAGGAATCGACGCAGCTTGTCGCCGGCCGCCGGCACGGTCGGATCGAAATTGTGCTTGTTACCGATCACTTCGAGCGAGCGGGCGAGCCGTTGCCCCCCGTTGCCGCTCAGATGCACGGGAACGAACATCAGCGTAGCCAGGTTGGCGAGCCAGGTCGCCGTCCCTTCGATCGAATCGAAGCCTGTCAGCATGACTTGCGGTGCGAGCCAGATGCCGGCTGCGGCGATATCGCTCGGCGCATAGCTTGCGCCCCAGAAGACGCGGCGCGCGCGCTCGACGGGGCTTTCGGACGCGAAAAGCCCTTCGTTGGCGAGCGTATCGAGCCGACGGAAGGCATCGACGTCGTCCGGCGTGGTCCGCAATATTTCAGCGAACATCGCAAGCTCGTCGCGATCGTGGCGTCGATATCCGCGCACGAGGCCACGCACCCCCGTCGTCCGCCTTTCCAGCAGATCCAGCGCGGGCATGTCCGCAGGTTCCAGTGACGAGGAGACGCCCTCGACCTCGGCGCCAGCACCCGCGGCGCGTGTCAGCACGCGCTCGCGATCGGAAGCGAGTTCGTCGAGACGCTGCATGACGCGGATCTGGACGATGCGCTTGGCCGCATTGATGCCGGCGCGTGCTCCGAACATCGCGCGCCCCGTTTCGAGCATCGTTTCCATCGTGGTGTCGGCGGGCATGTGCAGGCCGTACCGCATGCCCACGTAGGCGCCGGTAGCCGTCGCGGCGATCTTGCCGAGTGCGAGCGCGCCCGCTCGACGAATCTTGCGCTGGGGCATGCCGGTCACCGGCGGTGCGCCATAGGGCTCGCCCGGCGCCATGCGATATTTCGCGAGCGTATTCGCAACGGTGATCTGGTACAACGTGCCGCCATCGTCGAGCACCATCGCGGCTCGCGCGACGAGTTCCGTCTCGATGCGCCGCTTTCTGAGGCTGGTCTGCAGCTCGCGCGGGGGCCCTTCGATGCGATAGATCGCCACGTCGGCGTCCGGGTTGGATTTGAGTATGCGAATGGCGTGCTCGCGTGCACTGTCGAGGCTCGCGAACGGACGCGTATGCACATCGAGCGTCAAGGCGCTGCCGTCGCTGCCGAGCACATCGACGGGCATCTGTTTCGTCGAAAGGACATAGTGGGCCGAATCCCGTCGCGGCCCGGCGATGAATCGATGACCTTCGCGCCGCTCCTCGGGCGTCAGCGCGCGAATACGCGTGCCGAGCGAGATATGGTCCGAGACATAGGGGGGCGGCGCTTGAAACGCGGCGAGGCCTTCGCGCTGCTTTTCCGTCATCTCGTGCGGCAGAGTGCCGATACCGGCGCGCGCCAGTCGCACTTGCTCGGGCAGCGCGCGCATCGCACTATCCGATTGCGGGCCGAGGTGCGACGTGAACGTGGCGGCAGGCAGCAGCTCGACGCCTTCGGCGCGTTCGTGGCTCGGATCGTCATGCTCGGGAATCTCCGGTGCGAGGACGGTGACGTTGTCGATACCGTCGGTCTCGGCGCCCGTGCTTGCGCTTACGCTTTGCCCATCATGTTCGTCCTCGAGCTTGGCCGCAAGGAGCTCGACTAGCGGAACGGGTAGCGGTTCGTTGAGCAACGCCCGGAAAAATTCGATGACACGTGGGTCGGTCCCGGGTGCCGCTTCGAACGCTTCGAACGGCACCTCGGCGTTCCACTGCAGTTTGTTGCCGGGCGGTTGTTCGAAATCGTTGGGCGGCATGTGGGCCGGCCGTTGTCCGAACCATTTCGCGAGCAGCGCGCGGATCGCAAGTCGTTCTTCGTCCGTGCATCGGCTCAGTATTTCGAGTGCGGCGGGTGTTTCGCGCAAGTGTCGCTGCTCGTACCATCCTGCTTCGATGGCCGATATCCGCATGGGCTCGCGGATATCGTCGCGGCCCGATTCCTTCGCCTTTTCGATGGCTTCGTCGAGCATTCGCGCACTTTCCGAATGACCGGGATGCACGGCGGCCTCCGAGCGCAGACTGAAGGCTACGGCCGGCTTCTCTTCAGCGATGATTCGCGCGATGAATTCGACGATACGCTCGCGGTTCCAATCGGCGATATGACTGTATCGAACGCTGCGTTCTGCGGGCGAGTTGTACGGACTGCGGTCCGGATAGCTGAGCACATGGATTTTCAAAAGAGCTGGATCGGGGCACAAATCGGCGAGAAAGCCGAACGATTGAGCGATGCGCGTCGCGCCGTATTGCTCCGAGTAGAGCGCCTCCTTTCCCGTTGCGGCGAACTTCGGCCGCTGAATGTCCGTTTCGCTCGTGAATGCCGTGCCGCCGTTCGATTGCGTGAGGTAGACGATATTGACCTTCACGCCCATTGCAAACAACGTGCTGATCGTTTTGACCATCATCGTTTCGTCGTCGGGGTGAGCAAGCACGATCAGCGCGCTGTCGAAGTTCCAGCCTGGCGCATGGCGATCGAGCAGCGCCCCCATCGCCGGATGGATCTCGTTGGCTCGCACGGTTTCGTCCGCGTCGGACGACACACTGCCGCCGACTGCATTGACGTCGGTGGGCTTGGACTGTGTATGCGCGTCGTCGCCGCAAGGCCTGGCCGCTTGCGCACTTGCATTGCGACGCGCGCGTTTGTCACCCGGCAAGCCGGCCAGCCGCATTGGCGCATCCGATCGTCGGAGCGGTCCGTCGTGCTGAGCCGAGGATCGACCTTCCGAAGGGCGGGACGCGTGCTCGTGCTCGGTGGCATGTGTTCGGGAAGTGCGCTTCAACACGGCAGGGCTCTCATCGAAGAAACGAAGTGACACGCGTGTACTGCACGTTTCGCGTCGTCACGGGGACGGGGAATAGGTTGGCGATTATTGTGCACAGCCACGACGCTCGTGGCGTGCCGTGCTTCGGCGCACGACGCAGGTCTTCGCGCCAGATCGTGCGCAGCGGTATCGATAGTCGTCGGATGAACAAGGAACGAAAACGACAAACGACCTGCGAACCCCGTGGCGAGCGTCTGCCCGTCGACAATGCGGCCCCAAATCGATGCTCTGTCACTAAAGTCGGAACGGCCTGCGCCGATATTCTCCTAAGAGCGCGCATAGCGACCACGCGCGCAGGCATGCGCGCGTTGCAGCGCAACAAATTGAATCCAGGTTGAAAGACGGCATGCGTGTCGCGATCTCTTGTCGGGCCAAGATGGCAGTTCACAGGTTAATCGGCATTGCGCGCTCCGCCGGCGAGTGGCTTCGCCGTATCGAAACGGGCTCCCGTGCGTTTCGTCCCATGGCACTCCTCCTCTTGAGCGTGGGGACGTTTGCGTGCGGTGCCGCATACACGCTCGCGTCGCACAAGCAGGCGCACGACGTGCGCACGCGAGCAATGCATGTCCGTACCAGCGTCGAAGCGCTGCAATCGCTGCTGCTGCAGGCCAATGCGGAATTTCTGCTGGGCCTGGGCAGTGCGCAGGCGACCGACTATGGTTGGCCGGTCGAACGCGTGGGAGAGGCTGCGCGTTGCTTCGAGCGTCTCGAAGAGCTACTGGCGAACGATCCCGCCAGTGTCCGTCTCGTCGCCGCGCTTCGGCAGGATACGGCGCGCTGGGCATCGCAGCTTGCCGATACGGCCGTTCATGCGAGCGCGAGCCAGCAACGGGCCACCATCGATAGCGACCGGCTGCTGTCGACCAACCGCAATCTGACCGGTATCGTGAGTCGGCTCGCGGTTCTGCGTGCGGTGCAGGTCGAGATTCTGCGTATCGACTCCGACAGGACGGCCAACCGGCTGTTCATCGAACGGACCGTGCTGGCTTCCACCGCGGCGATCGCATTCGGCCTGCTGCTTTATGCGTTCGCGGCACGGCATCGAGTCCAATTGGCCCGGCAACGCGTGCATGTCGTGGCGCAGGAAAGCCAGCGGCGCTTTCGCGAGTATTTCGATCACCATCCCTTGCCGATGTTGATCTTCGATGTGGGGACTCACGCCATACTCGCCGCGAACGATGCGGCGGCGCTGCAATACGGTCGCTCGAAAGAGGAGCTTTGCGCCTGCACGATGACATCGCTTTACGCGCCCGAGGACCTGCCGGCGTTTCGCGACGATTTGCGCCGGTTTCGGCAGGCCGAGGTGCTGAGCGGATCGGCGGGACTGTGCCGGCAGCTCGACAAGAGCGGAGCGCGTATCTTCGTCGAGCTGTCCTATCATTTTCTGGACTATGCGGGGCATGACGCCTGTTTCGTGACGGCAATCAACGTGACGAGGCGAAAGCACGCCGAGCTCGCGTTGCGTCTGCGCAGCAAGGCGCTCGATGCCATCGGCAACGGTGTGTTGATCATGCGGCCGACCGATGCGGGCAACGTCATCGAATACGCGAACCCTGCGTTCGAGAAGATCACGGGATTCGCGCGAGAGCATATCGTTGGATGCGACCTGAGCACCGTCGACAGCCGATTCGGTCATCACGCGGTCGTCGCGGCGATCGGTCGCAGCCTCGTGCAAAAGGCGGATCTCTCGACCCTTTTGCGCAACCGCCGGGAAGATGGCAAGACGTATTGGAATCAGCTGCATGTTTCGACGGTTCATCCCGAAGATGAACCCCATACGCATCACATCGCGGTCATCAACGATGTCAGCGAGCTCATCGAATCGCGCGACCTGCTGCTAAAACAGGCGCGATTCGATGCGCTGACCGCGCTTCCGAACCGTGTCATGCTCGCCGAGCTGCTGGATCAGGCCATTGCGCAAAGCGGCGCGTTTGCGTTGCTGTTCATCGATATCGATCACTTCAAGGACGTCAACGACAGCCTGGGTCACGGTGCGGGCGATGCGCTGCTGCGCGAAGCCGCAATCCGGCTGGCGAGTGCGATCGGCGCCGACGATGCCGTCGCGCGGTATGGCGGCGATGAGTTCGTTGTCCTGATCGATTGCACGAAGCGCGACGATGCGCTCCAAGCGGCACTCGAACGTGTGAAGCGGGCATTCGACGCACCGATCGCGATAGACGACGTCCAATTGCACGTGCAATCTAGCATCGGTGTGACCTGCTATCCGACGGATGGCGCCGATGCGGAATCCCTGCTTCGGAACGCGGATCTCGCGATGTATCGCGCGAAGGCGCTCGGCCGCAACAGCATTCAGCACTTCAGGGCAGAGCTCGCGCACGAGGCCAAGCGCCGGATCCTGCTGTCGCGCCGACTGCGCGAGGCCTTGGCGGCCGATGCGTTCGAGCTCGTCTACCAACCGCAGATCGACACCGGTTCGATGACCGTAACGGGCGTCGAGGCGCTGATCCGGTGGAACGACGAGGAGCTTGGCGCGGTCAGCCCCGCATCGTTCATTCCGCTCGCGGAAGAACTCGGTCTCATTGCATCGATCGACGAGTGGGTCCTCGATGCGGCCTGTGCTCAGGCCAAGCTTTGGGAAAACGTGCTGCCTGGGGTGCGCATGTCGATCAACGTTTCGCCGCGCCAGCTCGCACGGCGGGACTTTCACCATACGGTGCGTCAGGCGCTGGACAAGGCGCGGCTTTCGCCGGAGCGCCTGGAGATCGAAATCACCGAGCGCGCATTGGTTGCGCAAGGCGCGCTGCCGACACTGCGGGCGCTGAGCGAGATCGGCGTAGCGATCGCGATCGACGACTTCGGCTCCGGTTATTCGAGCCTGTCGTATTTGCGCAGCTTTCATGCGGACCGGCTCAAGATCGACATGTCTTTCGTGCACGGCATCGGCAAGAGCCGAGAGGACGAAGCAATCATCAAGGCAATCCTGGCGCTCGCGCACAGCCTGCATTTCGAAGTCGTCGCGGAAGGGGTGGAAACGGCCGATCAGCTGAATTTTTTGGTCGGCGTGCATTGCGATGCAATTCAGGGGTACATTTTTTCGCCTCCCGTTTCGGCAAAGGATGCACCGGAGCGGATCGCATGCCTTGGTTGCACCCCTTCTCGATTAGTGAATCTTGTCTAAATCCGTTTTTTTCGCTTACACCTATTCGCGTTTATTGCTTCACTTCATGTCGCTGGCGGGCGGCAGGCTCCGCGCGCTGCCTGACCCAAATCAGATCATTTCCGATGGACGAATCGGAGGGGGCGACATGACAGGACCGATCAAAAGGGCGGTGTTTTCCGGCGCCATAGTGCTTGCGTCGATCGTTGCGACGTGGCCGGCCGGTGTGGGCGCGGCGCGAGCGTCCCAGACGATCTCGGCGGCTGTGTCAACGGCGGCCACCGTTGCCACCGCTGGCGCGGCCGATTCCTATGCGGCAACGCGCTACCCCATCGTGCTCGTGCACGGTCTCACCGGGACGGACCGGTACGCGAATGTGCTCGACTATTGGTACGGCATTCCGCGCGATCTGCAATCGCATGGCGCGGCGGTTTATGTGGCGAATCTTTCGGGTTTCCAGAGTGACCTCGGTCCCAATGGGCGCGGCGAGCAGTTGCTCGGCTTCGTCAAAGAGGTGCTCGTGGCGACGGGCGCGCAAAAGGTCAACTTGATCGGGCATAGCCAGGGTGGCCTCAGTGCGCGCTACGTGGCGGCCGTGGCGCCGGAGCTCGTGGCGTCGGTGACGACGATCGGCACGCCGCATCACGGCTCAGAGTTCGCCGACTTCGTGCAAGACGCGATGCGCAAGGACCCGACGGGGCTCGCGCAACCGGCCATCGCGCAGCTCGCCAACGTCCTCGGTGTATTGCTGAGCAGCAATCGCAATACGAACCAAAATGCACTCGCGGCGTTGCATGAGCTGACGAGTGCCGGCGTCGCTTCCTTCAATGCGGCGGTGCCGAGCGCGGGCCTGGGCGCCCCCGGCAGTTGCACGACGGGCGCGGCCACCGAGACGGTGGGCGGCTACACGCATTACCTCTATTCGTGGGCAGGCACGGCCATCGAGCCGAAGGGGTCTCTCTTCGGGGTGCGCGGCGCGAAAGACACGAGCGTGTCCGGTGCGCTCGATCCCGCTCTGTTCGCGGATCCGGGCACGCTGGCGCTTTTCGGCACGGGCACGATCATGGCCAACCGCAACGCGGTGCCCAACGACGGACTCGTCTCGCTGTGCAGTGCGCTCTATGGCAACGTGCTCGGCACTCACTATCACTGGAACCATCTGGACGAAATCAATCAACTGTTCGGTCTGATTGGGAGCAACGCGGAAGACCCGGTCGCCGTGATTCGCACGCATGCGAACCGGTTGAAGCTGCAGGGACTGTAGCGCGTGGCCGGCGGTTCGCGCAGCAGCGCAGGCTCACGCTTGCGCTCGTTCCTGTCGTGCAGTGCTTTTCGAGCCGTTGCAGCAACGCTGAGCGCCCTTGCGGCGTTTGCGTTCGTGGTTTGGTGCGTGGATCTCTCCATGGCCGACGGTCTCGCCAATCACGCAACGAAACCTGTCGGACGTTCGACGCTGTCGCGGCACTCGAGCGCCGGCGAGCGCGAGGCAATTTCGCGGTCAGCCGGGCCAAGCGCGGCAACATCGGGCGCGGTCGAACCGCGGTCGCTGTCCGGATCGATGGCGCCGCGCTTGCCGCTCGATGTCCGGGGACATTTGGCCGTCACGCGCGCCGCGCGAGACTTCTTCGACTATTTCCTGACGGCTCGTCACGAAGTGACGCCCGAAGTGCTCGATGCCATGGTCAGGCGAGCGATTGCGGCGCAGCTCGAGGGCAGCATTGCCCAATCGGAAGCGCTCGATCTCTGGCAGCGCTACCGTAGCTACCTCTCCGGGCTGGCCGATCTCGCGCCGCTGCAGGTTCCTGCTATCGAGCGCGTCGCCAGCGCAAATGCGGACGCATTGCAGGCGGCGTTCGATGCGCGGGCGTCGCTCGCGAGCCGCACGATGGGTGCTGCGTGGAGCGAAGCCTTCTTTGGCGAGCAGTGGCGAACGACGGCTTATGCGCTCGCGCGCTTGCGAATCGCCAGCGATCCGACGTTGACGGACGAGCAAAGGGCCGCACGACTCGACGCATGGAGGCAATCGTTACCGGCCGAAGAGCGCGCGTCGCTCGAGCGCGAGGCTAAAGCGCAAGCGAGCGTGGACACGATCGCCGAATTGGCCCGGCAGCAGGGCTCGGCCGACGAATTGCGCGCGCAAGCCACTCAGGCGTTGGGTGCTCAGGTGGCCGAGCGGATCGTGCAAATGCGCAGGCATGACGACGAATGGCGTGCACGATATGCCGATTACTCGGCGCAGCGGGCGCAGATCGATGCGATGGGGCTCTCGGCCGAGGCCTACGAGGGGCGCGTGACACAACTGCGCGAGCGGATGTTTCCGATTGCGGGCGAGCGCGTGCGTGCGGCAGCGCTCGATGCGGGGGCTGCGCGGTAGCGGATTCATCAACGTGTGCGGGGCTACGCGACGAGAGCGCGGTGCAGGCGAGCGCGAGCTCATGCGACCCGCTCGGTGCGGCGCTTGCCGAGCTGGCTTTCAATCGCGCGTGCCAGCGTATCGAAAGTCGGCGCCATTTTATCGTTCGGTACGCAGGCATAGCCGAGCAGCAGGCCGCGCCGCGCAGCGTGTTCGGCGCTGTAGTAGGCCGAGAGCGGCCGCACGATCACGCCGGCTTCGAACGCCGCGGTGGTCACCGCGCGATCGTCGGCCGAGTCGGGCAGCCCCAGCACGAGGTGAAGGCCGGCTTCATCGCCCATCACGGGTAGCGCGTCGCCGAAGCGCGACGCGATCGCATCGATGAGCAATTGACGGCGCTCGCCGTAAAGTGTGCGCATGCGGCGTACATGCGACGTAAGGTATCCATCCATGATGAACTCGGCGAGCACGGCCTGGTGCATGAGCTGGCCTTCCCGATACAGTTCGGCTACGCCGGTACGAAACGTATCGACGAGATCTTCAGGCGCCACCATGTAGCCGATTCGCAGCCCCGGGTACAGAATCTTGCCCAGGCTGCCGACGTAGATGACCCGTCCGGCCTCGTCGAGCCCCTGCAACGACGCGATCGGCCGGCTGCCGTAGCGGAACTCGCTGTCGTAATCGTCCTCGACGATCCACATTCGATGCTGACGCGCGTATTCGAGCAGCGTGCGGCGCCGCGCGAGGCTCATGACCATGCCGAGCGGATATTGATGGGAGGGCGTGACGACGGCGAGCCGCGGCGGTTCTTTCAACGAGGGTTCGCGCGGGTTGAGTCCTTCGTCGTCGACGGGCACAGGCGTGAGCGCGAGCCCGGACGACTGCAACACGCTGCGCGCGCCCCAATAGCAAGGTTCCTCCACCCAGGCGCGATCGCCGACATCGGTCAGAAGCCGCACGGCGAGATCCATGGACTGATGGATGCCCGTCGTGATGATGATCTGATCGGGAGAGCACTTTACGGAGCGCGCGACGCGCAGATAATCGGAGAGCGCTCGCCGCAGCGGCCGGTAGCCGCCGCCCGGCGCATAGGTGAGCAGCTCGGGGTTGGCCTCCTTCCAGAGCCGCGCTTGCAGGCGGCTCCACGTGCGAGCGGGAAATTCCTTGACATCGGGGACGCCCGGCATGAATGCGCCCCATTGCTTCGGCGCCACGCCGGCACGCGCGATCAGCTGCCGGCCGCGGTTCGAGAGGAGGGGTGCCGCGGCGTTGCTCAGGGTTTTCCCTGCGGCGGAGCCGGGAGCCGTGCCTGTTTGCACGTTCGGCGTATTCGCCGCACCGGCGCCCTGATCCGTTCGGGCCGCGGGTTTGACGCGCACGGCTGCCGCGTCCGGGCGGGTATCGGCAACATAAGTGCCGCTGCCCGTGGTGGAAAGCACGTAGCCTTCGGCGGTCAGTTGGTCGTAGACACGGAGCACCGTATTGCGCGCAATATCGAGGTCTTCGGCCAGCGTTCGTGAGCTCGGCAGCTTGGTGCCGGGCGCGAGTTGCCCAGTGAGAATGGCCTGTTGGACCAGCCGCAGCACCTGGCGGTACATCGGTTCGGTCGTACCGCGCTCGAGCCGCGCGCCGAGCCAGTCGGACAAGATGATCGTGTCCAAAGTGGTTCCTCTCGGAATAATGAAATGGCTCCGTTGAGTGGAACCGTAACAGATTATATTGGATCGCACAGGAAGCGCGGTGCGCAACTGTCGATGGAGCCATTCGGGAGGAGACGATGAAATCGGAACAAGTGATCGTTAGCTTTCGCGGCGTACGCAAGACGTACGACGGCGAGACGCTCGTCGTCAAGGGGCTCGACCTCGACATCTACCAGGGCGAATTCCTGACGCTGCTCGGGCCGTCCGGTTCCGGCAAGACCACTTGCCTGATGATGCTTGCCGGCTTCGAGTTTCCGACCGGCGGCGAGATCCGGCTGGACGGACAACTGCTCAACACCGTACCGCCGCATAAGCGCAATATCGGCATGGTGTTCCAGAACTATGCGCTTTTCCCTCATTTGACCGTTGCCCAGAACGTCGAATATCCGCTGACCGTGCGCAAGCTCGGCGCGTCCGAGCGCGCGGCGCGCGTGCATGACGCGCTCAAGATGGTGCGCATGGAAGCGTTCGCGAAACGCTATCCGGCCCAGCTGTCGGGCGGGCAGCAGCAGCGCATTGCGCTTGCGCGCGCGCTCGTATTCGAGCCGCGCCTCGTGCTGATGGACGAGCCGCTCGGTGCGCTCGACAAGCAACTGCGCGAGCACATGCAGCTCGAGCTGAAGGCGCTTCACGAGAAGCTTGGCGTCACGTTCGTCTACGTGACGCACGACCAGGGCGAAGCGCTGACGATGTCGGACCGCGTAGCCGTCTTCGACAAAGGGATCGTCCAGCAGCTCGATACGGTCGACCGGCTCTACGAATCGCCCTGCAACGAGTTCGTCGCGAACTTCATCGGCGACAGCAATACGCTGCACGGCACGATCGCCGGCGTGGACGGCGAATTCTGCCAACTGCGTTTGCGCGACGGCACGCACGTCGTTGGCCGCAATGTCGCCAACGCGATTGCCGGCGCGCCGGCCATTGCCTGCATCCGTCCCGAGCGCTTGCGGCTTGCGCAGGGGGGCAACGGCGCCACGAGCGGCGGCCGCAACGGTCACAATGCGCTGGCGAGCGAAGTGCGCGGCCTGATCTATTTCGGCGACCACGTGCGCATGCGCTGCGCCGTGCCGCAACAGGACGAGTGCTTCGTCAAGGTGCCGCTCGGTACCGAGGCGATCGATGCGTTCGAGCCGGGGGCGCCGATCGCGCTCGAGTTTGCTCCTGAACACCTGCGCGTTTTTGCTTGACCCGCGCGAAGCCACGGTTTCGCGCGCGCTGCACATTACCCGTCGCCGTAGTGGCGGATCCGCCCACGAAGAGGAGAACCCAGATGAAGACCAACATGATTTCGCTGCACCGTAGCGCTGTGACGGTGGCCCTTGCCGCCGCCGCGACGCTTTCGTTCGCGGCGGTAACGCAGGCCGCCGAGCTGACCGTCGTCAACTTCGGCGGCGCGAATGCCGACGCACAGAAGGTGGCTTACTACCAGCCGTTCGAGAAGCAGACCGGCGACAAGGTCACGGCCGTCGAATACAACGGCGAGACCGCCAAGATCAAGGCGATGGTGGAAGCCAAGCACGTCAACTGGGATGTCGTGGAAGTGGAATCGGGCGACCTGGGCCGGGGCTGTGACGAAGGTCTGTACGAGAAGCTCGACTGGTCGAAGATCGCGAAAAAAGACCAGCTCATCCCCGAATCGCCGCGCACTTGCGGTGTCGGCTTTTTCGTTTGGTCGACAGCGCTGGCCTATAACGCCGACAAGCTGAAGACCGCGCCGACCGGCTGGGCCGATTTCTGGGATGTGAAGAAATTCCCGGGCAAACGGGCCCTGCGTAAAGGTGCCCGCGGCAATCTGGAGTTTGCGCTGATGGCCGACGGTGTCGCGCCGAAGGACGTCTACAAGGTGCTCGCCACGAAGGCAGGTCAGGATCGCGCGTTCAAGAAGCTCGACGAACTGAAGCCGAACATTCAGTGGTGGGAAGCCGGTGCGCAGCCGCCGCAGTTTCTCGTTGCGGGCGACGTCGTGATGTCTTCCGCCTTCAATGGCCGGATCAGCGCGGCGCAAAGCGAGGGTAAGAATCTCAAGGTCGTCTGGAACGGCAGCATTTACGATCTCGACTATTGGGTCATTCCGAAGGGCTCGCCCAACAAGGCGCTGGCCGAGAAGTTCATCGCCTACACCGTGTCCACCGATCCGCAGAAGGTCTACGCGCAGCACATCACTTACGGTCCCGCCAACCGCGGCGCGATCAAATCGCTCGACGCTAAAACGCTGGCCAATCTGCCGAATTCGCCGGCCAATGGCAAGAACGCCGTGCTGCAGGATGCGGCGTTCTGGACCGATTACGGCGACGAACTCGAGCAACGCTTCGCGGCGTGGGCCTCGAAGTAAGCGGCGAGACGATCTGAAGCGACACCGCGGCGCCGCCCGCTCGCAAGAGTGGGTGGCACGCAGCGCGAGAGGCACGGTGGGAGATGAGCGTGAACACGATGACGATCACGGGCGAGTTGAATGCGGCGGCGAGCGCTGCGCTCAAGCGTGAACTGAGGGCCGCACAGGCTCGTAAGCGGGCAGTGGCTTTGCTCATGATCGCGCCGCTCGCGGTGTTTTTGCTGCTGATTTTTGTCGTCCCGATCGGAGCGCTGCTTACGCGAGCCGTCGAGAATCCCGAGGTCGCGGGTGCGTTGCCCAAGACGGTTGCGCAACTGCGCCATTGGGATCGCAAGAGTGCTTTGCCCGACACGGCCTATGCCGCGCTGGCGGCCGATTTGACTACGCTCGAGGATGGCGAGTCGCTCGGCGGTCTCGCGCGGCGGCTGAACGTTGAAATCCCGGGGTACCGCTCGCTCGTTGCAAAGACTGCGCGGGCGATGCCGCTCAAGGACGATGCGGGTCAGTTGCTCCCGCCCGAGCAGATTCGCGCGAGGATGATCGAGATCGATGGGCGCTGGGATGACGCGCGTTACTGGCGTGCGATTGCGAAAAATGGGTCGCGTTACTCGCCGTTTTACCTGCTTGCCTCGCTCGACCATCGGCAAGACGCGTTTGGCCATATCGAGGCGACCGATCCCGATCAACGCATCTATCTGACGGTTTTCGGGCGGACGTTCGTCATCAGTGCCGTCGTAACGCTGGCCGCGCTGCTGCTCGGCTATCCGCTCGCGTACTGGATTTCGACGCTCGACGAGCGGCGTGCCAATCTGGCGATGATCCTGGTGCTCATTCCGTTCTGGACGTCGATTCTCGTGCGTGTGGCGGCCTGGATCGTGCTGCTGCAAAGCGAAGGGCTCGTCAATCGCACGTTGCAGTCGCTGGGATTGACTCATGCGCCGCTCGCGCTGTTGTTCAATCGGGCGGGCGTGTACATATCGATGACGCACATTCTGTTGCCTTTCATGATTTTGCCGCTCTATAGCGTCATGAAGGCGATTCCATCGACTTATCAACGTGCGGCCGTTTCGCTGGGCAGCCATCCGTTTGCCGCCTTTTGGCGCGTGTATGTGCCGCAGACTTATCCCGGCATCGGAGCGGGTGCGCTGCTCGTCTTCATTCTGTCGATCGGGTACTACATCACGCCTGCATTGCTGGGTGGGCCCGACGACCAGATGGTCAGTTATTACGTGGCCTACTTTACGAACGTGACGATCAACTGGGGGATGGCATGTGCGTTGGGCGGTCTGTTGCTTGCAGCCACGCTCGTGCTTTATGCGATCTATGGGCGCTTTACGCGTGCCCAGCCGAGCCTTTGATTTGGTTTCCCGTTGACGGGTAACGGGAACGGAGCTGAACATGAGATTCGCCAAACCGATGTTTGCGCCGCATACGTCGCTCATCGAGCGCATTTGGTACTTCGGGCTACGTGGCCTGGCCGCGCTTACATTGCTTTATCTGGTGTTGCCGGTGCTCGCCATCGTGCCGCTTTCATTTTCGTCGAGCACGTTTCTGGTCTATCCGATTCCGAGCTGGTCGATGCGCTGGTACGTCAATCTCGTGACGTCGGGCGAATGGCAGCAGGCGGCCAAGAACAGCTTTATCGTCGCGCCGTCGGCGACGCTCCTCGCAACGGTTCTTGGCACGCTCGCGGCGCTCGGTTTGGCCAAGGCGAATTTTCGCGGCAAGGCCGTGCTGATGGCGATTTTGATTTCGCCGATGATCGTGCCGGTGATCGTGGTCGGTGTCGGCATGTATTTGTTCTTTGCCCCGCTCGGGCTGGCGAACACCTATGCGGGGCTCATCATGGCGCATGCCGCGCTGGGCGTGCCGTTTGTCGTGACGACAGTCGGGGCGACGTTGCAGGGCTTCGACGGGAATCTCGTGCGGGCGAGCCTATCGCTGGGCGCCAATCCGACGCGGACCTTCTTTCGGATTACGCTGCCCGTGATTGCACCTGGGGTGATATCCGGTGCGCTGTTTGCGTTTGCGACTTCGTTCGATGAAGTCGTGGTGACGCTGTTTTTGGCCGGGGCGGATCAGACCACGCTGCCGCGGCAGATGTTTACTGGTATCCGCGAGAACATCACGCCGACGATAGCCGCGCTTGCCACGATTCTGATCGTGTTCTCGACGTGTCTGCTGCTCGTGCTCGAATGGTTGAGGGGGAGGAACGCGGCGCGGGCGGTGGCGTAACCGGAAGAGCATCGAGTCGCCCTATCGACGCGAGCCGCCGTACCTCGATCACGTCATTTCTGGCAGCATTGCGGGAACCTTGCGGCCAAACGAGGGCCTCAGAATCGATCCGATTGCGCCCGAACGGCGCCCGCCCATTCGAACGACATGATCCGCACACCCCGACAAAGACGTATTCCGCGCCGCGCGCCGCTCTGTGCCGCGTTGCTTTTCGCCTGCCTTCCGGCCGGCGCCTTCGCACAAGCCGCGCCCGCTGCGCCGGCCAGGTCGGCCATGCCCGCATCCGCTCCCGAGCAGGCACCCGTAGACCCGGCGGCCTTCGATAACTGGAAGGCGCAGTTCCGCAAGGATGCGATTGCGGCCGGCATTACAGAGCAAACGTTCGACCGTGCGTTCGCCGATGTCGCTCCAGATCCAGCGGTGATCGCACGGGATCAGGCGCAGCCCGAGTTCGTCACGCCCATCTGGGACTATTTGGACAACGTACTATCGGCTCCGCGAGTACAGCGCGGGCGCGACGCGTTGGCGGCCAATATTTCGACGCTGGCGGCAGTGTCTTCGCGTTATGCGCCGCCGCCACGAATTCTTACCGCAATCTGGGGAATCGAAAGCAACTACGGTCAGCAGATGGGAGATCTGCAAGTCATCAGATCGCTCGCCACGCTGGCGTACGACGGACGCCGGCGTGCCTTCGCTCAAACAGAATTGATCTCTGCGCTGAAAATTCTCCAGCACGGGGATGTGACGCCAGGCCAGATGTTGGGCTCGTGGGCTGGCGCAATGGGGCAGACGCAATTCATCCCGTCGACTTACAACCGCTACGCAGTCGATTTCGACGGCAACGGCAAGCGCGATATCTGGACGTCCAGCGGAGATGCATTGGCGTCAACGGCCAATCTCTTGCAATCGCTCGGCTGGCAAGCCGGCGAGCCCATCGCATTGGAAGTCACACTTGGCGACGGCTTCGATTATGCGCAGGCCGACCTCGGCATCAAAAAGACGGTAGGCGAGTGGACTCGTGCGGGCGTGCGCCCCATTGGCAGTTCACCGTCGTCGTTACGCGAAGACGAGCGAGCATCGGTGCTCTTGCCGGCAGGGTATAAAGGCCCGGCATTTCTCGTGTTCGACAGCTTCCGCGCGATTCTCGGCTACAACAACTCGACGTCCTACGCGCTCGCCGTGACGCTGCTTGCTCAGCGTTTCGACGGGCAGGGGCAGGTGCGCGGCACATGGCCGAAGGACGATCCGCCGCTTGACCGTCCCGGTCTGACGCTGCTTCAAACTTTGCTCGGGCAGCAAGGTTACGACGCGGGCACGGTGGACGGTATGCTGGGGCCGGCTACGCGTGCGGCCATTCGCGCCTTTCAGGCAAAGAACGGACTGCCCGCCGATGGGTATGCGAGTGCCTCGCTTCTCGAACGAGTGCGCGGTCATTGATTCGGCGCATGCGGCGCAGGTTTGCACGCGGTACCGAGGCGAAGTTTTGCGGATATGTAAACTTAGAGTTCATCTCGGTGCCCGCGTCAATAGTTTCCGTATGTTCAAAACTATTGACGCACGACCGCCGTCACCGGTGCGATTCGAGGAATCTTCTCAGGCGAGCAATCCCCGCGTCGATCCGCTCTACATCGCACGCGTAGCACCAGCGCACGAATCCTTCGCCTTCGGGCCCGAACGCGCTTCCCGGCGCGAGACCGAGCCCCGCCTCGCGTACCAGTGCTTTGCATAGTGCAAGGCTCTCCTTCGCGCCCGGCATGGAGAAAAAGACATACATGGCGCCGGGCGGCGACGCGGCATCGATACCGGGCAGAGCCCGCAGCGCCGCAACGAGATGATCGCGCGACGCGCGCAACGCGCGTACGAGCGTACGAGGGGTCTGCCCATCGTCGCCCAGGGCAGCGATCCCTGCCTGTTGCACGAACGCCGGCGCGCACGACGTGTTGTACTCGATGAGCTTCGCGAGGTCGTCCATCAGCGATGCCGGGGCGACGAGCCAGCCGAGGCGCCACCCGGTCATCAGATAAGCCTTCGAAAACGAGTTCACGCAGATGACCCGCTCGTCCCGCGACGCCAGATCGAGAAAAGACGGCGCACAGACGTCCTCACGAGCGTCGTCGTAATAGAGACGCTCATAGACTTCATCGGCGACGATCCAGATTCCGTGCCGCCGGCAGTGGTCGAGCACCGCTTGCTGCTGCTCGCGCGGCATCACCCAGCCCGAGGGGTTGTTGGGTGCATTGATGATGACGAGGCGCGTATCGGGCGTCAGTGCTCCGATGAGGCGATCGACGTCGAGCTGCCAACCGTTTGCGCCGTACTCGAGCGACACCGTCTCGACGCAAGCGCCCAGAATTTTCGGCATTTCGACGATGTTCGGCCACAGCGGCGTGACCGCGACGACCTTGTCGCCCGCGCCGACGACGAGTTGCGATGCGAGCATCAGCGCGTTGACGCCGGCGCTCGTGACCGCAACATGGCCAGCATCGGTCGGACCATGCCAGGCCGATACGTGGCGAGCTATTGCCTCGCGCAATGGCGCGATACCGAGGTTGTGCGTGTAAAAGGTATCGCCGGCAGCCAGCGCGGCGCACGCCGCATCGCGGATGAATCGTGGCGTGGCGCGATCCGACTCTCCGAACCAGAACGGCAAGACGTCCGGATTTCCGAAGCCTGCGTTGGCCACCTCGCGGATTTGCGAAGGTCGCAGCGCGCGAACCGCTTCGCGCGCATGGGGTACGCCGAAGAGCGGTGCGCTCGGTGATGAAAGTTTTGTCATGGACACATATCGCCGCGCCCGGACCGGGCGCGGCGCCTGCGGACAACGTTGCGAAGGTTACGCCGCCAGCAACGAGCGCAGCACGTACGGCAGAATCCCGCCGTGCTTGTAGTAGTCGACTTCGATCGGCGTATCGATGCGCAACAACACCGGCACGCGCTGCGTCTTGCCATCCTTGCCATGGATGACGAGCGTGACCTCCTGCTGCGGCTTGAAGTCGGCTCCGAGACCCTCGATATCGTACGTCTCTTCGCCCGTGATGCCGAGCGATTGCACGCTGTCCGATCCCTTGAACTGCAGCGGAAGCACACCCATGCCGACGAGATTCGAGCGATGAATCCGCTCGAAGCTGCGTGCAACGACAGCTTTCACCCCCAGCAGTTGGGTGCCCTTGGCGGCCCAGTCGCGCGACGAGCCCGTGCCGTACTCTTCGCCCGCAAAGACGATAGTCGGCGTGTCCTGGTCGATGTACTTCATCGCCGCATCGTAAATGGAGAGCTGCTCGCCGCTCGGCTGGTGAATCGTCAAGCCGCCTTCCACGCGCGTCCCGTCAGCCTTCGGCGGAATCATGAGGTTCTTGATCCGCACATTCGCGAACGTGCCGCGCATCATGACGTCATGATTGCCGCGGCGCGAGCCGTAGCTGTTGAAGTCGGCCTTTTGCACGCCATTCGCCTTCAGCCACTTGCCGGCCGGCGAGTCTTCCTTGATCGAGCCGGCAGGGCTGATGTGGTCGGTCGTCACCGAATCGCCGAAGACGCCGAGGGCGCGCGCGCCCGTGATGGCCGGAATCGAGTTCGCCGGCTGCATCGAGAACTCGCTGCCGAAGAAGGGCGGCTCCGCAATGTAGGTCGACTTCGGCCAATCGTAAACCTGGCCTTCCTCGCCTTCGATCTTGCTCCAGAGGTCGCCGTCCTTCGTCAATTGCGAGTAATTGGTGCGGAAGGCATCGGCGTCGAGCGCAAACTTGAGCAGCGCGTTGACTTCCTCGCTCGACGGCCAGATATCGCCGAGATAGATGTCCTTGCCGCCCGTGCCCTTGCCGACAGGCTCGGTCATCAGATCGCGCGTGATCGTGCCGGCGATCGCATAAGCGACCACGAGCGGCGGCGATGCCAGGAAGTTCGCGCGGATGTTCGGGTGAATGCGCGCCTCGAAGTTGCGGTTGCCCGACAACACGGCTGCCGCCACGACATCGTTCGTCGTAATCGCTTCGTTGAGCTCCGGCGTCAGATCGCCCGCATTACCAATACACGTTGTGCAGCCGTACGCGGCCAACTCGAAGCCGAGCTTCGACAGGTAGGGCAAGAGCCCGGTCTTCGTCAGATATTCGGTGACGATGCGCGAGCCCGGCGCGAGCGATGTCTTGATGTGCGGAGCAACGGTCAAGCCGGCTTCGACGGCCTTTTTCGCAAGCAGGCCGGCCGCCAGTAGCACGCTCGGGTTCGACGTATTCGTGCACGAGGTGATCGCCGCGATCAGCACGTCGCCGTTCTTCAACGCAATACCGTTCGACGTCTTGTACGCCGCGTCGAGGTCGGCGGGCTTCTTCGCAAAGCCGTTCTCGCCGACAGGCTTCGAGAACAGCTCGGCAAACGTCGATTTCACGTTGCCGATTTCAATGCGGTCCTGCGGACGCTTCGGACCGGCGAGCGACGGCGCAACGGTGGCGAGATCGAGCGTCACGACCTTCGTGTAATCGATCTGGCCAGCCTTTGGAATGCCGAAGAGCTGTTGGGCCTTGAAGTAGTTTTCGAATGCGGCGATTTCGGCCTCGGTGCGGCCCGTGCCCTTGAAATAGGCGATCGTCTTTTCGTCGACGGGGAAAAAGCCCATCGTCGCGCCATACTCCGGCGCCATATTGCCGATCGTCGCGCGATCCGGCAGCGTCAGTGAAGCGGTGCCGTCGCCAAAGAATTCGACGAACTTGCCGACGACCTTCTCCTTGCGCAGCAATTCGGTGATCGTGAGCACGAGGTCCGTGGCGGTCACGCCTTCGCGCAGCTTGCCCTTGAGTTCCACGCCGACAACGTCCGGCGTCAGGAAATACACGGGCTGCCCAAGCATGCCGGCTTCGGCCTCGATCCCGCCGACGCCCCAGCCCACCACGCCGATGCCGTTGATCATCGTGGTGTGGCTGTCCGTACCGACGAGCGTGTCGGGGTAATAGACGGTATCGCCGCCCTCGGCCTTCTTGTGAACGCCGCGCGCGAGATATTCGAGGTTGACCTGGTGCACGATGCCGACGCCCGGAGGCACGACCTTGAACGTATCGAACGCCTGCATGCCCCACTTCATGAACTGATAGCGCTCGTTATTGCGCTGGAATTCCAGTTTCATGTTCAGATCGAGCGCGTCCTTCTGACGGTAATAATCGATCTGAACGGAATGGTCGACGACGAGATCGACCGGCACGAGCGGCTCGATCGCCTTCGGGTCCTTGCCCGTGCGCTTGGCCACGCCACGCATCGCGGCGATATCGGCGAGCAGCGGCACGCCAGTGAAGTCCTGCAACACGACACGCGCGACAACGAACGGGATTTCGTCGACGCGCGCGGCGTTCGGCTTCCAATTGGCGAGTTGCGCGACGTGCTCCTCGGAAACTTTCTTGCCGTCGACATTGCGCAGCACCGATTCGAGCACGATACGGATCGATATCGGCAGACGATCGATCTCGACGTTCAGGGCGCGGCCGAGTTCCGGCAGCGAATAGAACTTGCCTTTGCCGCTTCCGCTATCGAATTCCTTGAGCGTGTTGTGGAGGTTATGGGCCATGGTTTTTCCTAGGTTTGGAGCGAGGAAATGACGTTATGACGTTTCTGAAACCTGATGTTGATACGTTGAAACCATTGCATGCCTGGCGCTAAATCACATAGAGGTCGACGTACTCGTGAACCGGCATGGCTTCGAGCCGTGCCTGATCGAGCGAGACGTCGAGAATCGCTTGCTGCTGTTTGCCGGGAAACCGCCGCGCGAGATTCGTCCTGAACTTCTCGACGAGCAGCGGGATGCCTTCGGCTCGGCGGCGTTTGTGTCCGATCGGGTATTCGACGACGACTTCGTCGAGCGCCGAACCGTCGTCGAAGACGATCGTCAACCCGTTGGGGATCGAACGTTGGTCGGGATCGTGATAATCCTTCGTGAACTGCGGGTCCTCGACGCATTCGATCTTCGCGCGCAACGCATCGATACGGGGATCGGCCGCGAGCGCGTCTTCGTAATCGGCCGCCGTCAGGCGCCCGAAAATGAGCGGTACGGCGACCATGTACTGAATGCAGTGATCGCGATCGGCCGGATTCGCGAGCGGACCTTTTTTGTCGATGATGCGAAGCGCCGCTTCATGTGTGCGGATCGTGATCCTGGCGATGTCGGCAACACGCTTGCCGCTCGAGCGCAGGCGCCCGTGTAACGTCATGGCCGCTTCGACGGCGGTCTGCGCATGGAATTCGGCCGGAAACGCGACCTTGAACAGCACGTTCTCCATCACGTACGAGCCGTACGGACGCTGAAACCGGAATGCGTTGCCTTTGAACAGGACGTCGTAAAAGCCCCAGGTCTTCGCGGTCAGTGCCGATGGGTAACCCATCTCGCCGGTCCTGGCGATGAGCGCGAGCCGCACGGCGCGCGAAGTGGCGTCGCCCGCGGCCCACGACTTGCGCGAGCCCGTATTCGGTGCGTGCCGATAGGTACGCAGCGCGTGACCGTCGACGAACACGAGCGAGACGGCGTTGATCAATTCGTCGCGCGTCAGGCCGAGCATCTGGCCCACCACGGCTGTCGATGCCAGTTTGACGAGCAGCACGTGATCGAGACCGACGCGGTTGAACGCGTTTTCGAGCGCGACGACGCCCTGGATCTCGTGGGCCTTCACCATGGCGACGAGCACGTCGCGCATGACGAGCGGGGCCCGCCCGGCGGCGACGGCGGTACGCGAGAGCCAATCGGCCACGGCCAGAATGCCGCCGAGATTATCGGAGGGATGGCCCCATTCCGCGGCGAGCCAGGTGTCGTTGAAATCCAGCCACCGGATCATCGCGCCGATGTTGAAGGCGGCCTGAACCGGGTCGAGCTGGAACTGCGTGCCGGGCACCTTCGCCCCGTTGGGTACGATCGTGCCCGGCACGATGGGCCCGAGCAATTTGGTGCAGGCCGGATAGGAAAGCGCCTCCAGTCCGCAGCCGAGCGTATCGAGCAGACAATTGCGCGCGGTATCGAGCGCAAGCGCGCTGTCGATCCCGGTGTTCAGGACATAGTCGACGATGTCGACCAGCACCTGATCGGGCTCTGGCCTGACGTTTTCGATCGCGGCGGACATGGAGGAAGGCTGGCGCCCTGGCGCTCAGTTCGACTTCTGGATGGCGGTGCTTTGCGTGGGCGCCGGCTCGCCTTGCGTCATCGACGCGGTCTTGCACTCGTCGGCGAGACGCGCGCTGTCCTTGTCGGAGAACAGCATGGCCTTCGTCGGGATCACGACGAGGTCCATGCCCGTCGCGGCATCGTGGAAGCGATCGGCACCCGTCGTCGTCGTTTCGCGCGGCAGCTTGTAGTTCTTGGTGCCCCAGTGCACGGTGACGATCTGGTCGCGCTTCATGTCGCCCTTGAGCTCGAAGTGCTGGCTTTCAGCGCACGACCATTCGACCGAGCCCTCTTCGATGGGATCGGCTTTCGCGGGCGTGGCGCCCGGCTTGCGTTTGACGATGCGGTGCTTCGGCGCCGGCTTCTTCACCGTGGCCGAATGGGTGCTCGTCTGGGCGGCCGCGTCGGCGCTGACCAGCAGCATCGTGGCGGACAGCGTGCCGATGAGGGAAGCAAGCAGCAATTTCTTCATGGGAATCGAGACCTTTCGAGTAACTTTGAGACGGAAACGGGCCCTGGGTCGATATTCACCGTCAATTGGGACGGGTGCTGACCCCAGGTGGCCGGGTCTTTTGAGACACGGCGGTCGCTATTTTCTCCTATTTGGCCGGCCCCGCGAAAAACGATGCTGTTTCTATTGGTAGCGTTTTGCCCGTCGCTTGCGCGCGGCGCAGTACCGACCAGTAGTAGCGGTAGCTCGCGCGGTCATGCAGCGTGTCGCCGTGACGCGTCGGTCCCCACTGCGCGGCCTGCGCTGCAAGCAGAATCTCGGCGGCGAGCGCGATGGCCTCGTCGCGCGGCGCGAACGCGGCGACGATGACCGGCACTTGCGCGGGATGGATACTCCACATGCGCGTGTAGCCGAATTCGTCGCGTGCCCGCTCCGCATCGGCTGAGACGATTCCCATATCGCGCACCTCGGTGCTCACGTTGTGCGAAGGCACGCGTCCGTGGGCATGGCACGCCGCTGCAATTTCGAGCTTGGCGCGCCGCACGAGCGGATGGTCGAACTGTCCCGGCGAGCGCATGGCCGTATCGGGAATGGCACCGTCATGCGCCGAGACGAAATCCATGAGGCCGAACGACAGCGCCTCGACGGTGGGCAGCGCGGCCAGCTGGAAGACATGCGCGAGTGCACCGTGCGTCTCGATCAGCAGTTGCGTCGGAATCGGCGACGCGATGCCGAGCTCGCGCCGCGTGGCCTCGATGAATGCGCACATCTCGGCCGCATCGGCGACATGGCGAATCTTCGGCAGCGTGATGTAGGCCGGCGCGCGTTTCGCGGCGCGCAGGATGAGCCGCACGTCGTCGCGCCAATGCGGATGATGGAAGTCGTGGATACGTACGCCGACGCGGCCGAACGCATCGTGCTCGCTGCCGATGAGCGACGCCACGAGTTCGGCATGCTCGGCCTCGCGGCCGACTTGCGCGCCATCCTCGCAATCGAGCGTGACATCGAAGACCGGCCCGAGCTCGGCCTGCAGCGCGAGCGATTTGAGCATCAGCTTTTCGCTGCCCGCATAGTGGTCGCAAACGGGCAGGACGCTCGGCGGAGCTTCGCCGTCAAACAACACTTCGGCGGGGGAGAGGGCGCGCATCTTCGGCGTCACAAAGCGTCAGTCGTCGTGAACAAGAGCGGATTCGGGCGGGCTCTGCGGGTACGTGCTCGAACGCAAGGATGAAAGCCAAAGCGCGCGCGAATCCACTGCGAAGTCTTGCGGGCGGCGGCGCGTCTGTCAAAGCATGCTGCCGGCGCGCCGCGCACTGCAAGAACTACCCAGGCACGGCGCACCGGTTTTTGCACGCCCGCTGCTGCGGGCCGGACCGGCGCGCCGGGCATCGACCGCGATCAGCCGAGCAGATGCTGAACGCCGTCGCGCTCTTCGAGCAGTTCGTTGAGCGTGAAGTCCATCTTTTCGCGCGAGAAAGCGTCGATTTCAAGGCCTTCGACGCGCTTGTACTCGCCGTTCTCGCAGGTGACGGGCACGCCGTACACGATGTCTTCGGGGATGCCGTAGGATCCGTCCGACGGGATGCCCATCGTGACCCATTTGCCGTTCGTACCGAGAATCCAGTCACGCACGTGGTCGATCGCCGCATTGGCCGCCGAGGCGGCCGACGACAGGCCGCGCGCCTCGATGATGGCCGCGCCGCGCTTGCCGACGGTCGGGATGAAGACGTTGCGGTTCCACTCGTCGTCGTTGATCAGCTTGGTGAGCGATTGGCCTTCGGCCGTCGCGAAGCGGAAATCGGGGTACATCGTCGGCGAGTGATTGCCCCACACGGCGAGCTTTTCGATCGATGCCACAGGCTTGCCCGACTTGGCGGCCAGTTGCGAGAGCGCACGGTTATGATCGAGGCGCAGCATGGCGGTGAAGTTCTTCTTCGGCAGATCGGGTGCCGACTTCATCGCGATATAGGCGTTGGTGTTGGCCGGGTTGCCGACCACGAGAACCTTCACGTCGCGGCTTGCCGCTTCGTTGAGTGCACGTCCCTGCACCGTGAAGATTTCGGCGTTCGCGGAAAGCAGGTCCTTGCGCTCCATACCCTTCGAGCGCGGGCGGGCGCCGACGAGCAGCGCGACGTCGGCATCCTTGAAGGCGACCTTCGGGTCGTCGGTCACGACCACGCCCGCGAGCAACGGAAACGCGCAGTCTTCCAGTTCCATTACGACGCCTTTGACGGCGGCTTGCGCTTGCGGCAGATCGAGCAGTTGCAGGATGACGGGCTGGTCCTTGCCGAGCAGATCGCCGTTGGCGATGCGAAAGAGCAGCGAGTAACCGATTTGACCTGCGGCGCCGGTGACGGCAACGCGCTTAGCGGACTTAGCCATTGAGAACTCTCCAGGACGATGCGTTGGTGCGTTTTGACTAGGAAAACGCCATTTTATGCGCGTTACGCGAAGCGTGTAGGCCGAGCGGCTCTGGGCGAGCGGTATGCCGATACGCGGCGCGCCTCGCGGTTCGCGCTGGAGTGTAGGAGCGCAGTGGAGCAAAGTCAACCTTATCTTATGTCTTATATAAGACACATGAATCGATACGAAGACCTGGACGCGCGAGCCGCGTTTATGTTGAAATGCGCGGCATGAATGCGAACCAGGCGAGCGCTGCGAATCAGAACGGCCAACCCGAAGACGGGCCGGCCGGGAACGCCACTTCGCCGACGTTCAGCCCGCTTTACCGGCAAATCAAGGCACTTATCACGCAGAGTCTCGAGTCCGGCGAATGGAAGCCCGGCGAGATCATCCCCAGCGAGGTCGAGCTGGCGGTGCGCTACAAGGTGAGCCAGGGGACGGTCCGCAAGGCCATCGACGAACTCGCGGCCGACAATCTGCTCGTGCGCCGTCAGGGCAAGGGCACGTTCGTTGCGACGCACAACGAAGAGCGCGCGCAGTTCCGCTTTCTGCGATTGCTGGCCGATGACGGCGCCGAGCACGCGCACGTGAGCCGGCTGCTCGAATGTCGGCGTTTGCGCGCGCCGGCCGAGATTGCGCGCCAACTCGAATTGAAGCCGTCCGATCCGGTCGTCCAGATCCGGCGCTTGCTCGAGTTCGACGGCGCGACGACGGTTTTCGATGAAATCTGGTTGCCCGGCGGCGTGTTTCGCGGCCTGACGTTCGAGCGGCTGAGCGAATACAAGGGGCCGCTTTACGCCATGTTCGAAGCGGAGTTCGGCACGCGGATGATCCGCGCGTCCGAGAAGATCCGCGCCGTGGCGGCCGAGGCTCCGGTTTCCGAACTGCTCGGCGTGCCGGCAGGATTTCCGTTGTTGTCCGTGGAACGCGTGTCCTATACGTACGGCGATCGCGCGGTCGAAGTGCGCCGCGGTTGGTATGTCACAACCGGGTACTACTATCAGAACGATCTGAGCTGAGGCGCTGCGGTGGCCATGCCAAGAGCGGCCAAGCGCTGCCAAACCCGCGCTGCGCGGGACATGTTCGGCTCGGCGCCGCATCCGCGCGGGCGGCCGCCGCAACAGGGTTCGAGGTTTTTCGCTGCGCCGCGGTATGAAAAGGCGCTAAAATCGCGGGTTAGTGTGACTACATAGTAGGGGTCTAGTATGGCAGAAGCCGTAAAAAAGCCGAGGCCGGAGTTCCGGAACATCGGCATCGGTCAGATATTGACGGCGTATCGTCTTCCTCTGGCGGGGCGTGTATCGATCCTGCACCGCGTGAGCGGTGCGCTATTGTTCGTATTCCTTCCGTTTCTGCTCTACCTGTTCGATCAAAGCCTCACCTCCGAACTGAGCTTCGAAGTCTTCAAGCTCTTTCTCTCCAACATCCTCGTCAAGCTCATCACACTCGTGCTCGCGTGGGCTTTTCTCTTTCATTTCTGCGCCGGTATCCGCCATTTGCTGATGGATACGAACCACGATGCGGTCTCGAAGGAGAGCGGCAAGCGCACTTCCATCGTTGTGTTCGCAGTCTCGTCGGTCCTCACGATCGCCTTCGCGCTCAAACTGTTCGGAGCATTCTGAGAAATGGCAGCCAATAATCGAATCGGCTCGAAGCGCCTTGTCGTAGGCGCGCATTACGGTTTGCGCGATTGGCTCGCGCAACGCATCACCGCCACGATCATGGCGATCTACACCGTCATCCTGCTCGTCTGGTTCTTCGGCGCGCGCGATTTCTCGTACGAGGGCTGGGCATCGATCTTCGCCACGCAGTGGATGAAGCTCGCGACCTTCGTCACGCTGCTCTCGCTCTTCTATCACGCCTGGGTCGGCGTGCGCGACATCTGGATGGATTACGTGAAGCCCACCGGTGTGCGTCTCACGCTGCAAGCGCTGACGATCGTTTGGCTGCTCGCGTGTGCGGGCTACGCTGCGCAGATTCTCTGGAGAGTGTAAAAGAATGGCTGCAATCAAGAATTCTCTGCCGCGTCGCCGCTTTGACGTGGTCATCGTGGGCGCGGGCGGTTCGGGAATGCGCGCTTCGCTGCAACTCGCGCGCGCGGGCCTGTCGGTCTGCGTGCTTTCGAAGGTGTTCCCCACGCGCTCGCATACGGTCGCCGCGCAAGGCGGCATCGGCGCATCGCTCGGTAACATGAGCGAAGACAACTGGCACTACCATTTCTACGACACGATCAAGGGCTCCGACTGGCTCGGCGACCAGGACGCGATCGAATTCATGTGTCGCGAAGCGCCGAATGCCGTCTACGAACTGGAGCACTTCGGCATGCCGTTCGACCGCAATGCGGACGGCACGATCTATCAGCGCCCGTTCGGCGGCCATACCGCGAACTACGGCGAAAAGCCCGTGCAGCGCGCTTGCGCGGCCGCCGACCGCACCGGTCACGCGCTGCTGCATACGCTCTATCAGCAAAACGTCGCCGCGAAGACGCAGTTCTTCGTCGAATGGATGGCGCTCGATCTGATCCGCGACGCCGATGGCGACGTGCTCGGCGTGACGGCGCTCGAGATGGAAACGGGCGACGTCTATATCCTCGAAGGCAAGTGCACGCTGTTCGCCACGGGCGGTGCGGGCCGTATTTTCGCGGCATCGACGAACGCGTTCATCAACACGGGCGACGGTCTCGGCATGGCGGCCCGCTCGGGCATCGCGCTGCAGGACATGGAGTTCTGGCAATTCCATCCTACCGGCGTGGCCGGCGCGGGCGTGCTGATCACGGAAGGCGTGCGCGGCGAAGGCGGTATCTTGCGCAACGCCAACGGCGAGCGCTTCATGGAGCGCTACGCGCCGACGCTCAAGGACCTTGCGCCGCGCGACTTCGTCTCGCGCTCGATGGACCAGGAGATCAAGGAAGGCCGCGGCGTGGGCCCGAACAAGGACTACGTGCTGCTCGATCTCTCGCACATCGGTGCGGAGACGATCATGAAGCGTCTGCCGTCGATCCGCGAGATCGCGCTGAAGTTCGCCAACGTCGATTGCATCAAAGAGCCGATTCCCGTCGTGCCGACCATCCACTATCAGATGGGCGGTATTCCGACGAACATCCACGGTCAGGTCGTCGGTACGTCGCGCGGCCACGAAGATCCGGTCAACGGCTTTTATGCCGTGGGCGAATGTTCGTGCGTCTCTGTCCATGGCGCGAACCGCCTGGGCACGAACTCGCTGCTCGATCTCGTGGTGTTCGGCCGTGCTGCCGGCAACCATATCGTCAAGCACGTCAAGGACATCAAGGAGCACAAGCCGCTGCCGCTCGACGCCGCCGACTTCGCGCTCGCCCGCCTCGACAAGCTCGACAAATCGAGCTCGGGCGAATATACGCAGGCGATTGCCGGCGACATCCGCACCTCGATGCAAACGCACGCGGGTGTGTTCCGCACCTCGAAGCTGCTGGCCGAAGGCGTCGAGAAGATCAAGGAGCTGGCCGAGCGCGTCAATCATGTGCACCTGAAGGACAAGTCGAAGGTGTTCAACACGGCACGCGTCGAAGCACTGGAGCTCGCCAATCTGATCGAAGTGGCACGCGCGACGATAGTCTCGGCCGACGCCCGCAAGGAAAGCCGCGGCGCGCACGCGCAAAGCGATTACGAGCACCGCGACGACGACAACTGGCTGCGGCATACGCTGTGGTTCAGCGAAGGCGATCGCCTCGATTACAAGCCGGTGCACATGAAGCCGCTGACGGTCGAATCGGTGCCGCCGAAGGCGCGGACGTTCTAACGCGGCCCATTCCAAGGACAGCTGAAAATGGCAAAACGAATTTTCGAAATCTACCGCTACGACCCCGATAAGGATGCGGCGCCGCGCATGCAGACGTACGAGCTCGAACTCGAGCATGAGCGGATGCTGCTCGATGCGCTCGTCAAGCTGAAGGCCGTCGACGAAACGCTGTCGTTCCGTCGCTCGTGCCGCGAAGGCGTCTGCGGCTCGGACGCAATGAACATCAACGGCAAGAACGGTCTGGCGTGCTTGACCAACCTGAACGACCTGCCGCAGAAGATCGTGCTGCGCCCGTTGCCCGGCCTGCCCGTGGTGCGCGATCTGATCTGCGATTTCACGCAGTTCTTCAATCAATACCACTCGATCAAGCCGTACCTCATCAACGACACGCCGCCGCCCGAGAAAGAGCGTCTGCAATCGCCTGAGGAACGTGACGAACTCGATGGGCTGTATGAGTGTATCTTGTGTGCGAGTTGCTCCACCTCGTGCCCGAGCTTCTGGTGGAATCCGGACAAGTTCGTCGGCCCGGCGGGGCTCTTGCAGGCGTACCGCTTCATTGCGGACAGCCGCGACGAGGCGACGGGCGAGCGGCTCGACAATCTGGAAGATCCGTACCGTCTGTTCCGTTGCCATACGATCATGAACTGCGTCGACGTGTGCCCGAAGGGCCTCAATCCGACGAAGGCGATCGGCAAGATCAAGGAATTGATGGTCCGTCGTACCGTTTGAGATGGAAGACACCGCGCATCAATCCGACCCGTTGCGCCGCGCGCGCCTGCGCTGGCGCGCGCGGCGGGGTCTGCTGGAAAACGATCTTATCTTCGAGCGTTTTTTCAGCCGTTACGAGCAGAGCCTCAGCGACGACGACGTGGGTGCCTTGACGCGCCTGTTCGAGCTGAGCGACAACGACCTGATGGACTTGCTTCTCGCCCGCAAGGAACCGGAAGGCGAACTTTCCGACCCGGCTGTCGTCCGGGTGCTGGGGCTTTTGCGCGCTGTGTGAGCGTCGCAGCTGTGGGGCGCCGCGCGCGCATGATCGGAAAACCGTTCCAACTTCGATTGAGGATGCCATGACTCCGTCAGATGTTAAAGCCACGCTATCGTTCAGCGATAATTCGCCGAGCGTCGAATTGCCGATTTACAAGGGCACGATGGGCCCCGACGTGATCGACATCCGCAAACTGTACGGTCAGACCGGCAAATTCACGTACGACCCGGGCTTCATGTCGACGGCATCGTGCAATTCGGCCATTACGTACATCGACGGCGACAAGGGCGAACTGCTCTATCGCGGCTATCCGATCGACGAGCTTGCGCAAGTCGCGGATTTCCCCGAGACATGCTATTTGCTGCTGAAAGGCGAGCTGCCGACCAAGGCGCAGAAGGCCGAATTCGTGGGCACCGTCACGCGTCACACGATGGTGCACGAGCAGATGCAGTTCTTCTTCCGCGGGTTCCGTCGCGACTCGCATCCGATGTCGATTCTCGTCGCATCGGTTGGCGCGCTGTCGGCGTTCTACCACGACTCGCTCGACATCACGAATCCGCATCATCGCGACGTATCGGCGATCCGTATGATCGCCAAGCTGCCGACGCTCGTGGCCATGGCCTACAAGTACAGCATCGGTCAGCCGTTCGTCTATCCGAAGAACGACCTCTCGTACAGCGCGAACTTCATGCGGATGATGTTCTCGAACCCGTGCGAGGAGTACAAGATCAACGACGTGCTGGTGCGCGCGCTCGATCGGATCCTGATCCTCCATGCGGATCACGAGCAGAATGCATCGACTTCGACGGTGCGTCTGGCAGGTTCTTCCGGTGCCAACCCGTTCGCATGTATCGCGGCCGGTATCGCTTGTCTGTGGGGCCCGGCGCATGGCGGCGCGAACGAAGCCGCGCTGAACATGCTCGAGCAAATCGGCTCGCCCGACAACATCCCCGAGTTCATCAAGCAGGTGAAGGACAAGAATTCGGGCGTGAAGCTGATGGGCTTCGGCCACCGCGTCTACAAGAACTACGACCCGCGTGCGAAGCTGATGCGCGAGACGTGCCACGAAGTGCTCGAAGAGCTGGGCCTGCATGACGATCCGCTCTTCAAGCTGGCGATGCAGCTCGAGAAGATCGCGCTCGAGGATGAATACTTCGTCTCGCGCAAGCTTTACCCGAACGTCGACTTCTATTCGGGTATCGTGCAGCGCGCGCTCGGCATCCCGACGTCGATGTTCACCTGCATCTTCGCAATGGCCCGTACGGTCGGCTGGATCGCTCAGTGGAACGAAATGATTTCGGAGGCCGAACAGAAGATCGGTCGTCCGCGTCAGCTCTTCATCGGTGAAGGCCCGCGCGAAGCGAAGCCGATCGATAAGCGTTGATCGAGCAATCTTGGCGGAGCCGTTCTTGCGACGGCTCCAGCGGCGCCCCGGCGAGTTCTTCGGCCGGGGCGTTTTGTTTTTGTCAGGCGCTGGCTTCTTCCTGTTGGGCGAGCGCGCTCAAGGCAAGCTCGGACACCCGTTTGATATGCGCGCACGATGCGGCCGAGGCGGCCTTCGCATCGCGGCGTTCGATTGCGTCGAGCAGTGCGTTCATTTCACGATTCGATTCGTCCTTGCGGCCCGGCGTTGCGATGGTCAATGCCCTGAGCCGATTGATCCGCGCATTCAGCGATTTGACGACGCTTAGCGATACGAGCTTGCCGGCGCCTTCGAACATCGCGTCGTAGAACTGCTCGGTGTGTTCGAGCACGCGCGGAACGTCGCCCGAGGCGAATGCGGCTTCGATCATGCGGCGGGTATCGCGCAGCCGCGCGACGAGGGCAGGTGTGGCGCGCTCGGCGCACGCGGCGGCCGCATGCGCCTCGAGCAGGCTCCGCAGTTCGTAGATCTCACCCACTTGGCTCGGATCGAGCCTTGCCACGATCGGCCCGTGCCGCGCAACGATTTCGACCAGGCCTTCGGTTTCGAGGTGTCGAAGCACTTCGCGCACCACGGTCCGGCTCACGCCGAGTTCTTCACAAAGCGTTCGCTCGACCAGGCGCGCGCCAGGCTTGAAGTAGCCTTGGACGATCGCGCCGCGCAGCTTGTCGAGCGTGAGCTCTCTCAGGGTTTTGGTCGTTCGGTCGATTTTCAGATCTGACATGGTGCGTAACGGGTGGACGGTCTTCTGCGCGCTGCGTACCGGATAGCCCGCGGCGGCACGTTGGCATTCCGTATTATTACTTAACTTCCCCGCCCGGCGGCGTTCCACGCCAACCCCTCCGCTCCCGAATCGCGCCTCGATATCATGGTATTCCATGATATCGGTGCTCTCGTTCACGCCATAAGATGGTATACCATAATCTCAGTCAACGACGCCCAGGGCCTTTGCCCCGGCAGGAGAACGCTATGAAGCTCGAAGTGCGCAAGGTGGTCACCACGATCGAAGAAACGCTTATCGAAGGCGGCAAGACGGCGGCTCGACCGCTGAAGTTATTTGGTGTTGCGGCTGTACTGCGCAACCCGTGGGCGGGTCGAGGCTTCGTCGAGGATTTGAAGCCGGAGATTCAAGCGCTCGCGCCGCAACTCGGCGAGCTATTGACGGCGGAGATTTTGCGCATCGCCGGATCTGGCGACGCAGTAGAAGGCTATGGCAAGGCGGCTGTCGTCGGTACTTCCGGCGAGCTCGAACACGCTTCGGCGCTGATCCACACGCTGCGATTCGGCAACCACTACCGGCAGGCAGTCGGAGCGAAGAGCTACCTGAGCTTCACGAACCTGCGCGGCGGCCCCAACTGCCCGATTTCGATTCCGCTGATGCACAAGCATGACGAAGGTATGCGTTCGCACTACCTGACCGTTCAATTCTCGATTTGTGATGCCCCCGCGCACGACGAACTCGTCGTCGCGTTGGGCGCCTCCATTGGCGGACGGCCGCACCATCGCATCGGCGATCGCTATCAGGACTTGAAGGAGCTCGAGTCCAATGAAGATTGAACGTGCGCTCGAGTGCGCCACGACGAGCGGCATCGCAGCGAATACGAGCTACAGCATTTATTCGCCGCAGACCGGCGATGCGTGCGAAACGGTGGTGCTGATTCATGGTGTGGGCATGAACCGCAGCGTATGGGCGCCGCAGATCGACGCGCTGACCGCGCATTATCAGGTCATCGCGTACGACATGCTCGGCCATGGCGACAGCGCGTTGCCGACGGCCGAGCCGACGCTTGACCAGTACGCGTCGCAACTCGAGGCGCTGCTCGACGCACTGCGGATCGAGCGCACGCATATAGTCGGTCACTCGATGGGCGCGCTCGTCGCAATTGAATTCGCGCTCGCGCATCCGTTGCGTACACGCAGCGTCGCCGCCCTGAACGCTGTCTACGATCGCTCGCCCGGGCAACGCGAAGCGGTCATGAGCCGCGCAGCAAATCTCGGCGATGCGCCGCAGGATGCGGGTATCGATGCCACACTCGCTCGCTGGTTCGGCGATCCGGTGCCGGCTCATCTGACGAAAGCGGCGCAGGCCGTGCGGGCGTTATTGCTGTCGGTCGACCCGGTCGGCTATGCGCGCACCTATCGTCTATTCGCGCGGTCGGACGACGCGCACGTCGGGCGGCTCGCCGGCCTTGCCGTGCCCGCGCTTTTCCTGACCGGGGAATGCGACGCGAATTCGAATCCGGCGATGTCGCTGGCGATGGCAGCTGCGGCGCCGTTCGGCCGCGCCCAGATCATCGCGAATGAACGTCATATGATGAACGTGACCGATCCGGCGCAAGTGAACGAACGGTTGCTCGAATTCCTGCGGGACGCTTCCGAAGCAAGCGCGACCGCCGATCGGCGCAATGGGCCGGGGAGGGTGCAATGACTGAGTCGATCAACGCCCAGGCGATCGATATCGCCGAATTTCGCCGCGCACTCGGTGCGTTCGTGACGGGTGTCACCGTCGTGACGACGGTTCAGCCGGACGGCTCTCCGCGCGGGTTCACCGCCAACTCGTTCACGTCGGTGTCGCTCGATCCCCCGCTGATTCTCGTTTGTATCGCGAAAACGGCATCGAGCTACGCGGTGTTTTCGCAGACGCGCCATTTTGCGGTGAGCGTTCTCGCCGAGGACCAGAAGGCCGTATCCGGAGTGTTCGCCTCGAAGGCGCCGGACAAGTTCGCGCAAGTGGTATGGCACGCCCGTGTCACGGGTGCGCCCGTGATGGACGGCGCGGCGGCGAGCTTCGATTGCGCGACGCACGATGTCGTCGACGCGGGCGATCACATCATTCTGATTGGTCGCGTCGTCGACTTCCTTCACACGGCGTCGTCGCCGCTCGGTTACTGCCGCGGTGCCTATGTGAACTTCAGTCTGTCGCTCGACGCTCTGGCCGCCGCGGGGCCGAGCGCACGAGTCGGAGCGATTCTCGAGCACCGGGACGGTTTGGTGTTGCTCGATACGCCGGAAGGTTTGCGTTTGCCGACGGGCGTCAAGCTCGAACCGGAAAGCGATCCTCGCAGTCTGCAGGGCGTATTGGCAAAGCTCGGTCTAAAAGCCCATCTGGACTTCCTTTTCGCGGTGTTCGAGGCAAAAGGCGGCCCGACCCCAGGTGTGCAGATCTACTACCGTGGCCGCGTGAAAAACGACATCGTGCCGCAATCGGGCGGTGCCATGCGCATCGTGCCGTTGACGCAGATACCGTGGGACGCTTTTCGCGACGATGCCGTGCGTTCGATGCTCGAGCGCTACGTGCGCGAGCGTAGCGAGGATGCGTTCGGCATCTACGTTGGCGATACGGAAGCGGGTACGGTGCAACCGCTCGCGCCGACGCACTGAATCGGCTTACAGATAAGGATCGCTGCGAGGCGATAGGAGACAAGTCATGAAGTTTTCGTTGTTCCTGCATATGGAGCGGTACGACACGAAGACGTCGCATCGCGAACTGTTCGACCAGCTGACCGAGCTCGTGCAGATCGCCGAGCGCGGCGGGTTCGAGACAGCGTGGATCGGTGAGCACCATGCGATGGAGTTCACGATCGCGCCGAATCCGTTCGTCAATCTGTCGTATCTCGCCGCGAAAACCGAGCACATCCGTTTGGGCACCGGCACCGTGATCGCGCCGTTCTGGCATCCGATTGCGCTGGCGGGTGAAGCGGGCATGGTCGATGTCGCGAGCAACGGCCGGCTCGACCTCGGCATTGCGCGTGGGGCATATTCGTTCGAATACGAGCGCCTTTTGCCGGGGCTCGATGCGATGAGCGCCGGCGCGAGAATGCGTGAGCTCGTGCCGGCCTTGCGCAAGCTTTTCCAGGGCGACTGCGCGCATCGCGGCGAATTCTGGTCGTGGCCCGCGACAACGCCGGTTCCGCGCCCCATTCAGCAGCCGCATCCGCCGATGTGGCTCGCCGCACGCGATCCGAACTCGCATGCATTCGCTGTGGCGAACGGCTGCAACGTGCAGGTGACATCGCTGGCGGCGGGCGACGCCGAAGTCGCGAGCCTGATGGAGCGTTTCAATGCGGCGTGCGCCGCGCATCCGGAGGTGCCGCGCCCGAAGGTCATGATGCTGATGCATACGTTCGTCGGGGCGAACGCTGCCGAAGTCGATGCAGCAGTGGAGGACCTGGCGCGCTTTTATCGGTACTTCAGCAAGTGGTTCAAGAACGAACGCCCGATCGAGCAAGGATTCATCGAGCCGCTCACGGAGGCCGACGTCGAGATGTTCCCGCAGTACTCGCCCGAAGCGATACGGAAGAATCTCGTCATTGGGCAGCCGAGTCAGGTGATCGATCGGTTGAAGCGCTACGAGGAACTGGGCTACGACCAATACAGCTTCTGGCTCGATAGCCATATGAGCTTCGAGCGCAAGCGCAAGTCGCTGGAGCTGTTCATTTCCGAAGTCATGCCCGCGTTCGGCGGCGTGCGCTGATTGAATGACTGACGCTTTCAGCCCACTTCATTGAAGGAGCGGATCGACATGTCTCAACGGTTTCAGCAGTACATCGACGGCGCGTTCGAGGATGCCGCCGAGCATTTCGACAGCATCGATCCGTCGTCCGGCCGCGTCTGGGCGCAGATGCCGGCGGCGAGCGCGCAGGACGTGGACCGTGCGGTGCATGCCGCGCATCGTGCGCTCAATGATCCGGCATGGGCCAATCTCACGGCGAGCGCGCGCGGCAAGCTTTTGTACCGGCTCGCCGAGCTGATCGAACAGCACGCGCCGCGCCTTGCAGAACTCGAAACGCGCGACACCGGCAAAATCATCCGCGAAACGCGAAGCCAGATCGGTTACGTCGCCGAGTACTACCGTTACTACGCCGGCGTGGCCGACAAGATTCAGGGCGCCTGGCTCCCCGTCGATAAACCCGATATGGAAGTGACGCTGCGGCGCGAGCCCGTCGGCGTCGTCGCGGCGATCGTTCCGTGGAATTCGCAACTGTTCCTCTCGGCTGTCAAGGTCGGGCCCGCGCTCGCCGCCGGCTGCACGGTCGTACTCAAGGCGTCCGAAGACGGCCCGGCGCCGTTGCTCGAATTTGCGCGGCTCGTGCATGAAGCCGGCTTTCCAAATGGCGTCGTCAACGTCGTGACCGGCTTCGGCAATGAATGTGGGCGCACGCTGACGAGCCATCCGCTCGTCTCGCGCATCGCATTCACGGGTGGACCGGAAACCGCGCGCCACGTCGTGCGCAATTCGGCCGACAACCTCGCGGCCATGTCGCTCGAACTGGGCGGCAAGTCGCCCGTGCTGGTGTTCGACGATGCCGATCTCGACAGCACCTGCAATGCCGTCGTCGCAGGCATTTTCGCGGCGACGGGGCAAAGCTGCGTGGCCGGTTCGCGCCTCGTCGTGCAACGCGGCATTCACGATGCGCTCGTCGAGCGCTTGATCGCTCGCGCACGCGCGATCCGGATCGGCGACCCGCTGGATACGGCAACCGAGATGGGACCGCTCGCGACGCGTCGGCAACTGGACCACATCGAGCAAGTATTGCTCGCGAGCGTCGAGGCCGGCGGCCGCGTCGTAGTCGGGGGCTCGCGGCCGGTGGGTTTCGACGATGGCCACTACTTTCTGCCGACGATCGTCGATTGTCCGCATGCGCAGGTGCCCAGCGTCATGGAAGAACTCTTCGGCCCGGTGCTCAGCGTCGTGACGTTCGATACCGAAGCCGAAGCCATTGCGCTCGCGAACGATACGCGCTATGGGCTCGCATCGGGTGTGTTCACGCGGGACCTCACGCGCGCGCATCGGCTGACCCGCGCGTTGCGCGCGGGCATCGTATGGGTCAATACATACCGCGCGGTGTCACCGATCGTGCCGTTCGGCGGATATGGCCTCAGCGGTCTCGGACGCGAGGGCGGCCTCGAAGCCGTGCTCGAGTACACGCGTACGAAGTCGGTCTGGATTCGCACGTCGGACGAGCCGATCGCCGATCCGTTCGTGATGCGTTGAGAGAAAGGGGGAGAAACGCATGTTTTATGAAGTTCGCACGTATCGCATCAAGACGGGAGCCGTGCCTGCTTATCTGAAGCTCGTCGAGGAGGAGGGCATCGAACTGCAGAGGCGCTATCTAGGCCAATTGGTCGGCTATTTCTACTCGGAGATCGGACCGCTGAATCAGATCGTTCACATCTGGGCGTACCCGAGCCTGGACGAACGTGAACGCCGGCGGGCTGCGCTCGCGGAGGACGCGGCCTGGCGCGCCTTCGCGCCGAAGATTCAGGCGCTGATGGAAGAGATGGAAAGCAAGATCATGAAGCCGGCGTCTTTCTCGCCGCTTCAATGAGCGTCGATGGGATTTGGCGGTATCGCGGTTAGACGATTCAAAAACTATGGGATCGGAGTCAGTGCTCCAGCACTCGCTCCATTCGACAGGAGACAAGCATGAGCAGCAGGAGCGTTTTTTTCACGGCAGCGACGATCGCATGCGCGGCGACCCTCATGACGGCCAGCGTGCGTGCGGCCGACCCGATCGTATTCACGAGCTGGGGCGGCACGACGCAGTCCTCCCAGGAAAAGGACTGGGCGCAGCCGTTCACGAAGGCCACGGGCATCAACGTGCTGATGGACGGTCCCACCGACTATGGCAAGCTCAAGGCAATGGTCGATAGCGGCAACGTGAACTGGGACGTTGTCGACGTGGAAGGCGATTTCGCCTATGCCGCGCAAAAAGCGGGGCTCATCGAGCCGATCGACTTTTCCGTCGTCAAGAAAGACGATCTCGATCCGCGCTTTACCTCCCCGGACGCCGTCGGGAGTTTCTACTATTCGTTCGTGCTCGGCTACAACAAGTCGAAGTTCACGGGGGTCCAACCGTCCACGTGGGCCGATCTGTTCGATACGAAGCGCTTCCCCGGCAAGCGCACGCTTTATAAATGGTCCGCTCCGGGCGTGCTCGAAATTGCGTTGCTTGCCGATGGCGTGCCGCCGAACAAGCTCTATCCGCTCGATCTCGACCGCGCGTTCAAGAAGCTCGACACGATCAAGAGCAGCATCGTCTGGTGGAGCGGCGGCGCGCAGTCGCAGCAGTTGCTCGCATCCGGGGAGGCGCCCATCGGCATGTTCTGGAACGGTCGCCTGCATGCGCTCGAACAGACGGGCGTACCCGTCGGCATCTCGTGGAATCAGAACCTGACGGCTGCCGACATGCTCGTGATCCCGAAAGGCGCCAAGCATCGTGCCGAGGCGATGAAGTACCTCGCCGCCGCGACGAGCGCTCAGGCGCAGGCCAAGTTCGCGGCGGATACGGGCTACGCGCCGATCAACGTGAAAGCGCCCGCGTTGATGCCCGCCGCCGTCGCCAAGACGCTGCCGGACCAGTACAAGTCCTCGCAGATCGATCTCGATATGAAGTACTGGGCCGAGAACCGCGACGCCATTGCCAAGCGATGGTACGCATGGCAATCGAAGTAAGCCTGCGCGAGCGCTTGGAAGTCTCGATTGGGAGTCAACATGCCTGACGTTTTGAGTACCGTTGCGCATCCGGCGACGACGCCCACGCGTCGGCGGCGCGATTGGCGCAGCCTCCGTCTGCTGATGCCTGCGCTGCTGCTGCTCGTGATTTTCTTTTTGCTGCCGGTGCTGTCTCTGCTGTTGCGCAGCGTGCTCGAACCGACTCCCGGTCTGCACAACTACGCGCAGCTCCTCGGTTCGACGACGTACCTGCGCGTATTCGGCAATACGTTCCTCGTTGCGACGGTGGTGACCGTGGTGACTGTCGCGATCGGATTCCCGACTGCGTGGTTGCTGGCCATCGCGCCGCGCAGGGTGAGCTCGGTGCTGTTCGCCATTTTGCTGCTCTCGATGTGGACCAATCTGCTTGCGCGCACGTTCGCATGGATGGTGCTGCTGCAAGCGACGGGGCCGATCAACCGGGTGCTGATGGCACTCGGGTTGATCAGCGAGCCGCTTGCGCTGGTCAACAACCTGATCGGCGTGACGATCGGCATGACCTACATCATGCTGCCGTTCCTCGTCATGCCGCTGCATGCCACGTTGCGCAGTATCGATGCGTCGACGCTGCGCGCGGCGGCGATCTGCGGTGCGAGCCGCTGGCAGGCGTTCTGGCGCGTACTGGTGCCGCTCGCGATGCCGGGCGTTGCATCGGGGGCTCTGATGGTGTTCGTCATGGCGCTCGGCTATTTCGTCACGCCGGCGCTACTGGGCGGACCCTCGTACATGATGCTGGCGGAGCTCATCGCGCAACTCGTGCAGGAACTGCTGAACTGGGGGCTTGCCGGTGCTGCGGCACTGGTGCTGCTTGCGGTGACGCTCGGGCTTTACGGGCTGCAACTGCGCTTTACAGGCGGTGCACGCGCGGGACTGGGAGAATGACATGCTTCTAGATTTCGACCGCCTGGGCGCACTGCGCTGGGTATTGACGGCCATCGGCGGAGCAGTCGCCATCTTTTTGCTGCTGCCCATCGCGTTCATCGTCGCGTTGTCGTTCGGCGATTCTCAATGGCTGATCTTTCCACCGCCAGGCTGGACCTTGCAGTGGTATCGCCAGCTCTTCACCGACGCAGGGTGGCTCAGTTCGCTGCTGACGAGCGCGGAGCTGGCAGTCATCGTGACGGCGCTGTCCGTTGCCATCGGTTTGCTCGCCTCGCTTGCGCTGGTACGCGGCAAGTTTCGTGGGCGGGGTGCACTGCAGGCGTTCTTTCTCACGCCGATGGTGCTGCCCGTCGTCGTCCTCGCAGTGGCGTTGTACGCATTCACGTTGCGCATCGGGCTGAACGGCACGATGACGGGTTTCGTGATCGGTCATTTGATCATCGCGCTGCCGTTCTCGATCATTTCGATCGGCAATTCGCTCGCGAGCTTCGATACGGCGCTCGAAGATGCCGCACTGATCTGCGGCGCATCGCCGCTCGAAGTGAAGCTGCGCGTGACGTTGCCGGCGATCAAACTCGGTCTTTTCGCCGCCGCGATCTTCTCGTTCCTCGCATCGTGGGATGAGGTGGTCGTTTCGATCTTCATGGCGAGCCCCACGTTGCAGACGCTGCCGGTGCGAATCTGGACCACGTTGCGACAGGACCTGACACCGGTCGTGGCAGCGGCGTCTTCGCTGCTCGTCGGTCTGACGACGGTATTGATGTTGGCGGGCGCGGTAGTGCGCCGCGCCCGATAAAGAGGTGGATGAGCCATGACTGCTGCATTCTTGCAAATCCAGCGCCTGCGTAAAACGTACGACGATGTCGTCGCCATCGATCAAGTCTCGCTCGATGTGCGCAAGGGCGAATTCATGACGTTTCTCGGGCCCTCGGGCTCGGGCAAGAGCACGACGCTCTACATCGTCGCGGGCTTCCAGGAGCCGAGCGAGGGCCGCGTGCTGCTCGACGGCAAGCCGTTGCTGTCCGTTGCGCCGAACAAGCGCAATATCGGCATGGTGTTTCAGCGCTATACGCTGTTTCCGCATTTGAGCGTGGGCGAGAACGTCGCGTTCCCGTTGCGCGTACGCGGCCGCCCCGAGCGCGAGGTGAAAGCGAAGATCGATCAGATGCTCCAGCTCGTGCATCTGTCGGAGTGTCGCGACCGCATGCCTGCGCAACTGTCCGGCGGTCAACAGCAACGCGTCGCGATTGCGCGGGCGCTGGCGTACGACCCGCCCGTGCTGCTGATGGACGAGCCGCTCTCCGCACTGGACAAGAAGCTGCGCGAGGAGATTCAACTCGAACTGCGCCGCATCCACCAGGAGACGGGCGTCACGATTCTTTACGTGACGCACGACCAGGAGGAGGCGCTGCGTCTTTCCGACCGTATCGCGGTATTCGACAAAGGGCGAATCGAGCAGGTCGGTACCGGCGAGGAGCTGTATGCCAACCCCGCATCGCGTTTCGTCGCAGGTTTCATCGGCAACTCGAATTTCCTGCCGGTGCGCGTAACGTCGACAGGCGACAGCAGTGCAAGCGGCGTATTCCCGAACGGCCATGCGGTGACGGCCGGCAGCGTCGGGCACCGGCTAGCGGCGGGCGAGGAAGGTACGTTGATGATCCGCCCCGAGCAAATGCGCATTCGCGCGCTGCAAAGCCCTGACGCAGCGGCGGGGTTGCCGGTAACGGTACGCGACATCACCTATCTCGGCGATGCGATGCACTACGCGGTGGCGACGCCGTGGCAGCAGGAGATATCCATTCGGATGCCCGCGAGCCACCGTCATGAGCTTGGATTGTCGATCGGCAATCGAGCGCTCGTCGATTGGGAGGCGCGCGATGTTCGGCTGTTTGCGCAGGCGTGAATGGAATGAGTGACGCGCTTCCTTCGCTGAAAGTCGAGCGGCGGACCACGACGCTGCGCGAACTCGCGCTGAAAAAGATACGCACCGCGATCCTCGATGCGCACTTCGTGCCTGGCGAGCGGCTCGTCGAGCGCTCGCTGTGCGAGGAGCTCGGTGTGAGCCGCACGGTGGTGCGAGAGGTGCTGCGGCATCTGGAGGCCGAGGGGCTCGTCGACTCGATTCCGAATCAAGGACCGATCGTTGCCATGCTCGATTCGGACACGGCGGCGCAAATCTACGAGATTCGCGCGCTGCTGGAAGGCGACGCCGCGATGGAATGCGCACGGCATGCCGATGAGGGCGTGACATCGCGGCTCGCGCAGTGCATCGCGAACATCGGGCGGGCGTTCGAGAGCCATGACTATGCGGCGGTGCGCGAATTCACCACGACGTTCTACGAAGAAATGTTTCATGGCGGCGACCGAACGGTCGCGTGGGAAATCGTGCAGACGTTGAATGCGCGGATCAACCGCTTGCGTGCGATGACGATCGCCTCCGACGACCGCGGCCGGCAGGCCGTGGAGGAAATGAATCGGATACTCGAAGCGATCCGCTCACGCGACCCGCAGCGCGCTCGCGATGCGGCGATGGCCCATGTGGCGCGTGTGGCCGCCATCGCCGAGCAGCTGTTGCGGCAGGGCCACGAACAACTCTTGTGCGAAGGATAGGAACCATTCATGGAACTGAAGGAAGCGTTGAAGGATGTCTCGCTGCTGCGGCATCAGGCCTACGTGGCGGGCGAATGGCGGGCGGCCGATTCGGGCGGGGCATTGGAGGTGTTCGATCCCGCAACGGGCGGCTCGCTGGGTACGGTTCCGAACATGGGTGCGGCAGAAACGGCACGCGCGATCGACGCCGCTCAGGCGGCATGGGACGGCTGGCGAAAGAAAACGGCCAAAGAGCGTGCGGTCGTGCTGCGCCGCTGGTACGAACTCATGATCGAGCACAGCGACGACCTCGCGCTGATTCTGACGACAGAACAGGGCAAGCCGCTGGCCGAGGCCAAAGGCGAGATTGCCTATGCGGCTTCGTTTCTCGAATGGTTTGCGGAAGAGGGCAAGCGCGTGGCCGGCGACACGCTGGCTACGCCTGCTGCCGACAAGCGTCTCGTCGTCGTGAAGGAGCCCATCGGTGTGTGTGCCGCCATTACGCCCTGGAACTTCCCTGCCGCGATGATCACGCGCAAGGTCGGGCCCGCGCTCGCGGCGGGGTGTCCGATCGTCGTCAAGCCGGCGGAGGCGACGCCTTTTTCGGCGCTCGCCATGGCGGTACTCGCCGAGCGCGCCGGCCTGCCCAAGGGCGTGCTGAGCGTCGTCACCGGCGAGCCGAAGGCGATTGGCGCCGAGATGACGCGCAACCCCATCGTTCGGAAGCTGTCGTTCACCGGTTCCACGGCCGTGGGGCGGTTGCTGATGGCACAGAGCGCGCCGACCGTGAAGAAAGTCACGCTCGAACTTGGCGGGAACGCACCGTTCATCGTATTCGACGACGCCGATCTCGACGCCGCCGTCGAGGGTGCAATCGCGTCGAAATACCGCAACAACGGACAGACCTGCGTCTGCACCAATCGCTTTTATGTGCATGAGCGTGTCTACGACGCATTCACGGACAAGCTCGCAACCGCGGTCAACAACCTGAAGGTCGGACGCGGGACGGAAAGCGGCGTCGCGCTCGGTCCGTTGATCAACGAGGCAGCGCTCGAGAAGGTGGAGTCCCATATCGCGGACGCGCTCGCCAAGGGCGCGCGCCTTGTTACCGGCGGCAAACGGCACTCGCTCGGTCATGGCTTCTTCGAGCCGACGGTGTTGACCGATGTGGCTGCAGGGATGGCCGTGGCGAAAGAGGAGACGTTCGGGCCGCTCGCGCCGCTCTTCCGGTTTTCATCCGATGACGAAGTCGTACGCCTGGCCAACGATACGGAGTTCGGTCTTGCCGCCTATTTCTACAGCCGCGATATCGGCCGAGTCTGGCGCGTGGCCGAGGCGCTCGAATACGGGATGGTCGGTATCAACACGGGCCTGATTTCGAACGAAGTCGCGCCGTTCGGCGGCGTGAAGCAATCGGGGCTCGGCCGTGAGGGGTCGCACTACGGCATCGACGACTACATCGTCATCAAATATCTGTGCATGGCTGTTTGATCGGGACGCCGGGACGCGGGGCGCGTCGATCGGCGTCGGCAAAAAGAGAAGTGGCGGTATCTGTAGTGTCGTAGAGGTTCAGCAAAAAAATGGTGGAGAACTTGGAGACTTCGATGAAATCGATTCGTATGAATAAATTAGTAGTCCTAAGTAGTATCTGCGCGGGATTGGGGTGTTTGCCGGGCATGGCCGCCGCGCAATCCTCGGTGACGCTTTACGGTGTCATCGATGAGGGCATCGACTATGTGAACAACAGCGGGGGTCATTCGCTCTGGCGCATGCGCGATGGGACTTTCGACGGCATGTACGGCAGCCGCTGGGGCCTGAAAGGAAGCGAAGATCTGGGCAATGGCTTGAGTGCGATCTTCAAGCTCGAAGCGGGGTTCAGCCTGGAGAACGGGCAGATGCGACAGGGCGGCCGCGAGTTCGGGCGGCAAGCCTATGTCGGGCTTTCCAAGCAGGGGCTCGGTACGGTGACGCTCGGCCGCCAGTACGACTCGGTCGTCGACTACGTTCAGCCGGTGACGGCGGTGGGCCAATTCGGTGGTCCTTTCGTACGGGGCGGCGATATCGACAATACGGATAACTCGTTCCGCGTCGACAACGCGATCAAGTATGCGAGCCCCTCGATCGCGGGCTTTACTTTCGGCGGCATGTATTCGTTCACCAACTCGAACGCCCCGGGCGTGGGGACGACGGGCATGTGGAGCGTGGGTGCGAGCTATGCGCACGCCGGCTTCAACGCGGGCGCGGCGTACTTCTACGCGAAGAATCCGGCGAGCCTCTTCACGGACGGCGATTTCATCGGCAACACGACGGGCGCCGCGATCGGCGCCAGCGGTCCGTTCAGCTACGTCGGTCACCCGCACAACGAGCGGATCATCGGCGTGGGTGCGAACTACACGCTGGGCCCGGCAACGGCGGGCATCGACTATACCAACACGAAATTCGAGGATGCGAACGGCACGACGAGCTCCGTGACGTTCAGCAACTACGAGGTATGGGGCAAGTACAGCTTCACGCCGAGCACGACGTTGGGCGCGGCATACGCCTATACCGATGGCAGGGTGAATTACAACGGCAGCAAGCCCAAATACCATCAATTTTCGTTGATGGGCAGCTATGCGCTCTCCAAGCGCACCACCTTGTACGCGATGGGGGCATTGCAGCAGGCCGCCGGCGATGCTCAGCATGCCGATATCTTCGATTTCTCGATTGCAGATGCCTCGACCACCAAGCGACAACTGATGCTCCGCCTCGGAATGCTGCATCAATTCTGACCGGGTAGCTGCGCCGCCGGGCCCGCCTTCGGGCGGGTCGGGACGGCTCTGGGTTGGGCCCGGACGCCAAGAACGCTCGACGCAACCGGGCGGTATGCTCGTAAATTATCGTATAGGAAAAATACCAGTACGAAAGGCAAAACATTTTCTGTATAGTTCTCGCTAAACCTGCAGTCCCGAGGGCGGATGCGATGGAACATCAGAAGACCGTAATAGTGATTGGGGGCGGGATCGTCGGCCTCAGCTGTGCTTTTTTCGCGAGGCGCGCCGGCTATCGCGTCAAGGTCATCGATCCGGACATCGCCTCGCGGCGCGCCAGCTTCGGCAATGCCGGCATCCTGGCGGTCTGCGAAACGCTTCCGCTCGCCACGCCGGCTTTGCTGCGGCAGTTGCCCTCGTTGCTGCTTTCGCGAGACAGCCCGTTGCAGATTCGCTGGCGCTACCTTCCCGTGGTGATTCCGTGGCTGATTCGCTTCGCGCGGTCCAGCGCGCGCGAGCCGTTCCTTCGCTCGGCAACGGCGCTCAACTCCGTTTTGCAAACAGCGCTCGATGCACATGCCGAATTGGCCGCGGCGTGTTCAGCCACTGAATTGCTGGCACCGACGGGATGGATCAAGGCCTATCAGTCCGACGACGCTTATCGAAGCCAAGGGGACGAGCGTGCTGAACTCGCGGACTGGGGCGTCACGATGCAACCGCTGGACGCTTCGGACATCGACGCGCTCGCCCCAGGGTTCGCGGGCGTATTCGCGAAGGCGACGCTCTTCACCGATTGTCAGCAAGTGAAAAGCCCGGGCGAATATATCGCTCGCATCGCGGATGGCTGTGCGAGGCAAGGCGTGGAGTTCATTCACGATAGCGCCCGCGAGGTCGTTTTCAAGGATGGGCGGTTATCGGCGGTTTGCGTATCCGACGGGCCGATAGAGGGAGACACTTTCATACTCGCCTGCGGCGCATGGTCGAAGGCCCTTGCCGCTGAACTCGGCGATCACGTGCCGCTCGATACCGAGCGCGGTTATCACGTCATGCTCGACACGGGGCACAGCACCTTGCTTCGGTCCCCGCTCTTCTGGCATGAGAAGTCCGTGGTCTTCTCCCAGCTCGACCGCGGTTTGCGGATGACCAGCAGCGTTGAATTTGCGGGACTCGATGCGCCGCCGGCGTATGGAAACATCGACCGCACATTGAATGCCATTCGGAGCATCGTGCCGGCGCTGGCGGAACTACCGGTGGAAGACCGGTGGCTGGGTTTTCGCCCGTCAATGCCGGACTCGGTGCCGGTGATCGGGCCTTCCGCGCATCACCCCAATTGCTTTTTCGCATTCGGGCACGGGCACCTCGGCCTGACACTAGGGCCGCAGACGGGCCGTCTCGTCGCCCAAGCTATTCAAGGCAGAAAGACCGACATCGATCTCGCGCCGTTCTCCCCCTCGAGATTCACATCACGATAATCGAGCGGCGAATCCGTAGCGTCACATCAATCGATCTCATTGGAATTTTTCGACGTGCTCATACTCGACTCTTCGCAAACCGCCAGCCGTCTTCCGTTCGATCGCCTGATCGATGCAATCGACGCCATGTTCGTCGACGGCTGTATCGTGCCTCTTCGCCACAATCACACGATCGATTGCGGGCCGGACGATCCTCCCGGCACACTGCTGCTCATGCCCGCGTGGCAAACGGGCGGGCGCATCGGCATCAAGACGGTATCGGTGTTTCCGTCCAATAGTCGCCGCTCGCTGCCCGGGCTTCACTCCACGTTCATCTTGCTCGACGCGACGACGGGCGTGCCTTTGTCGATGTTGGACGGCGACGTGATTACGTCCCGACGGACGGCGGCGGCTTCCGCGCTCGCCGCGCGTTGGCTCAGCCGGCGCGATTCGGCCCGGCTGCTCGTGGTCGGCTCGGGACGGGTGGGCTCGCTGATTCCGGAGGCTTATACCGCGGTGCGCCCAATCACGGAAGTGATGGTGTGGGACATCAATAGGAAAAGCGCGGAAGCGCTCGCTGGCAGTTTGAACGAACGAGGTTTTTGCGCCCAAGTGGCCGACGATCTCGAAACCGCCGTCCGGCGTGCCGACATCGTCTCTTGTGCGACGCTGTCCACGGAGCCGCTCATCAAAGGCTCGTGGTTGCGCGCGGGAACGCACCTCGACCTCATCGGAGGCTTTACGCCGGCGATGCGCGAATCGGACGACGATTGTTTTGTCGACACATCGGTATTCGTCGATACCGACGAGGCATTGATGAAAGCGGGAGACCTGCTGTCGCCAATGCAGTCGGGAGCGTTCGATAGAGCGTCGATCCGGGCCACGCTTGCACAACTTTGCCGTCGCGAGCATGCGGGACGGCAAAGCCCGGACGAAATCACGGTTTTCAAGGCCGTCGGAACGGCGCTCGAAGACCTTGCCGCTGCATCGCTCGCGTATGACGCATCCGTCGGTGCGTGAGCAGCGCACTCTCGACCCGGCCGACCCGATGAATCCGCAGGGGCTCGGCCAGTCACTTACTTCCAACAAAGTCCAATGGAGACACCTATGTCGGTTCTAAAAAACAGCCGGATCTATGCAATTTTGGTGGCGGTGGGACTCGTCATGACAGGCCCCGCGCATGCTGACGATGTCACGCGTATCGGTGTTGCCGCGCCACTGACCGGAAACAATGCGGCATACGGCAAAGACATCGAAAACGCCGTGAAATTGGCCGTTGCCGAAGCCAACGCCTCGAATATCATCGTTGCGGGCAAGCCGCTCAAGCTCGCCGTTGAGGCGGGGGACGATCAGGCCGATCCGCGAACGGGCGTGCAAGTCGCACAGCAATTGGCGGACAAGGGCGTATCTGTCGTCATTGGGCATTTCAATTCGGGGACGACGATTCCCGCATCGAAGATCTATACGAACGCACACGTTCCGATGATCACGCCTGCCGCCACGAACCCGACGATTACCGAGCAGGGCAGCCAATACGTGTTCAGCATCATTGCGACCGACGCGCAAAACGCTGGCGCCGCGGGCCGCTACGCGGTCGATGTCACGAAGGCCAAACGCATCGCCATCATCGACGACCGGACCGCGTTCGGGCAGGGCGAGGCGGACGAGTTCGTCAAGGCCGTGACGGCTGCGCATGGCAACATCGTCGATCGTCAATACACGAACGACAAGGCAGTCGACTTCAGCGCCCAGCTTACGCACATCAAAGGCCAGAATGCGGACCTGGTGTTTTTTGCGGGGCTCAACCCGCAGGCCGGGATGGTGAAGAAAAAGATGAAGCAGCTCGGAATGCGCGCGCAGTTCGTGGGGGGCGGCGGCGTCGTTGAGCCGACGTTCCTCGAGGTTGCCGGCGCCGATGCACAAGGTGCGATGGCGTGGGAATACGGCACGCCGATCGCAGCGCTTGCACGCGGCAAGGAATTCGAGGCGAAGTACCAGCGGAAATTCGGTACGCCCATGCTCTCGTACGCTCCGTTCGCCTACGATGCAACCTGGGCCGCCGTCAAGGCAATGCAGGCGGCCAATTCGACAAAGCCGGCCGATTTTCTGCCGAAATTGCGCGAGCAGGTCTATGCGGGTATCACCGGCGATATTCAATTCACCGCATCGGGCGCGCTGACCCACCCGTCTACGACGCTGTATGAGGTCGTCGACGGAAAATGGACCTCAGTGAAGACCATCAAATGACTTGGGCGCCACCGGCTTCACGGAGTGGGTGGTGCCGGAGCATTGCTGCCGCGGGCCTCGCGCCCTCGGCGGATTCTCGTTGCGCAGGAACCAGTACTAGTCCAGTGTGACATGCGAACAGACCCAAAGGACTTTCGCGTCCTCGTCGCTTCCCGATATGCAAGCGTGCCCCATCGTGCTGTCGAAATACATGGCATCCCCCTTGTTCAACGTACTGGGCGCATAAAACTCGGTGTTCACGATGACCGTTCCTTCCAGTACATAGAGGAATTCTTCGCCGTCGTGCCGCAGCAGGCTTCGGAATTCTCCGATGCTATGTGCTTTAATCGTCGTAAAAAGTGGCACGAAACGCTTGTCGGCCAAATCTGCGTTGAGCACCTCGTACACGTACTGATTCGTTTCGTGCACGATCCCGCCACCGGCTTTGGTGATGCTTCGTCGTCCTAACGGAACCGGTTTGGGTGTTTGATTGAACAGGTCGCTTACGTCGACGCCGAGCCCGGTCGCGAGCGCCGCGATTTTTTCGTAAGTCGGGGAGAGCTGCCCGTTTTCGATCTTGGACAGCGTCGAAACGGAAATCGACGATCGTTCGCTCAATTGTTGCAGGGTCAAATGCGCATGAGTCCGCAAACGCCGTAGCGTTTGCGCAAGCGTGCCAGTTTGCCTGTTGCGCGCAACTGAAGGCTGCGCCGCTTTATCGCTCGTATCGTTCACTGGTTACGCAGCCCGTCGAAGGCCGATTCGTTTGCCTTCGAAATTGTAGCAAAGCGAAAGATGTTTTCCGATCCGATAAATCATTTGCCCGTCAGATCGCCGCTACCACGCCGCGATAAGCGCACTGACCCCCCGCAGATTGCCGCGTTGATTCCAGCTCAACCGGTCCAGATCAGGTAGTCGAAGATTCGGTAGCCGCTCGAGCAATGCGCCGAGCGCGGACTCGAGTTCGATCAGCGCCAGGCGATATCCGAGGCAATGGTGGATGCCGGCGCCGAATGTTTGCGGGCGCCCCTGCTGCCGATCGAGATCGAGACGATCGGGTTCATCGAACCGGGCCGGATCGCGGTTGGCGGCCCCGAGCATCAGGAACACCATGGTCCCACGCTGCACAATCTCGCCATCGATTTCGACATCCTCCATGGCAGTACGCATGGTCATCTGGACGGAGCCGTCATAACGCGTGCATTCGAGCACGGCATTCGGCATTTTCTCCGGATGCCGCTTAAGCAAATCGAGCTGCTGCGGATTGCGATGCAGCGCGATCAACGCG